>CALHQJ010000038.1 GCA_938036545.1 uncultured Clostridium sp. | reverse complement strand
ATCTGGCAGAGCACCGCATCAATATTCTGGACATTTCCCAGACCATTGTACAGGGCTTTTTTAACATGATGATGATAGTGGACATGCAGAATGCTACCGCATCCTTTGAAGAGGCAGCGGAAGGCCTGGAACAGGCCGGTCTGGAGCTGGGCGTTACCATTAAGTGCCAGAGAGAAGAAATTTTTACAAAAATGCACAGAATCTAATCAGACGAAAGGCGGCAGACCATGATTAATATTTATGAAGTAAACGAAACCAACAAAATGATAGAGCAGGAAAACCTGGACGTCCGCACCATTACTATGGGCATCAGTCTGCTAGACTGTGCAGACGGCAGTCTGGATACAGTGAATGAAAAGATTTATAAGAAAATCACCACGTTGGCAAAGAATCTGGTATCCACCGGAGAGGCCATTTCCAGAGATTTCGGGATTCCCATTGTCAATAAACGGATTTCTGTTACTCCCATTGCCCTGGTAGGCGCTTCCTCCTGCAAGACGCCGGAGGACTTTGTTACCATTGCAAAGACCCTGGACAGGGCGGCCAAAGAAGTTGGAGTCAATTTTATTGGCGGCTATTCAGCTCTGGTAAATAAAGGAATGACCACTGCAGATAAAAACCTGATGCTTTCCATCCCCCAGGCGCTGGCCGAGACGGAACGGGTGTGCAGCTCCGTCAATGTAGGCTCTACCAAAACCGGACTGGACATGGATGCCATCCAGTTAATGGGAGAGATTGTAAAACAGACAGCTGAAGCGACCAAAGACAACGATTCCTTAGG
This sequence comes from uncultured Clostridium sp., assembly GCA_938036545.1. Lineage (GTDB taxonomy): Bacteria > Bacillota > Clostridia > Lachnospirales > Lachnospiraceae > UMGS1370. The sequence goes on along the minus strand of CALHQJ010000038.1, from coordinate 8,663 downwards.
CTGCGCCAAGCTGGTGGTGTTCTGCAATGCGCCGGATGATAATCCATTTATGGCGGGCGCATTCCACGGCGTAACCGAGGCAGATGCCATTATTAACGTAGGCGTCAGCGGCCCGGGCGTAGTAAAGACGGCTCTGGAAAAGGCAAGGGGAGAAAACTTTGAGGTTCTCTGCGAGACTATTAAAAAGATTGCTTTTAAGATTACCAGAGTGGGCCAGCTGGTAGCCCAGGAGGCAGCCAGCCGGTTAAACGTGCCCTTTGGAATTATTGACCTGTCTCTGGCTCCGACTCCGGCAATTGGCGACAGCGTTGCCGAGATTCTGGAGGAAATGGGCCTGGAACGGGTTGGAGCTCCTGGCACGACGGCGGCTCTGGCAATGTTAAATGATCAGGTAAAGAAGGGCGGAATTATGGCTTCTTCTTACGTAGGAGGACTTTCCGGCGCATTTATTCCGGTCAGCGAGGATCAGGGAATGATTGACGCCGTTTCCATGGGAGCGCTGACACTGGAAAAATTAGAGGCCATGACCTGTGTCTGCTCCGTAGGACTGGACATGATTGCCATTCCAGGCGATACTCCGGATACTACCATTGCAGGGATTATTGCAGATGAAGCCGCTATTGGCATGATTAACCAGAAAACCACGGCTGTCCGTATTATTCCGGTAATTGGAAAAACAGTAGGAGATACGGTTGAATTTGGCGGCCTTTTAGGATATGCGCCGGTAATGCCGGTCAACAAGTACTCCTGCGAAAAATTCGTCACCAGAGGAGGACGGATTCCGGCGCCGATTCACAGTTTTAAGAATTAGGAGCAGCGATACAGATGAAACTATATTTGATTCGCCATGGCCGTCAAAGCAGCAAATTGTGCAACGTCAACGTAGACCTGTCGGAAGAGGGCTTCCGTCAGGCTGCATTGGTGGGGGAGCGGCTGGTTTCAGAAAAAATCCAGGCCGTTTATTCCAGCGATTTGATCCGTGCAGTCCAGACGGCCCAGGCAGCCAATTTATATTGGAATGTGGAGCATACCATCAGACCGGAACTGCGGGAAATCTCTTTTGGAGACATGGAAGGCATGTCCGATGCAGACATTGCAGTAAAATATAGGGACTTTAAACGGCAGATGGCAAAAATGGAAGAGGATTTGGCTTATCCAGGAGGCGAAAATGCGGGAGACGTGGTTCGCAGGGCCTTGCCTGTATTCGAGGAACTGACAGAAAGCGGATATGACCGGATTGCTGTGGTAACCCATGGCGGTGTAATCCGCAGCATGGTTACCTATTATCTGGGCCTGGATCTGGCAAAATGGCGGATTCTGGGAAACAGCCTGGAAAATTGCAGCATTACAGAACTGTGCTGGCATCCGGAGGAAAGACGGTTTACTCTGGAACGGTTTAACGACTATGCTCACTTGGAAAAATATCCGGAACTTCTTAGAAGCGCCTGGGTAGAAGGAGAAAATTAATATGGATGAGCAGCTTTTAAAAGCGCTGGATCTGTTTTTAAATGAAGATTTACAGGGAATTGTATTAAGCAATTCCAGGGATAAAGAAAAGGTATTAAAGGTTCAAATCCGTCCTGTAGCCATTCAGGGCAGTTTGAGGTTTCAGGCAGAAGAATTTGTGGGAAAGCAGGCGTTCCATAAAAATCTGGATACGGATCAGGCCAAAGCATATGTGGCAGAAAACCTGGAACGCCAGTTTAAGCAGATGGAACTGAAGTCTGATTTGGGCAGCGCCCAGGTACTGGTAAGCAAGAAGGGAAAGATGACGGTAAAGGTAAAACGACTGCATGCGCCTTCTGCCAGTCCGGCTGTAAAGATGGCTGCGCCGTCCAGAAAGGAGAAGCTGGCCGCCCTGTCCCACAACCGGACAAAGCGGTATGTGATGGAAGAGGGAACGCCGGTTCCCTTTCTGGTGGATCTGGGAGTTATGACGGCAGAAGGAAAAATAGTCCGTTCCCGCTACGATAAATTCCGCCAGATCAACCGGTTCCTGGAGTTTATTGAGGACGTTCTTCCCAGACTGGATAAGTCCAGGGAAACGGTGATTATTGATTTTGGCTGCGGAAAATCCTATTTAACTTTTGCCATGTATTACTACCTGAAGGTTCAGATGGGATACCCAATTCGGATAATCGGCCTGGATTTAAAACAGGATGTCATCGATCACTGCAACCAGTTAAGCAGAAAATACGGTTATGACACCCTGAATTTTTACTACGGCGATATTGCGGGATATGAAGGCGTCAGCCAGGTGGACATGGTAGTGACCCTTCATGCCTGCGATACGGCTACGGATTACGCACTGGCAAAGGCGGTGCGCTGGGGAGCGAAGGTCATCCTTTCCGTGCCGTGCTGCCAGCACGAACTGAATAAGCAGATGCACAATGAGCTGCTGAAACCGGTGCTTCATTACGGGATTATCAAAGAGAGGATGGCTGCCCTGTATACCGACGGGCTGCGGGCGGAAATCCTGGAAAATCTGGGGTATCGGACACAGCTTTTAGAATTTATTGATATGGAACACACTCCGAAAAATATTTTAATACGGGCTGTGTACCAGGGGGACAGAAAAGAGAATGAAAACGAGATCAGGGAAATTATCAACTTCCTTCACGTAACCCCTACGCTGTATAAGGAACTGATGGAAACACAACAGTAAGCGATTGGTGATTATGAGAGCAGAAGAAAAAACAAATGTAAGAAACAGTATTACCAGAGTCTTTTTTGCAGGACTGATGTTTGCCCTTCAGGTTTATTGGATTGTGCTGGTAGCGGTCCGCCTGAACCGGTATTCCACAGTAATTGCCGCTGTGACCGGACTGCTGGCTTTAATTTTGGCTCTTCGGATTAACAGCGGAACGGAAAATGCCGCATTTAAGATGCCATGGATTATTTTGATCCTGGTATTTCCGGTGTTTGGAATCTGCCTCTTTCTTCTTTTTGGACACAGCGGAGCAACGAAGCTGGACAGGAACCGGTTTGGAGCTGCCCATAAAAAATGGATGTCCTGTGTGAGCCAGAATCCGGAAATTATGGAAAAACTGGAAAAGCAGGATATTTATGCAGCCAATCAGTTCCGTTACCTTTCCAGACAGGAAGGGTATCCGGTGTTTGAAAATACCAAAGTCAAGTTTTACGATTTTGCAGAAAAGGGCATTGAGGATCAGCTCATCGAACTGAATAAGGCAGAAAAGTATATTTTTATGGAATACCACGCCATAGAACAGGGCCAGTCCTTCGGCAGAATCCTGGACATTTTGGAGAAAAAAGCCAGACAGGGCGTAGAAGTCCGGATCCTTTATGATGATGTGGGAAGCGTCGGCTTTTTAAATCTGGACTTTATTAAGCGGATGACAGAGAAAAAGATTCAGTGCAGAGTGTTTAACCCGGTCTTTCCGGTGCTGAATATTTTTATGAATAACCGTGACCACAGAAAAATTACCATTGTAGACGGTAAAGTAGGCTTTACCGGAGGCTACAATCTGGCAGACGAGTATTTTAACCTGACCCATCCTTACGGCCAGTGGAAGGATACGGGAGTCCGTCTGGAAGGAGACGCCGTAGACAGCCTTCTGACCATATTTTTAGAGATGTGGAACGGATTTGGAAAAGATGCGGAAGACTCCTGGGAGCGCTACGCAGTAAAAGACAAGGGAATCACAGAGTCCCAGGGATTTGTACAGCCTTACGGTGACAGCCCCTTAGACGACAGACAGGTAGGAGAAAACGTCTACTTAAATATGATAAAGGCAGCCAAGCGTTTCCTTTATATCACCACGCCATACCTGATTATCAGCGATGAGATGCGCAGGGAGCTTACCCTGGCGGCAGAAAGAGGGGTAGACGTGCGGATTATTACTCCTGGAATACCGGATAAAAAGATGGTATTTCGGGTTACCCGTTCCTACTATGCCGGACTGGTAAAAAGCGGCGTCAGGATTTACGAATATACCCCTGGATTCATCCATTCCAAGCAGATGACTGCGGATGGGGAGTATGGAGTTGTGGGAACCATTAACCTGGATTACCGGAGTCTGTACCACCACTTTGAAAACGGAGTCCTGCTTTATGACTGTCCGGCAGTAGGGGATATGGTAGAGGACTTCCAGAATACCTTCCGGGAATCCTGCGAGGTAACGGAGCAGTACCGAGGCGAACGGTATGCAGTGGTAAGGGGATTTGACTGCATTTTACGTCTGGTAGCTCCTTTACTCTAAAACCAGTAATTTACGGTTCAATTCATTTTTCATAACGGTATTAATACCGGTGCCTGGATTGGCGCTGCTTCTGTGACAGCGCTGTTCCAGAGCGCACTGATACAGATGGCTTGCGTACAGGTCTTTTTGAAATTCCTGTAAAGCAGGTCCGGACAAGGTATGAAAAGCAGCGGCAGGTTTCGTAATAAGCGGAATCCGGCTGCTTTTTTTCAGTTCTGAGAGCAGAGGAGCAGCAGCTTTGCGAAAGCCCAGAATCCTGGCATAAGGAGCGTAACCTGCGGATTTCCATTCCTGTATCTGCTGGCTGGTAATGCCTAAGAGAAGTTTGGTAAGAGCGCGGCTGATGCGGGTATAGGTGTACTGCCTGGTTTTCAGCTGGGCAATCCGTCCTTCCCAGCCGGTAAAATCCAGAGAAAGGCGGCCAAGCCGCAGCGCCAGGTCCTGGGAAAAATCGGAAATTTCCGAAAAGCCGGAGCTTTTTTCACAGCCAGGGGCGGAGGCAGCCAGGATTTTTGCATTTAAAAGGGCAGAAAAATCTTCCGGCCACAGGGGGACTGCCTGGAAAAACAGGGGCTTTACAGGTTCCGGAAGGAAGTCAAGGCCGCCAAAGGACTGATTGTCATTCCCATAGAGTCCATCAGGAAATTCCCGATAAAGGGCGTTTCGGATGCCGGAGGCAGAGGCATAAGTTTTTGGAAGGGAAGAGCAGCAGGCGTCGCCGTTTGGGGAGGATGAGGCAATCTGGTCATGGTATCCGGCCCCTTTTCTTAAGACGGCTACCGGCTTAAGATGGGAGTTTTGCCGGAGAATGGCCTTGCAGTATTCCAGCCCCAGGATATTGTTGGGAGAGGACAGGAGATTCCGGAAAGGATTGTCTCCTGTGTTACCATAAATATTAGAAAGGGCCTCTTGCCTTGCGGCAGGAAAAGTAGCGCCGTTTTTTAATTCTGCCTGGAGCAGGGCAGAGTATTGCCGGGACTCAGTTTCCATAAGAGACGCTGCAGTCATCAGGGCATGGACGTTTCCGTTCTCGCTTCCAAAGCACAGGCTGTCTACGGCTCCAAGGCCGGTTAAGAGGGCTACGCCGCAGGCGGCAAAGTCTTCGGCTGTGCTGCAGGCAAATGCAGAGGGAAGTTCTACTACCAGATCTGCGCCGCCTAAAAGGGCCATCTGGGCGCGGGTGTACTTATCAAAGACCGCAGGGCCGCCTCTCTGCACAAAATCGCCGCTCATGGCAATCACAATATAATCTGCGCCAGTGCAGGCTTTTGCCTCTTTGATGTGGTATTCGTGGCCGGAGTGGAAGGGGTTGTACTCTGCAATAATTCCTGTGACTTTCATGGAAAATCCTTTCTGGGTTGAATTGTTACAAAACATTATATCCAAAGCAGGGAGGAATTTCAAGAAGGTTAACACGGCTTTTTCCACTGGATTTCCCGTCTCCCTGAATCGTTCTCCGGAATCGTATTTTTACTTGTGATTTTCCTGTAAATGGCATATACTATAACCATCATCTCAAGCGAGGAGGAATTGGAACATGAAATTAGTATACGCAATTGTAAGAAACGATAATGAAGATGATGTGGTAAATGAGCTGACAAAAAATCATTTCAGCATTACCAGGCTTTCCACTACCGGAGGTTTTTTAAAAAAGGGCAATACGACCCTGTTAATCGGTACAGAAGACAGCCAGGTAGATAAAGTGATTGATATTATTAAAAAAGAGTGCGGCAAACGGCAGAAGATTACGGTCAATGTTCCATATATGTCTGGTACTTCTATGGTAAACTACGGAACCATGCCGATGAATGTTGAGATCGGAGGCGCTACGATCTTCGTAACAGACGTGGACCGATTTGAGAAAATTTAACAGTTGTTTTGTAAAAAATGCAAAGTATATCACACTGGTACTTGAAAAATAATGACAAACCCCCTAAAATAGAAGTAGAATCACACAAGTATGCTGTTGATTAAAATTATACAAAATAAGGAGAAGACAGTACCATGAAATTTATTGTTGAAACATCTGCACGTCACGTACATGTAACTCAGGAAACCTTGGAGATTTTGTTTGGCAAGGGACATGAGCTGACTCATAAGAAGGATTTATCCCAGCCTGGCCAGTTTGCATGTGAGGAAAGAGTTACCGTAGTAGGACCTAAGAAATCTTTAGAGAGAGTATCTATTTTAGGCCCTGTAAGACCTGCTGATCAGGTAGAGATTTCCTTATCTGACGCCCGTTCCATCGGCGTAGCTGCTCCTATCAGAGAGTCCGGCGATGTAGCAGGAAGCGCTCCATGTAAATTAGTTGGTCCTTGCGGAGAAGTTGAACTGAGCGAGGGCGTTATCGTTGCAAAACGTCACATCCACGCAACTCCAGAAGATGCAGCAGCATTAGGAGTAGAGGACAAAGAAGTTGTTTCCGTTAAGATTGATACCGATGGCAGAAGCCTGGTATTTGGCGATGTAGTAGTACGTGTAAGCCCGAAGTTCGCTCTGGCTATGCACATTGATACAGACGAGTCTAATGCAGCGGGCTGCGGCAGAGAAGTATACGGCGAGATCGTAAAATAATTGTAACAAGCTTAAAGGAGACATTACCATGAAAATTTTAGTTATTAACTGCGGAAGTTCTTCCTTAAAATATCAGTTAATTGATATGGAGAACGAAAGCGTACTGGCAAAGGGCTTATGCGAGAGAATCAGCATTGAAGGCTCTAAGCTGACTCATAAGGCAGCAGGCAAGGACGAATACGTTGTAGAAAGCCCAATGCCGGATCATAAGGTTGCAGTTCAGTTAGTTCTGGATGCATTAATGGATAAGGCTCACGGCGTAATTGCCAGCACAGATGAGATTTCCGCAATTGGCCACCGCGTTCTGCACGGCGGTACGGTTTACAGCGATTCTATCGTAGTAAATGATGATGTAAAGAGAGTAATCCGTGAGTGCTTCGACTTAGGCCCGCTGCACAATCCTGCTAACTTAATCGGTATTGAGGCATGTGAGGCTGCAATGCCAGGAAAGCCAAATGTAGCAGTCTTTGATACCGCATTCGGTATGGCAATGCCGGAAAAAGCATATACTTATGCAATTCCTCACGAATATTTAGAAAAATACGGCCTGCGCAGATATGGCTTCCATGGCACCAGCCACAAGTTTGTATCCGGCGAAGCAATTAAATTCGGCGGCCTGGATCCCCAAAATGCAAAAGTAATCGTATGCCACTTAGGCAACGGTGCCAGCGTTTCCGCTTCTGTTGGCGGTAAGTGTGTTGATACCAGTATGGGCCTGACTCCATTAGAGGGTCTGATTATGGGAACCAGAAGCGGTGACATTGATCCTGCAGTAGCTCAGTATATCTGCAATCACGAGGGCAAAGACATTAACGAAGTGCTGAACATCTTCAATAAGAAGTCTGGTATTCTGGGCATGAGCGGCGGAGTTTCCAGCGACTTCCGTGACGTAGGCAAGGCTGCAGCAGAAGGCAACCACCTGGCTGAAGTAGCACTGGATGCATTTAAGTACCGTGTAGCAAAATACATCGGCGCTTACACAGCAGCTATGAACGGTGTAGATGCCATTGCATTTACTGCAGGCGTAGGTGAGAATGATATTAAGACCAGAAACGACATCTGCCAGTATTTAGGCTACTTAGGCGTTGAGATTGACGAAGAGGCCAACAATGTACGGGGCGAGGAAAGAATGATTTCCACTCCGGCATCCAAGGTTAAGGTAATGTTAATCCCAACCAACGAAGAACTGGCAATTGCAAGAGAAACCCTGGCGCTGGTGTAAATAATTGCAGCAGTCCTGCGTTTCCTGCCCATTTACAGCGGACAAGAAGATGTATGGCTGGACAATTATAGCTTGCCGGCAAGTTGTTTAAAAAATTTGTTGACAAAATAGCAGTGTATCTGTATAATAGCAGAGGTGCGTATTAGGAGATTAATATGCTGATTAACTTATCAGAGTTGTTTTCCTGCCAAGGAAAGATGAAGACCTATACCCCAGATCTTGAGATGAAGCAGTGTCCCACTCCGGATGGTGTGTGTGAGATTGTAGAGAAAGGCCCTATTTCGCTGACAGTTGTCAATGAGGGAGACCGGAAGATGCATGTGGAAGGAAACGCCAGGCTGAGCCTGTCCATTCCCTGTGCCAGATGTTTAGAGCCGGTTACAGTGCCTTTTGAACTGGAGATTGATCAGGAACTGGATTTAAACCAGACTGAAGAGGAACGGGTAGAAGCGTTGGATGAACAACCCTATATAAGCGGTTACAATCTGGATGTAGACCAATTGGTTCTAAACGAACTGCTGTTGAATCTGCCTATGAAAGTTCTCTGCAAAGAAGATTGCAAGGGAATTTGCAATAGATGTGGCACCAATCTCAACCGGGGAACCTGTGATTGTGATAAACAGTCATTAGACCCTCGAATGTCA
>CALHQJ010000037.1 GCA_938036545.1 uncultured Clostridium sp. | reverse complement strand
GATACTATTACGATATGAAGATACCAGGGTCAAAAGGTCAATAAATCCGATAGCAGAGATGGCTTAATAGAAAGCAAAGGCGGAAGACCGATTTTACTCAAGCCTTCCACCTTTACGCTATCGGTACCTATACCCTCTTTCAGACTCGGGTGCTGCATATAAAAGCAACCCCTTTTCCAATACCTGTTATTCAATACTTCTTACAGTCCCAGCTCTGCTTTCAGCTTTGCCGGCGCATCATCTGTGGAGTTACTCCCTAATCTGTCCATTTCCGTATATCACGTACTTGGTCGTCGTCAGTTCTTTTAATCCCATAGGGCCTCTTGCATGAAGCTTTTGGGTACTGATTCCAATCTCCGCTCCAAATCCGAATTCTGCTCCGTCTGTAAAACGGGTAGATGCATTGACATACACAGCGGCGGCATCAATTTCGTTTAAAAACTTTTGGGCATTGGCATAATCCGAAGTGATGATGCTTTCCGAATGTCCGGTATTATACCGGTTGATGTGGGCAATGGCTTCCTCTATGGTTCCCACAATTTTCACAGAAATTATGTAATCCAGATATTCCTTTCCCCAGTCTTCCTCAGAAGCAGGAATCAGGCCAGACGCCAGGCTGCAGGCTTCCTCATCCCCCCTGATTTCTACAGAAAACGGAGCCAGACGCTTTTTTAACAGAGGCAGAAATTCAGGAGCAATATCCCGATGAATCACCAGGGATTCGCAGGCATTGCAGACCCCGATTCTCTGGGTCTTGGCATTTTCAATAATCGAAAGAGCCATATCAAAATCTGCAGAAGCATCTACAAATACATGACAGTTGCCAGTTCCTGTTTCAATAACCGGCACGGTGCTGTTTTCTACCACAGTTTTAATCAGTCCGGCTCCTCCTCTGGGGATTAATACATCGATATAGCCGTTCAGGCGCATCATCTCTCTGGCTGTTTCTCTGCTGGTATCCGAAACCAGCTGAACGGCGTCTTCCGGAAGGCCGCAGGATTTCAGTCCCTCTCGTAATGCCTTTACAATGGCCTGATTTGAGAAAATGGCGTCGCTTCCTCCTTTTAATATGACGGCATTTCCTGATTTAAAACAAAGTCCAAATGCATCTGCCGTCACGTTTGGCCTGGCCTCATAGATGATGCCCACTACCCCCAGGGGAACCTGCTTTCTGCCGATTACAAGGCCATTGGGACGGGTTTTCATAGATAACACCTCGCCCACCGGATCTTCTAAGGATGCAACCTCTCGTAATCCCTCTGCCATTGCTTTGATTCTGGCAGAATTTAACGCCAGCCTGTCTAAAAGCCCCTGGCTCATCTGACGGTTTCTGGCCTGCTCCATGTCTTTTGCATTGGCTTCTTCAATTTCTCTGCTCCGGCTTAACAGAGCGTCGGCCGCAGCTAAGAGGCCTTCATTTTTTCTGGTACAGCCCAGAGTATTTAAAATAGCTGCCGCTTCCTTTGAACGTTTACCCATTTCAATGATTGTCATACTCATTCCTCCTGCAAACGATTGTTTGTGTCGGTGTAACAATTTGATCTAAAAGGCAGTCGTGAGGTTCCTGGGGAAGGGAATCAAATAGCTGAAACTCATAACCCAGCCCGATTTTCTTCCACATTACCTCCGAAAACCTGTTAAGGTACTTGTCGTAATATCCCCCGCCATAACCGATTCTTACGCCGTTTGGGGCAAATGCCACACCAGGGACGATTATGACGGAACCATGATAGGGACGGGCCGGAATGGTTCGGCATGGTTCAAGAAGCTCCGGCTCTAAAATTCCCATGGCGCTGGGGCTGGTTTCAGAGAAATCCCGAATAAAAAAAAATTCCATTTCCTTTCCGAAAACCTTCGGCACGGCCGTGGGGACATTTCTTTTCCACAGTTCCTCTAAAATCATCCTGGTTCCAGCCTCATTGCGGACGTCCAGATAACAGAACACGCTGGCAGGACATTTCATTTCTTCTAATTCAAACAGCCTGTTTTTCAAAGACTGATCCCATTTGGCCTTTTCGTCAGAGGCAACTGCCCTACGGAACAACCGGACTGCTTTCCGGATTTCACTTTTTGTTGCCATACTTCTTTCCTAAATCCGTGATGGTGCCGTCCGGCTCTTTAATAGAAATATTGTTTAACGTGCCTCTCATATTCCGTCTGATAGCTTCAATATACTCTTTGCGGAGAGCCGCCTGCTCTTCCTTCTCAGCATCGGTCAGGCCTACAGACTGGGATTTGTGGTATAACGTATTAATGCGGTCAATTTTTTCCTGATTCATATCAAAACCTCCAAGATAGTCAACATAAAATTTTTATGTCAACTTTATAGTGTGATAAATATAAACAATCTCTATTAACATTCGTAATGAATGTAGCTCATTAAATCAAAATCCTTATTTGGATGGGCTAAAAATAAGGTTCCCCGTTCCTTTCCTTCTGTAATGTCCAGAACTGCAGATACGTCTTCCCCATTGGCAATCACCATGTCGCATCCGCTATCTGTGGCAATTCGGGCAGCAGCCAGCTTTGCAGCCATTCCTCCGGTTCCTACATCGCTTCCAGAAGTAGGCTTTCCCATAGCCAGCAATTCTTCTGTAATCTCCGGCACCAGAGGAATCAGCCTGGCATCCGGATTCCTTCTGGGATCATCGGAATATAATCCGTCAATATCCGAAAGCAGGATCAGAAGATCGGCTCCTACCAGAGCCGCTACAATAGCAGACAATCGATCATTGTCTCCAAAGTTGTCAACCAGTGGGATTTCTGAGGTGGAAACCGTGTCATTTTCATTGACAATGGGAATGGTGTGAAGTTTTAACAGTTCTTCAAAGGTATTTTGAGCGTTAAAACGGGAGACGTCATTTACCATGGTGTTTTTCGTTAAAAGCACCTGGGCAGCCGTCTGGTTGTATTCAGAAAACAGCTTTTGATAGACCATCATAAGTCTGGCCTGTCCTACGGCTGCATAGGCCTGTTTTTCTGCCAATGTGGCAGGCTTTCCCCGATGCCCCAGAGCCTGGCGTCCGGCGGCGATAGCTCCGGAAGACACCAGAATCACATCCTTTCCCTGGGCTTTTAAATCGCTGATCATCCGAACCAGTTTTTCGATTTTAATCAGGTTTAAGTCTCCCGTTTCCTTGTGGGTTAAAGAGGAAGAACCGATTTTAATGATAATTCTCTTTTTTTCTTTTAATGTCAAACGAATCTGGGTATTCATATCTGCTCCTTATTAAAACCAGCGTTTTTGATGTCTGAAAACGGTTGATAACGGCTTGCCAGAACCTCGGCCGTCCGGATGCCGTCCATAGCGGCAGAGGTAATTCCTCCTGCATATCCGGCTCCCTCTCCGCAGGGGTAAAGCCCTTTTATAACACTTTCAGAGTTTTCATTTCTGGGGATTCTTACCGGAGAAGAGGTACGGCTTTCAATTCCTGCTAAAATGGCATCTTTCCTGTCAAAGCCCTGGATCTTACGTCCAAACTGGTCTACGCCTTCTATAAAGGCTTCAGACAGTCCATCCGGCATTAATTCTCTTAAATTGGCAAATTGAAAGGTGCCGCAAAATTCCGGCGTTACCTCACCAAAAGCCGTGGACATCCGATTTTCCTTAAAATCTCCGTAAAGCTGTACGGGAATATGTCCCTGTCCAAGTTTCCATGCCTGTTTTTCCAAATTTCTCTGAAACTCCACGCCAGCCAGAGGATTGCCGTTCTCTCCTCCAAAATCCTCTGGAGTAACAGTAACAATGACTGCGCTGTTGGCATTTTTTCCGTCCCTGGCATGATTGCTCATGCCATTTACTGCCAGTCGTCCCTGTTCGGAAGACGCATTGACCACATAGCCGCCAGGACACATGCAGAAGGTATACACGCCTCTGCCATTCTGGGCCTGATGGGTCAGTTTATAGCTTGCAGCTCCTAAAATCCGGGCTGCTTTTCTGCCGTATTGAGAGTCGTCAATCTGTTCCTGCGGATGCTGAATCCTGAGACCAACGGCAAATGCTTTTGGCTCCATAGGCACCTTCTTTTCATAAAGGACTTCAAAGGTATCTCTGGCGCTGTGGCCTACAGCCAGTACCACCGCACTGGTGTCAATTGGTTCGGTTCCATTTACCATAAGGCCGGTAAGCTTTCTGCAGCCGTCTGGTTCTTCTTCTATCTGGAAATCGGTTACGCATGCATGAAACCGCACCTGACCGCCTAAACGGATGATTTCCTCCCGAATCCTTCTTACTACCCGGCTTAATACGTCAGTTCCAATGTGGGGCTTATTGACATAACAGATAGAAGGGTCTGCTCCAAATTCCGCTAAAATCCGAAGTACTTCTCCGTTCCGTCCGGAAACGTCTTTTACCAGAGTATTTAATTTTCCGTCGGAAAACGTTCCGGCTCCGCCTTCGCCAAACTGAACGTTGCATTGGGGATCTAATTCTCCCGTTTTCCAAAATTTATCTACTTTTTCTTTCCGTTCCTCTACCGGGCCGCCCCGCTCTAACAGAATGGGGTGGTAACCGGCTCTGGCAAGCATCAGGCTGCAAAAAAGTCCTGCCGGCCCTGCTCCGATTACCACTGGAGGGTGAAGCAGCGCCTCGTTTCCACAAGGTGGAAAGGTATATCGCATTTCTTTTTTAATAATGGCATTGGGATTTTTCGCCCGTTTTACAATCTGGGCTTCCTGATCCACCCAGACATCTACAACATAGCTGTATGTAATCTCTTCCCGCTTTCTGGCGTCAATGGACTGCTTTACAATTTCCATCCGCCTGATTTGGCCAGGCTGTATCCGAAGAGCCCTGGCAGCTTTTGCTTTTAACTCGTCCTGACTGTGCCGGATTGGAAGTTTTACTTGAGAAATCCGTATCATCTGTCCCTCTCCTTTCTCTGGGGTCTGTTTCCTGCCGCAGTCTTTCCGGCAGCCGCTTTTCCGGCCAGATAACCGCTGGTCCAGGCCCACTGCAGATTATAGCCGCCGCAGATTCCGTCTACATCTAACAGTTCTCCTGTCAGGTATAACCCCTTTTGGATCTTAGACTCCATGGTATCGGGATTTATCTCCCTGGTATCGACTCCTCCGCAGCACACCTGGGCATTGGCAAAGGGATTGACGCTCTGAACCAATGCCTGGTACTGCTTAATCTGGCTTGTCAAGGCGTCGATTTGACCCTTAGTAAGACTTTTGCAGAGCTCTGTCAGACGGATACCGGAAAGCTTTAACAGCACCATTGCCAGCTTTTTATTCAGCAGACCGGTTAAAAAGTCTTCGCACAGCCGATCTGGAAACAGCCTTGCTCTGTTTTCCAGCATCTGTCTCATTTCTGTCTCCGTTTTTTCAGGAAAAAAATCTACGCAGACCGTTACCTTCTTTTTCTCACTTAAAGCCCTGGACGCATACCGGCTGATTTGGAAAACCGGAATCCCGCTTAAGCCGTAATCCGTAAGCTGAAGTTCCCCGCGTTCCCTGGCTGCCGCCTTTTTCTCTGCATACAGGGTTAAGGCTGCATCCGTCCGGATTCCCGACAATTGTTTATAATAAGAGCCCTGGCACCGAAGCTGGACTAAAGCCGGAAGAGGACGGATAATGGTATGCCCAAGCATCTTTGCCAATTCATAGCCGGAACCGTCTGAACCAGTAGCTGGAGCCGCTTTTCCTCCTGCTGCCAAAATCAGGGTGTCTCCCCGAATCAGTTCCTTTTTTTCAGTTCCGGTCTTTCCGTCTTTTACCAGTCCTGCTACCTGCCAGCATTCTCCCTTTTTCTGAATGGATACGGGAGAAAAACCGCAAATCACCTGGACCTGATATTCTTTTAAGCTCATCCGTAAAACATCCAGTACGGCAGAGGCCTGATCTGACATGGGATAGTAATAGCCCTGTCTGTCCTTTACTTCTAAGCCCATACTGGAAAACCAGCGGATGGTATCCTCTGATCCGAACTGTTTCAGGGCTTTTAATGGAAAATCCGGCTGTTCCGAACGGTAACAATTGGCGTCCATATAACGATTGGCCAGATTGCACCGGCCGTTTCCTGTAGATAAAATCTTTTTCCCGACTCTGTCCATATGCTCTAAAATCGTCACGTCTGCTCCCGATTTTGCCGCCCAGATGGCTGCGGCCATTCCAGAAGCTCCGCCTCCGATAATCAAAATCTTTTTTTTCACTATTTAGACCTCTCCTGATGGTATTCGGTAATCAGTATAACACAGATATACCGGATTTGCCACTGCGAAATCAGCTGGTATAAGATTCCAGATAACTGTAAATCTCCATCATGGTTGCAAACCAGATTCCTTTCCGCAGCCTGTCCTGTTCTTCCTTTGGAAAGTCGGTTATGGGGATGTGGGTGTAGAGGCATACATCATCCTGTTCCCTGCGAAATACCAGTAAAAATCCATCTTCTGACACCAGACAGTACGGCGGTTCTTCTGAAGTGGAAATGTGTTCCACCTCGTTTTGATTAATCACGATCCGATCTGGCGGAGCCGTTTCCTGCTTTACAGGCAAAGTGGCAGGCGGTTCTTCTATTGGCATGGGTTTTCTTATGAAAAGCGCTGCGCCCAGACACAAAAGACTGACCCCTAAAAATAAAGATAAGCAGAGTACAAACTTTTTCATGGAAATCCTCCTTTCCATGGTTAGTATCTGCTTATCTTGTAAAATTATCCCTGTTAGCGGAGATGAAGTTTTCTGGCTATTCCTAAAATTCTGGTCCCCATAGGCATATCCTTTAATTCTTTGTCGCTGAAGCCGCCAAATTTTAGCAGGAGCAGGCCATAAACGATAATGGCTCCCACAATAGCCGGACTGATGGCAATAATCAGACCCAGGCGGCCTGCTGCCAGAGATTTAGGCAAAATATTGTAAACCAGGGTATAAAGGCCATATGCAGCCAGTCCCATCACTGCCGAACATCCAATTGGCACAAGGAAGGTTTTTTTATACTCCTGACGGTAGCGAAGGTATTTCCGGATTGCCAGCTGATTCAGAATACACACTACCAGAGCGAATAATACATTGGAGTATACCACGCTGTAAATTCCCTGGTTTAACACCCTCTGGAACACAATGAGGGAAATAACGTGAGGAATCAGCGCAATAGCTGAGTGTATCAGGGGAGCGTTCATATGGTTAGTTCCCTGTAAAATCGCATTCGTCATAGTAGAAAGGGAAAAGAACACTACTGCCGCCGAACCGGCAACCATCAGCTTAATTAACAGGCTGTTGTCATGGCTGGCAAACAATAAGTTGCAGACTGGCTCTGCCAGTACGGTTAATCCTACTGCCGCCGGAATGGCGATAATCATAGAAAACCGAACGGCTGTCCTGGTTCTCTGAATGACCATCTTTCTGTCCCCCATTGCGGCAGCATTGGCCAGCGCCGGAATCAGAGAAGACGACAGGGCGTTGGACAGGGCCACCGGAATATTAAACAGTAAATGGTATTCTCCAAACACTCCCCACAGCTCGGCCATCTGTTCCTCCTGTCCAAGAGAACGCAGGCCATCTGCAAACAAATAATTGTCTAACACAGAGCTGATATTGTAAACGGTGCTGCTTAATACAATGGGGAGGATGGTAATGGTCAGCACTCCTGCGATTTTGCCGTAAGAGTCTTCCCTTCCGCTTTTATCCTTTCTTCGCTGGCGCTTCATAATGGGCCGGTAGGCAAACAGCAAAAACAGGAAAAAGGCCAGGGCAATCACCGCACCTGCTCCTGTTCCCAAAGTTCCTCCCGCAGCGCCAAAAGAGGCGGCATATTCGGTTTCTCCATAAACCAGATCGGCTTCCATTCCTTTTTTAACCAGCCAGCTTGCTGCCCCAATGCTGACAGCAGCATTTACGATTTGCTCAAAAAGCTGGGAAAAAGCAGTCGGAACCATAGTTCCGTGGCCTTGAAAATAACCGCGCAGCACTCCCAGATAAGCCATAATCCATACGGTTGGAGCTAAGGATTTTAGAGCATACCGGCAAAAGGGCATTCCCAAAAGCTGGGCAAATGCATCTGCGCCAAACCATAAAACCAAGCATGCTGCAGCTCCCACTACAGTGGCATAAATCAACGCTGCTTTTAAAATTTTCTGGCTGTTTTTATATTGCCCTACAGCAATCCTGCCTGCCACCATTTTGGAAACTGCCGTGGGAAGGCTGTAGGAGGATACGATCAGCAAAATGGAATACACGCTGAATGCAGAAGTATAATAGCCGTTTCCCTCTTTGCCGATGATTTCAATCAGGGGAATCCGGTAAAACATGCCGATTAACCGTACCAAAATACCGGCAATGGCTAAAATGCTTCCCTGTATCACAAAGTTGTTTCTCGTGTGCATAATACTATAGTCTCTTTCTGTTATCCTTCAATTTTTACCGCCTGGGCTGCTTCTTTGGTGGCAATGATACATACCCAGGTTTTTCCGGTATTTAATGTAATTTCATTATGATTCTGATCATAATAACGGGTGGCTCCGTACTCTCCGTCTTTTTCCCAGGTAATAGGAATGGCTTTCCCGTTGGTGATATAGTAACCTCCGGAACCGGTATGTACATTAATGTTTAAATACGGAGTTGTGGCATAGTGTCCCCACTGGCACCACTGGATCAGCACATTTTTTACTGCAATCGGGCCTTCATCCCCAGAGTGGACATTTCCATACTGATACCTGTGATACAGGCCGTCCTCCTCATTGTAGACAAATTTTGCCTGATTCATCCGATAACCTGGTTCTATAGATGCCGCATCTATTACGCCAGGACGTTCTTCTAAGGTTACGGTTCCTTTTGCAAAGCGGTAATGCCCCTTATAATCTGCCGGATAGTCCCAGGTATAATTTAACTTTTCAGCTGCCTTTAAAATGCCCTGGCCGCTGGTATAGGCATTGTGAGGCGCTTTCCGGTCTTTTGTCCGGTAATAGGCAGAACTTCCTGCGCCTTCAATGCCGTTAATATTTGCCACCACTTTTCCCAAATAGGGCTTTGCAAATGTGCTTTGCCCGAAATGGGCATAAATTGCCTCAAATTCTCTGGCAAAATACGTATAATAGGTACGGCAGCTTCTGACCGATCCGATTCGTTCCAAATCGTCAAAATCTTCGATTAGAGCCATGTACCGGTTCATATCCCCCTCAACCGGCGCTTCATATACCACTCCGGCCCGATTAATGCCGTATTGAGGCAGAGCCTGTTTATCGTTGCTCATCATCACTGCCAGAGGACGGCGGTTTCCCTTCTTTACATCAATTAATTCACCAGTCAGATAACTACGTATTTTACCGTCTTCTTCTGTACGTTCCTCTGGCAGATAATAATCCGGCTCTCCCTTGTCTTCTTCTGTAGTTTCCTGACTAATCTCGATAACCGGCCTGGTCTGTGTCTCCGGTGTTTCCGTGGTCTCAACCGGCAAAGTGGCAGAAGCATCCGCTTCTTTTCCAGAACAGCCTGTCATCCCCAATGCAGCAGCCAGTATTGCAGCTGCCGCCCATTTCCATACCTTACCCCGTTTATTCATTTACCTTTTGTACCCCTTCCGCTGTAAAATTTCCTCCTGTTTCTGCTCCATAACCAGACGTTCTTCGTCCTCCATATGATCATATCCACATAAATGAAGCATGCTGTGAGCTACTAAAAATGCCAGTTCCCTTTCTACAGAATGGCCGTAGACCTGGGCCTGTTCCTTAATTTTATCAACAGATAAAATAATATCCCCCAGCATCAATTCTCCGGTTTCCGGATTGAAACAATCGCAAAACTCTTCTTCTACCCTGGAAAAATCCGACGGCTTCTCATATTCCAGCATTGGAAAGGACAGGACGTCCGTAGGCCGGTCAATCTGCCGGTATTCTCGGTTAATTTCCTGGATTTCTTCGTTATCCGTTATGAGAACGCTGATTTCCGCCTCGTAAGGGCACCCCTCGTAATCTAGCGATTCCTCTATGATTTCTCGGATAATCCGTTCATAATCCACTTCTAATTGCTGCTCGGTCTCGTAATCAATGGTGATACTCATGGTTTCCTCCTGTATTTATCTTTTGAATAAGACTTCTCGGCCGGTTTATTTTTTGCCTCGTAATCATCATAAGCCTGAACAATTTTCTGAACCAGCGGATGACGCACCACATCGCTGTTGCTAAGGTAACAAAAACCAATATCATCAATTTTCTTTAATACTTTAACAGCCGTATCCAGGCCGGATACAGTGCCTGCCGGCAAATCTTTCTGGGTCTGGTCACCGGTAATGATTACTTTTGAGCCGAATCCAATACGGGTCAAAAACATCTTCATCTGGGCTGGAGTGGTATTTTGAGCCTCATCCAGAATAATATAAGCATTATCAAGTGTGCGGCCTCTCATATAGGCCAGAGGCGCTACCTCAATGAGGCCTTTTTCTGCATTGTGCAGATAGGTTTCTGCTCCCATAATCTGATACAGCGCATCGTACAGAGGGCGAAGGTAGGGATCAATTTTGCTCTGCAGATCTCCAGGCAAAAATCCCAGTTTTTCTCCGGCCTCAATGGCAGGGCGGGTTAAGATAATCCGGCTTACTTCCCCATTTTTAAAGGCCTGAATCGCCATGGCCATAGCCAGATAGGTTTTTCCCGTACCAGCAGGGCCAATGCCGAATACAATCATTTTATTGCGGATTTGATCCACATACTGCTTTTGCCCTACAGTCTTTGGCTTTACCGGACGTCCGGCAATGGTGCGGCAGATAATGTCTTTGTCAATTTCCAGAATCTTGCTGCTGCTTTCTGAAAAGGAAAGAGCCAGTGCATAATCCACGTTTTGTTCCGTAATGGTATTTCCTCTCTTAGAAAGTTCAATCAAATCGTGAAATACGGCTTTTGCCTGGCCTATGGCCTCTTCCGGTCCGATAATCTTAATGGCGCCGTCTCTGGCTACCATGGTTACATGAAGGGTCTTTTCAATTTTCTTTAAATACGCATCAAACTGGCCGCATACATTTTTCTCATGTTCTGCGGGAATGTCAATCATTGTGTCTACTATACTCATGGAATTTCCATAACTCCTTTACTTTCCTGGCCTTAAGGCAGTGGGGCCTTTTCCATCTGCTCTGCCCCGTGAGAAGAAACCGGCTGAAGGCGGCCTATAGGGCCTTCTCCTAATACTGTTCCTTCCACATGGCATAAAGATGCATCTTTTAGTATTTTAACATTATTTTCAATAATGTGTACCCCCTTTTCACTTAAATTATGTAAAAAATTATCATGGATCTCCTTTCCTTTTTCTTCCATCTCCTTTTGGGTATAGGTTCGTTCATAAGAAACCGTTTCTCTGGCGGCAATGCTTCCCCACCAGATTGGCAGGTAAAAATCGCCAAACAACTTTACCTGATGCTCCTGGATTACCGTTCTCCAGGCCGTTCCCTTTTTAGGAGGAATCAGTAATCTGGCGGAAAAGGGGCCGGCTTTTATCAGTAGTCCCTTTCTTATATTTCCAGTATCCGTCAGAATCGTGCGGGATATGGGAAATGTTTTCCGGTAGCTGTAACTGCTTCTGGCCTGAATGTCTGCATCTGCGCAGACCAGATTTTCTGCGACTACTTCATCGCTGTCATTGGTTATTGGCACTGCGCCCCGTACCAAAATCTGTCCCTTCTTCACCTCGTCTCCTATGGCTGCTGCTGGTATGCCGGAACGGACAATCATATGGGTAATCACTCCGTCATAATCGGCAGCTATATCACAGGGCGTCTCCTGCTTCTCTGGAAGTTTCGACAATACCTCGTTTTCTTTTACCTGTATCAGAAGCTTGGTACCGGAAATCCTGGCAGATACCCAGGTGATTTCGGGAAACGCAGAACGAATGGCGGATTCCAGCGCTTCGCAGTCTACCTGATTTTTTAAAATTCCGCAGACAATCTGGTTTTCATTTAAAAATCTGGCCAGGGTATTATCGGTATAATGATAGTTTCCCTGAAAGGCAATCTCCCATACAAATAAAGACAGGATGAACAGGATGGCGAAAAAGCTGACTAAACCGATTCCATAAAGCTTTCTCCTTCGATTTTTCTGCATAAAAAAAGGAAGTCCCTTTTTTTCCACTACCACAGCCCGCACCTTTGCTTTTCTAGCATAAGCCCGAATTTTAAAGAAGTCCGGCAGGGTCATGGAACAGATACAGACTCCGTCTTCATAAGTTAAATCCCATATTTCAATGGCTCCCCCACTGCACAGATTGAAAAAACGTTCCGGCGACAATCCCAGAATCCGTACCCGTACCGTTCCTTTTAAAAGATGAAGGATGTTCCAATACATACGATCACCGTCCTTCTAGTCAAATTGTACTGATTTGATCTGTCCCGTTATCTTCATTTCTTCTCTGGTATAATATTGGATAGAAAGCCGGCTTCCCGAAACACACAGTCTGCAGTTTTTTCCCTGAAGCTTAATCAGTTCATCGGTATAAAGGACAATAGAACGATAATTTTCTACCAGCAAGGCCCTGCGTCCTGCAAAGGAAAGCATCATTTCTCCCATTACCACATCTTCAGGAAATTTCAAAGACGTAACCAGCAATTCTTTTGATTGTGCAAACATCTGTCACTTCCGCATATGTGATTTCTGTTTAGTATATGCTTTTAAGCAAAGAAAAAGTCCCAGTTATAAACTGGGACTTTAAAATAAGCATTAGTTATACTTACGCTTTCTTGCAGCTTCAGACTTTTTCTTACGTCTTACGCTTGGTTTCTCGTAATGCTCTCTTTTACGAATTTCCTGCTGAATGCCAGCCTTTGCGCAGTTTCTCTTGAATCTGCGTAAAGCACTGTCTAAGCTCTCGTTATCTTTAACAATTACGTTTGACATAGCCTCACACCTAACCTCCCTCCAGTTGTGTATTGTGCGCAATACAACTGTATGGGTATTTTTCACACTGAATAGATTATATCATAAATTTACCATTCGTCAAGAAGATTTTATTATTTTATCTGTTCTCCGACAACTTTTGCAGCTTCTTTTAATGCATCTTCTACTCCGGCAGGATTTTTTCCGCCTGCCTGAGCCATATTTGGACGTCCGCCGCCGCCGCCGCCGACTAATCCGGCAATGGCTTTGATCAGATTTCCTGCATGGGCGCCCATCTTCTGGGCTCCGTCTGTTGCAGTTGCCATTAAGCTTACTTTGCCGTCTGCTACAGATGCAATTACGATAACGCCTTCACCCAGCTTTTCTTTTAACTGGTCGCCTAAATTTCTAAGGCCGTTCATATCTACGTCTGTCACCTTAATTGCCAATAATTTTACGCCTTTGATTTCCTGAACCTGATCCATAACGTCGCCCATGGCCTCATTAGCCAGTTTGCTCTTAAGTTTCTCATTTTCAGAATGAAGGGCTTTGATTTCTTCTAACATCGCTTCAATCTTGGCGTTTAACGCTGCCGGAGTGGTCTTGGCAGTCTTAGCAGCCTGGTGAAGCTCATGTTCTGTTTCTTTATAGTAATTCATCAGTCCGTCAGCAGTCAGGGCCTCAATACGGCGGACGCCTGCCGCAATGCCTGCTTCGGATAAAATCTTAAATGCCTGAATAGAACCGGTATCGCATACGTGAGTACCGCCGCAAAGCTCTGTGGAGAAGTCTCCCATTTTTACCACGCGGACTACATCGCTGTATTTTTCACCAAATAATGCCATAGCTCCGGTCTTCTTTGCATCCTCTAAGGACATTTCCTCTGTAACAACTGGTAAGGAATGCTGAATTTCCTCGTTTACAATTGCCTCTACTCTGGCAATCTCTTCTGCAGTCATGGCAGAAAAATGAGTAAAGTCAAAACGCAGACGATCTGGAGTAACCAGAGAGCCTGCCTGCTCTACGTGAGTTCCCAATACGGTACGCAGGGCTTTATGAAGCAGATGGGTAGCACTGTGGTTCTTTTCTGTTAAATGACGGTTCCTCTCACATACCTTTAAGGTAACGGTTTCACCGGACTGAAGCATTCCTTTTACCATGAATCCTACGTGTCCTACTTTTCCGCCCTGTAAATGAATGGTATCTTCTACCTTAAATTCGCCGTTAGCACCTGTAATGATGCCAACATCTCCCTGCTGGCCACCCATGGTGCCGTAGAAAGGAGTCTCTTCTACTAAAATGGTTCCTCTCTGGCCGTCGGTTAAGGCTTCTACAATCTCATCCTCAGTGGTAAGAACCGTAATCCTGGAATCATGTACCAGACGATCATAGCCTACGAACTTTGTAGTAATGGCAGCGTCAATAGACTGATATACTGTCACATCTGCGCCCATGTAGTTGGTAGTCTTTCTGGCCTTTCTGGCCTTGTCTTTCTGTTCCTTCATGGAAGCGGCAAATCCTTCTTCGTCTACCTCCATGCCCTTTTCCTCCAGAATTTCCTTTGTTAAGTCAACTGGGAATCCATAGGTGTCATATAACTTAAAGGCGTCTGCGCCAGACAGAACTTTTGTTCCTTCAGCAGCCATCTTTTCTTCCATGTCTGCCAAAATTGCAAGACCCTGATCAATAGTCTTATTGAATTTGTCCTCTTCTTCAGAAAGGACTTTAAAAATCATGGCTTTCTTTTCTTCCAGTTCCGGATAGCCGTCTTTGGAAAGGCTGATAACCGTACTGCTTAAATCGGCTAGGAACTTGCCCTCGATACCCAGTTTTCTTCCATGGCGGGCAGCGCGGCGCAGCAGACGGCGCAGTACATAGCCTCTTCCTTCGTTAGAAGGCATAATACCGTCAGAAATCATAAAAGTGCAGGACTTAATATGGTCTGTCACAATACGAAGGGAAACATCGGTCTCATGCTCCTTCTGGTATTCTGTATGAGCCAGCTCACATACCCGATCCAGTAAAGCCTTGTTGGTGTCTACAGTAAAGAGAGAGTCCACGTCCTGTACGACTACTGCTAGACGCTCCAATCCCATACCGGTATCAATATTCTTCTGGGCCAGATCCGTATAATTGCCGTGGCCGTCATTATCAAACTGGGTAAATACGTTGTTCCATACTTCGATATACCGGTCACATTCACAGCCTACGGTACAATCCGGCTTTCCGCAGCCGTATTTTTCGCCTCTGTCATAATAAATCTCGGAACATGGGCCGCAGGGACCAGAACCGTGCTCCCAGAAGTTGTCTTCCTTGCCAAAACGGAAAATTCTCTCAGCAGGAATACCGATTTCCTTATTCCAAATCTCAAAAGCCTCGTCATCATCTACATAAATAGACGGATACAGTCTGTCTGGATCCAGTCCTACTACCTGAGTCAGAAATTCCCAGGACCAGGCAATGGCTTCATGCTTAAAATAATCGCCGAAAGAGAAGTTGCCGAGCATCTCAAAGAAAGTGCCGTGTCTGGCAGTCTTTCCAATGTTTTCAATATCGCCGGTACGAATACATTTCTGGCAGGTACACACCCTGGTTCTGGGCGGAATCTCCTGAC
>CALHQJ010000036.1 GCA_938036545.1 uncultured Clostridium sp. | reverse complement strand
AAAGGCCAAATACTTCCCTAAAGAGAAATTACGTCCGGGTATCCGTTACTGGAAGTGGATTATCGCAGTTCAAGCCGTACCTCTGCTCCCCGCTACGGCTATAAATCTCCAAAAAAGCAAGATGATTTTCTCCATGTTCTGCTTTTTTATGTAGTACCTTTTATTGTGTTTAATGGTCTGCTCTTTTTCCTGCTGACCACCAAACCCAAAGTGGAAATTGCCGTTGGCACTACCAAGGACTATAAGACTACTTCTGCCGAAATCACGGTGAAATCATTTCTCCCGATTAAAAGCATGGTGTCCACCCAGGAATCCGCAGAACTGCCTCTTGAAAAAACAGGCAGGGGAAAATATACTGCAGCCATTGACAAAAACGGAGTCATCGAAATTACGGTAGCTAGTATCAACGGCATGATTGCTGCAGCATACGAACCAGTCGATATTTTAGATGACCTGCCGCCATCCATTAACGAAGAGTTTACTATTGAGGATAATATTTTAACTTTTACTATTGAAGACAGTCAGTCCGGCGTTGATTTTAATTCTATTACTGCTACTACTGCCATGGGAGTACCTGTAACTCCCACTATTGACAAAAGCAACAGCAAAATCTCCTTTGAAATTGACTCCACAGGGCTTACGGTCTACGCATCCGATATGTGCGGCAATGCAACTCAGGCAAACTTTAATCCGACTTCTAATGATATGACCGTGTCTGGCGGAACTTCTGAGGGAACTTCATCTGAACAGGCTCCTTCACAGGAGCAGGAAACCGCATCCAAACCAAATAGTTCTTCGACAGAAACCACGGCATCCCAGACCCCCAGCATTACCATTAACCAGTAAATACAAATTCAGCGCAACAAACTTATGGCAGCCCCTGTTTTCTTCTGGAGCTGCCATATTTTAGTTGTTTTTTATTTTTGATTATTAGTACCGTCCGTACAGTCTGGCCATTCTGCGGCATTTCTGTGCAATCTCTCTGGTCAGTTCACCGTCCAGCATTCTCCACTTCCAGTTTTTCCCTACCGTTCCAGGCTCGTTAATGCGTGCGCTGGAATCCAGTCCCAGATAATCCTGTACCGGAATAATGGCTAAATCGGCAATACTGGACAAGGCCAGACGGATAAACTCCCAGTTTGCATGGGCCGCTTCGGTTTTATTGATGTTTACATATTCTGTTGTAAACTGGAGATCAGCCCCCTCCAGTGTCTCAAACCAGCCGCGGACTGTATCGTTGTCATGGGTTCCGGTATAAACGACACAATTCGGATTTTTATAATTGTGAGGCAGATAAGCACTGGAACCACTGGCATCAAATGCAAATTCCAAAATCTTCATTCCAGGAAATCCGGAAGCCTCCAAAAGTTCATAAACGCTGGGAGTCAGGATTCCCAGATCCTCTGCAATTACAGGGAGTTTTCCAAACCACCCTTTCAGCGTATTAAACAGCTTCATTCCTGGTCCTTTTTCCCAGTGGCCATTCATTGCAGTTTCTTCCCCATAAGGAATGGCATAATATTCATCAAATCCTCTAAAATGGTCAATTCTTACTACATCATATAGTTTGAAGCTGTAATCCGTTCTGCGTATCCACCAGCCAAATCCAGTTTTTTCGTGATATTCCCAATCATACAAAGGATTTCCCCACAGCTGTCCGGTTTCAGAAAAT
Organism: uncultured Clostridium sp.; assembly: GCA_938036545.1. Taxonomy (GTDB): domain Bacteria; phylum Bacillota; class Clostridia; order Lachnospirales; family Lachnospiraceae; genus UMGS1370. Next base: position 9,053 of record CALHQJ010000036.1, on the reverse strand, counting down.
GCATCCGGCGGACATCCTGCAACTGCTTTTGGAGTTCCATCTTCATGAAACTGAAACATCTCTGGATGAGCCCAGGCATCTGCGCTGTCAAAGGAAACATAGATAGGGATATCTCCAATCATATGAATCCCCTTGTCATTGGCATATTTTTTCAATTTTTGCCACTGCTCAGTAAATACAATCTGCTGGAACTCATGGAAACCGATCTCATCCCCCAGTTCTCTTTTATAATACTCCATTGCATCTGGTCGGCGCAGACGGATTCCATCTTCCCATTTCGTCCACTCCTTATCGCCAAAGGCTTCTCTAAGAGCCATATAAAAGCAGTATTCCAATGTATCTTCCATCAAAACCCCTCTGGCCTTTTCATGGATCTGTTCTGGTGAATCCATGTGTTTCTGATCTTTCCAGTTTTCATAGGCTGTTTTTAACAGCTCCTTTTTGCCTGCATGGACTTTATCATAATGAATGGTACGCAGATCTTTTCCAAAATCTACTGCATCACACTCTTCTTTTGTTAAAAGCTGTTCTTCAATTAACTGTTCCAAATCGATTAACAGTGGATTTCCTGCAAATGCAGAAAAAGACTGATACGGAGAATCTCCATAACCGGTAGGTCCCAATGGCAATATCTGCCAATATTTCTGGCCTGCTCCCAGCAGCATGTCTACAAATTCATAGGCTTCCTTAGAAAAAGAACCAATACCGTATTTTGACGGCAGGCTGAATACCGGAAGCAGCATTCCACATTCTCTCATATCTTCTATCTCCCCTGATTATTAATCTTAAAGCCTTCGGTCATTCCATACAAAAAATAGCCTGCAGGCAATACTTAATTATATCAGTTTTCACAGTACAATGCAATCTTTTCCCTTTAATAGGATTGAGAATTTATTCAATTTATAGTACAATACTATCAGTATACAGAAACAATACGACAATAATAGTAAATTGAGGTGACAAGCTATGAAATTTGTATATCCTGCTGTCTTTAAGAAAAAAGAAGACGGACTGATCCATGTAACCTTTCCAGATTTAGACGGCTGCTATGCTCAGGGCGCTACCATGGAAGACGCTTTAGAAGATGCCAAAGAAGCAGAAATCAACTGGATTACCCTGGAATTAGAAGAATCCTTTGATTTGCCTGCCAGAAGCAAGGAAGAAGATATTCCGACAGAAGAAGGCGACATAATCCGCAACGTTACCGCTACCATCCGCCTAAGGGATGGATATGACGAATAGGCAAACATAAGACATGATAAAAAAACCGCTGCGGAACCGACAATTTTCCCATCGATTCTGCAACGGCTTTTTATTTTAGTGCTCGCCGCACTCGTGAGCATGCTCATGCTCGTGGCAGATAGAACCAGTAGACTCTAATTCGCCTCTTAAGTATGCTTCTACAGCTGCTTTTGCATCACCCTGGGCGCCCAGTACAACCTCTACGCCACGCTCATTGAAAATATCTACAGCGCCGCCGCCCATACCGCCGGCAATCATAACTTCTACGCCCATATCTGCAAGAAACTTCGGAAGAAAACCTGGTCTGTGTCCTGGATTTGGAACAGACTGTTCAGATTCAATTTCCCCCTCACTTGCCTCATAAATCATAAAATTCTCACAATGTCCAAAGTGTGGCCAAATCTGGCTTCCGTTACAAGAAACTGCAATTTTCATAGTATCGTTCTCCTTTTTTATTTTTATAATAGAGTGGAGTTGGATAGCCTCCTCCGCTAAAACAGCGATTTTTCCGCTTCATTCTGAAGCAATTTCATAACCTTTTCGTAAATCTCTTTTACTGCTTTTCCGGCCTGGCAATCTGCATCTGCAATTGTCCGGCCAGAATTTACTGCTTTTACTGCCTCTGGATCAAAAGGAATTTTTCCCACAAAAGGCAGATCTGATTTTTTACAGAACGCTTCTATCTGATCGGTCATCTCCGGACTGGTATCATATTTATTGACGCACACCGCCAGTTTCACCTGAAAGGTGTCTGCGGTTTTAACCAGACGTTCCAAATCACTGATACCGCTTTTACTGGGTTCTGCCACAATCAATACCAGATCCATGCCGCTGATGGAAGAAATTACCGGACAGCCGATTCCTGGCGACCCATCTGCAATTGCCACTTCACACTCCGGCGCATGTTTCAGCATTGCCATTTTTACATCTGTTACCAGCTTACCGGAATTTCCCCTGCCCATTTTCAGCGTAGCCGTGGAAAACACTCTGCTGTCTAAATACAATTCCCGTTTTCCAGCCACGTCCGGCATTAAGGAAACTGCCTTTTCCGGACATACCAGGCTGCACACGCCGCAGCCCTCGCAGGCATATTCATTGACAACCGCTCTGCCGTCTGTCATTTGAATGGCGTCAAACCGGCAATGGCTCTCACAGCTTCCACATCCGCTGCACTGTTCCGGATTGACCTTCGCCTTGTCGCCTCCCATAAAGTCCACTGTCTGGGGAACTGCTTTCTGTTCCATCACCAGATGGAGATTGGGTGCGTCTACGTCACAGTCGGCAACGGCTTTCGCCTGAGACAGACGTATAAAAGCCGCCGATACAGTGGTTTTTCCTGTACCGCCCTTTCCGCTTAAAATTAAAAGCCGCTTCATAAGCATCCTCCAATCTGTTTCAGGATGCTGCGGAACCGTTCCCTTTCTTCCGGGAGCTGTTCCACAATAATTTCACCTTTTGCAACGTGTCCGGCAATCACCGGAGAATATGGAATCCTGGCAAGAATAGGCGTATCGGTCTCCTGACAAAATGCTTCCAAAGGTTCGTATCTCTCCGTTTCTTTGTTGATAATTACGCCGCACTTTTTTCCCAACAGGGTTACCAGTTCATGTACCATCTTGAAATTATGAAATCCAAAGGCCGTGGGCTCTGCCGTTAAAATACAATAATCTGCATCCATAGAGCTTTCCATAACGCTGCAGGCGCTTCCAGGAGGACAGTCGATAATCGTAAGGCCGTCAGCCTGTTTCAGCGCCTCCCGAATCACAGGAACCCCCGAGGCCTCTCCCAGATTGAGAATTCCGCTGACAGTGCGGACGCTTCCATGGGTTCCGGTCTCTAATTTTCCAATGGGTTTCTTTTGTTCCGTAATCGCACCTTCCGGACATACCAGGACACAACCGCCGCAGCTATGGCAGACCTCAGGAAATACCATTGTCTTTCCCCTGACATGCATCAGGGCATGGAACCGGCAAAACTGTACACACTGCTTACATCCGGTGCACTTGGTTTCGTCAAAAGCCGGAAGCAGGGAGAATACTTCCGTTTCTGTTGCGTGCTCCGGCTTGAAAAACAGCCGGCCATTGGGCTCTTCTACGTCGCAGTCAATATACGTGGCAGTTTCTGCCGCCGCAGCCAGGTTCACTGCCGTCAGTGTTTTTCCTGCGCCTCCCTTTCCGCTTAAACATGCAATTTTCATTGTACACCATGAAATCCGCCGTGAAATTTAGTCAGTTCATCCAGCTTTCCAGCTTCCCATGCGGCCAGATCATCTGCTGCGGCTTTATTGACGGATTTGTAGATTTTCATGCCTGCGGCTTTCAATACCTCTGCTGCATTTTCCCCGCAGCGGACTGTAATCAGTACGTCTGCATCACTGTCTGCCAAAAACTGAGCAGCCTGGATACCGGCTCCGCTTTGGGCCTGAGCCGCCGGATTTTCTACAACAATGTCTTTCCCATCCTCACGGAACAAAAAATACGGCGCACGGGCCAGCACAATGCATACATCCTGTTTATTTTCATCTAAGGGAACTGCAATTCTCATGATTCCTTCCTCCTTAACCGTTAGCTGCGAATGTCCGCAGCGATGCCTTCGGCATCCGCCGCAACCGCAATACTCTTCCTTACCATCGCAGAGCTGATAGTCTCCGCCTTCGATACGCAGAGGCAGGCCATAAACCAAAGCATCTGCCAGCTTCTTTCTGGCAGAATTATAAATCAGCTGAGCAGTCGTTCTTGCCACCTGCATATAGCTGCTGCATTCTTCCTGTGAAAATCCTTCCTTATCAATCAGACGGATGGCTTCGTATTCATCAACCGTCAAAACCACTGCCGGTTCATCCGGATTTTCTCCCACAGGACGAAACTCCCGTATCTGAGGCATCTGACATACTTTTCTGCATTTCTTCGGTCTTGGCATTGGCTGCCTCCTTTCATTTATGACATATGCCATTTATTAATTGGAGTATAACGCAATTTATGGCATATGTCAATATCATAATTGTCATATGCCATAAATCAAATAACCATTCAGCCATGCAAAAAGATACATGGCTGAATGGTTACTAAACGGATCCTTTATCAATATTTTTTATCCCCTTGCCTCGTTCGGCAAGCTGGTTACATGGACGTCAATCTGATTAAACGGAATCTCAATTCCAGCTTTATCATATTCCAGCTTCACGGCTTCAATAATATCCCAGCGGGCCTGCCAGTAATCGTTGCTGGAAGCCCAGGCCCTTCCGCCAATTACTACGGCGCTGTCACCCAGACTGTCTACAAAAACCTGTATGGGTTCTTCTTTCAGCACCATGGGATGATCTTCAAACAGCCTCTGCAGAATTTCTTTCGCCAGCTTTAAGTCCGCCGTATAACTAATTCCCACTAAGATATCGATTCTCCGTTTTCCCATTCCCGTTACATTGGTCATGGGCTCGTTGGATAACGTACCGTTTGGAATCACAATCTTGCGGTTATCTGCCGAAACTAACGTAGTATATACCAGTCCAATACTGGCAACGGCTCCTTCTCCGCCTTCTGAAATAATATAATCCCCTACCTTAAAGGGTTTCATTACCAAAATCAGGACGCCGCCGGCAAAATTGGTCAGGGTTCCCTGAAGGGCTAGACCAATGGCAATACCTGCCGAACCCAGCAAAGCCACAATGGACGCAGAACTGATGCCGATTTTATCCGCAGCGATAAAAATCAGGATTCCGTACTGAATGGCATTAGCTACAGATACCAGGAAACGGCTGATACCGATTTCCAGCGACATCTTATCCAGGGTTTTTCTGATAAACCTGCTGTTAAACTTAATTACGCGGCTGCCAATAAACAGAATCAAAGCGGCTGCAATCAGCCGGTATCCGAAACTCATTAACCCTGGTATCCAGCCCTTCATGGTTTCAATAATGACATTGGGATTCAGGCTGGCAATATCCTCTGCCAGCTCTGCTCCCACTTCCAGGGTTTCTTCAATGACCGCCTGTGTCGTCTCTTCCATCCATCATCCTCCTGTATTTGCAGCCGGATGTTCCGGAATAAAAGGACACTTTTTCCTGAACTATTTGGTTTCAGCGGCTGCTCTGGTTTTTCTCGTTGTTATCTTTTTCTGTGCCTTTTCTTTCGGCTCCTCTTTTTTTACCAATTCTGCTTTCTTCGCTGAGGCAGTTTTCGTGGCTGTCTTTTTTGCAGTTGTTTTTTTAGAAGCCGTCTTTTTCTCTGCTGCCTTTTTAGCCGTGGCTTTTTCCTTTTCCGGCGCCGGAGTACAGGTAAATACGCAGACGCTCATAGGCGCAATATCAATCTCGATGGAATTTTCTCTCTCATCCCACTCCATCTTCTTGGAAGATTTCATTCTGGAATTTACCATGCCGGAACCGCCGTATACTTTGGCGTCACTGTTTAAAATTTCTTTATATTTTCCTGCAAACGGAACTCCTACGCGGAATTTCGGATGAGCCATATTGTCAAAGTTGCAGACAAAGAACAGGGTTTCTTCCGGCTTCTCTGTCTTTCTTACAAACATAACCATGCTTAATTCATTGTAAGAACAGTTAATCCATTCAAAGCCGTCCGGATGGTAATCCAGTCTGGACACTGCCGGATACCTGGCATACAGGCTGTTTAAATCCTTAACAAAGGCCTGCATCTGGTTATGTACCGGATACTCCAGCAGATTCCATTCCAGGCTGGCGTTTTCATTCCACTCGTCTACCTGAGCAAAATCCTGTCCCATAAACAGCAGCTTTTTGCCTGGATGTCCCATATAGAATCCATAAGCAGCCCGAAGGTTTGCCGCCTTCTGCTCTAAGGTTTCTCCCGGCATCTTGCCAATCATGGAACCCTTGCCGTGAACGACTTCATCATGGGAAAATACTAAAATAAAGTCCTCGCTGTAAGCATACAGCATGGAAAATGTCAGCTGTCCGTAATTATTTTTGCGGAAGTAAGGATCACACTTCATATAGCTTAAAAAGTCATTCATCCAGCCCATATTCCACTTGTAGTCAAAGCCCAGTCCGTCATCCTTTACATCTGCCGTAATTTTAGGCCATGCAGTAGACTCCTCTGCAATCAGCACAGAACCGCCTGTCTGTCCCTTAAATACAGAATTGAGATGCTTTAAAAATTCCACTGCTTCCAGATTTTCATGGCCGCCGTAAATATTTGCTACCCACTCGCCATCATTCTTGCCATAATCCAGATACAGCATCGACGCTACTGCATCCATGCGGATTCCGTCAGCATGATATTTATTGGCCCAGAACAATGCGTTTGCAATCAGGAAGTTTGAAACCTGAGGCCTTCCATAATTATAAATCAGAGTTCCCCAATGAGGATGAGCGCCCTGTCTTGGATCTGCATGCTCATATACGCAGGTGCCGTCAAATGCGGCTAAACCGTAGGTATCTCTTGGAAAATGAGCTGGAACCCAGTCTAAAATCACACCGATTCCCTTACTGTGCATATAGTCCATAAAATACATAAAGTCATCAGGAGTTCCGTAGCGGCTGGTAGGCGCATAATAACCGGTAACCTGATAACCCCAGGACGCATCCAGGGGATGTTCCATAACCGGCATCAGTTCCACATGGGTATATCCCATATCCATTACGTATTTAGCCAGCTTTTCCGCAATCTCTTTATAATTATAAAATTCAGAACCTACGATCTGGTCACCGTTTTCATCGACAGCAATTTCTTTCCTCATCCAGGAACCTAAATGAACTTCGTAAATCGACATCGGCTTATTCTTAGAATCGCCTGCAGCCCTCTGTTCCATCCATTTCTGATCCTTCCACCGGTATTTGCCGATGTCCCAGACAACAGATGCATTATTTGGACGGAGTTCGGAATAAGTTCCGTAAGGATCAGCCTTTAAAAGCGGATCGCCGTTTTTGCATTTTACTTCGTATTTGTACAAAGCTCCTTCTTCCAGCCCTGGCATAAAGATCTCAAATACGCCGGAATCGCCTAAACGGCGCATCTGGTTGCGGCGGCCATCCCACAGGTTAAAATCGCCTACTACGCTGACACGCATGGCACATGGCGCCCATACTGCAAAATAAACGCCGGACACTCCGTTAATCGTCATAGGGTGAGCGCCTAATTTGTCATAAATCGTATAGTGAATTCCTGCTGCAAACTTCTTTAAATCCTCATCAGAAATCTGAGGGCTAAATGCATAAGGATCTTTTAAATCCTCGGTAACTCCATTGTCAAACGTAACCCTCAGCGTATAATCCGGAATTGTCTTTCTCGGAAGCAGCGCTGCAAAAAAACCGGCTTCATCAGCTTTTTCCATTGGATATTCTTTATTACCCGCTATCACCCTCGCCTCGCTTGCAGTCGGCATCAGCATCTGAACCAGTACCCCTTTTTCTGTCACATGCGGCCCCAATAATCCATGGGGATTGACTGCCTCTGAATAAACCAGTTCTTCAATACCGGCCCAATCCATTAAATCATATAGCGTTTTATCCATAATACTTCCCCCTTGTTTGTAATGTTTCTACACAGATTTCCCGCCGTCCTGAATAGTTATCAGATTTCTTTTAAACAGTCTACCATTTTTCCTTATAAATTACAATGCCAATCGGTAATAAGCCAGCATAAGATCGACCACTTTTCCATAGCTTTTCACACCGTCTTCCTGCTGATTCAGTTTTAGATAAGTATCATTGATCCTGGCAGCAGTTTCCGCTGTCTTTCCTTCGTAGCGCTCCCAAAACCGGCTATTGGCGTTTAAGTTTTCTACCGTTATTTCCGGCAGCTGTTCATACAGTTCAAAATACAGTTCCGGCTCTTCTTTATAAAGGGCATTGGTGGCATAAATCCATCCCATTAAATATCCGCTGTACCGGTATTCCGGTGCATCTGATCCAATGCAGGCCAGGTATCCGATAAAATTGGCCTCATCTTCCCGCATAAAGCCTTTTAAGTGGGAAAGCTCATGGCAGACTGTGTGTGGAATGTTGTACGGCGTCATATTGCGGTTAAAATTAGCCTCAATGGTAAACGGAGAATAAACTCCGGAAAGCTGCTGCACAGACAAAATCCAGGATACTCCTACGGGTTTGGGATTGGGATAAAAGCCTCCCAGCTGTGGGTAGGCAAGACCCAGTTTTTTCATGGCTGTTACGCCGTCTCTTCCCAGTCTCCATGCTTCTTTAAAGGTCAGGGGCTGATTTTTCACAGTCTGTTCCAGGTCTTCCTGAGATGCAAGAACCACCTGAGCCGTAAGATACTGGCATAACTGGTACAATTCCTGAGTGGAAGATTTTTCCGTTTCCAGATGGATCAGTTCTGAAAACGGCGTTCTGGAATAATTAATTCCACAGTTTACTACATATAGAAAGCAAAGGCAGGACACGACAGCAATACCCTTTTTTATTAAAAGTCCCGGATGCTTAATATGCCGGATTCCATAGACTACGCTGACCAGAATCATTCCGTAGAGTCCTGTTTCCACTAAAGAAAAAGACATCAGTCCACTGATTCTTCCCAGCACTCCGGCTAACAGCGGATAAATATTCGCTCCATACCAGTCTGCAAAACCGTCAATATTTCTGGCGGCTGCCATCCCCCCGAAAGAAGCCCCCAAAAGCAGCACAGCCCCTGTTATTTGCCAGATTTTTTTTGTTTTTTTCACCATAAGACATTCTCCAGCAGCATTTCTTTTTATTTTACTGTATTTTGCAAAAAAATACCATAGAATGATCCCTACGGTTTTCTTGTTTTTTCTTATATTTTTATAAAAACCCTTGCATAAATGGAAAATCTCGTTTAAACTCTATCTCTAGCATC
>CALHQJ010000035.1 GCA_938036545.1 uncultured Clostridium sp. | reverse complement strand
CCAGCGACACGAGGATTTTCAGTCCTCTGCTCTACCAACTGAGCTATCTGGGCTTCCTCAACAACGTAATTAATTATATTCTATAACCCCCTCTTTGTCAAGGCATATTTTACCCCTTCTATCCCTTTTTCCCTTTTCTGTCTGCCTTTTTTGTTTTTTCTAATCTGCATGCACGGACTGTATGATGATTCACAATTATAAAAGCAGCGGCTGGCCAAAACCAGCCGCTGCATGCAGAAACAACTGCCTCCTTTATCAGAGCCCTTTCCTCTTTTCAGCTTTTACTTTCCTATAAATACGACGATTGTTCTGGCCGGAACCATAAAATACTTCTGTTTTTCCAAAACCGGTTCTTCTCCCTCCTGATAAATGCCATTCCTGCTTCCCTCATCTGTATTAATCGCAACATGCCATTTCTTTCCTTTCGGAAGATTCGGAAGAGAAAACTCATGGGGTTCCCAGTGCATATTATAGGTTACAAAGAATGAGTCATCCTGAGTGCCATCTTCTTTTTCCGCATAACTGCCACAGTACATAATCCCCAACTGTCTTCGGAAATTTTCAAATTCCGGACACCAGGCCTTGACTCCATGGTAGGAAATATCCGGCTGGCCGCAGCCCAAATAATCCATAATTCTCGGTTCCTGCTCCATGTGGAACACCCGATGCTTCTTGCGGAAGGCAATGGCAAACTTCACAAACTCTAATATATCTTTATGGGTATTTACCAGATTCCAGTTCAGCCATGAAGTTTCGTTATCCTGGCAATAGGAATTATTATTACCACCTTTCGTATTGCCAAGTTCATCCCCTGCCATAATGAGGGGAGTTCCCTGACTCAAAAGCAGAATCAAAATGGCGTTTCTTAGCTGCTTTCTGCGCATCTCTACTATCTTTTTCTTTCTGGCAGGACCTTCTACGCCACAGTTCCAGGTGTAGTTGTAGTCTGCGCCGTCCAGATTGTTCTCGCCATTTGCTTCATTATGTTTTCTCTCATAGGTTACCATGTCCATTAATGTAAATCCGTTTACATTGGCCATGTAGTTGATAACGCCTGCATCCTTGGGATTTCGCTTGCTGCGGAATACCAGATTGTTTATCTGCTCTTCATCCCCCTTTAAAAGACGACGCATCTCGTTTTCAAAGCCGTCATTATACTCTGCCAGGTGCTTTCTATGGCTTGGTTCCGAAATATTATCCCAATGGTCTGCCCAAAGCTTGACTCTGCTTAAATAGGGATCTCTGGCCAATAGCTCCTTGGGCGCATATCCGATTAAGTGAAAACCGTCCACATGGTATTCTCTGGCCCAGTAACGAACTACATCCAGCGCATAGGCCGGTTCTTCCAATCCGGAAAAAAACAAATCCATTACCAGCTCCAATCCTGCCTTGTGTAGCGCCTTTACCAGATCCTTCATCTCTTTTACCGGATTTTTTTCTTTTCCTGAACAATACGATGCTTTTGGCGCCATTCTCTCGCCAGCTACAAATCCCCAATAATTCAGCTTTCCAGTCGGTTCGTCTTTTTCATAGGGATTTTTCATAGCCCCTTCCGGCATCATAACTTCCTGAAATTCTGTAGAAGGCATCAGTTCTATGGTTGTAACGCCCAGTTCCTTTAAATAGGGGATTTTTTCTGCAATTCCTGCCAAATATCCTCTGTTTTCCACTTTGGAAGACGAATGTCTGGTAAAACCTCTGGGATGAATCCGATAAATCACACAGTCCTCATAAGGATATTCCAGCGGCATATCTCCTTCCCAGTCATAACAGTCTATCATAACCTTCGCTCTGGGCGTATTTTTCACCTGGGAAACGCTTCCCCAAATCTCTCTGCCTCTAAATACTTTTCCATATGGATCTGCTGACAAAATGCCATCCGATTCATAACAGTATTCTATACCGGTAAAATCTCCCATTATCGTCATGTTCCACACATCGCCAATTCTGTCTGCTGATGGAAATTCCAGCCTTGCACAGGGCTTTTTCCTTCCCTCTGAAAATAACACCAGTGTACAGCTTTCACTTCTGGAGACAACAGAAAAATGCGCTCCGCCATCGATGACTGTAACCCCCATCGGATAAACACGGCTGTCATCTTTCACTATTTTGTATTTTTCCATTTCTGCCTCATCTCCCACGATTATTTTATAATCTACTGTGCTGCAATTTTTGCTGCCAGTTCTTCCAAATACATCCAGCGATCCATTTTTTCTTCTAAAGTAACTTCCAGTTCTTCCTTTTCTGCCATCAGCTGATTCAATTTTACAAAATCATGGGCAGACGCTTCCATGGCTTTCTCTAATGTTTCGATTTTTTCCTCTAACGCTGCAATATCTACTTCGATTGTCTCGTAGTCTTTTTGCTCCTTATAGGAAAATCTCAGCTTTCTGCCCTGTCTCCTGGCTGCTTCTGCATCTGCTTTCGCTTCCTGTTTTGCGGTATCTTCTTCACTGCTTCTCTTCTTTCCCAAAGTCCCCGAGTCCGTTCCTGCCAACATTTCCCGTTCAAAAAGAGCTGCCTGATAATCGGTAAATCCGCCTTCATACTGGCACACCCTGCCGTCACCTTCAAAAGCAAAAATCCGGCGTACTACTCGGTCCAAAAAGTATCGGTCATGGGAAACGGTAATAACAATTCCCTGAAAACTGTCTAAATAGTCTTCTAAAATTGTCAACGTCTGAATATCCAAATCATTGGTAGGCTCGTCCAAAAGAATCACATTGGGCGCATCCATAAGTATCCGAAGCAGATAGAGTCTGCGCCGTTCACCGCCAGACAATTTTCCAATGGTCGTATACTGCATGTGAGAAGGAAATAAAAACCGTTCCAGCATTTGGCTGGCGCTGATACTTCCATCTTTGGTCTTTACATATTCTGCCACATTTTTAATATAGTCAATAACCCGCAGGGATTCGTCCATATCCTCATTTTCCTGAGAAAAATATCCCATGCGGACCGTCTGGCCGATTTCAATCGTTCCGGCGTCAGGCTGTACCCAGCCGGCAATCATTTTCATCAGTGTGGATTTTCCTGCGCCATTGGGGCCGATAATGCCGATTCGGTCATTTTTCAGAAAAATATAGGTAAAATCCCGAATCAGGATTTTATCGCCGTAGGATTTGCATAAATTCTCAATCTCTACCGTAGTCCGGCCAAGGCGGGTCGCTGCTGATTCCATTTCCACCTTTCCGTCTATCTCCGGCGCTTTCTGATCCCTTAATGCTTCATATCTTTGAATATGGGCTTTTTGCTTGGTAGAACGTGCTCTGGCGCCCCGCTGCATCCACTCTAACTCTACCCGTAAAATAGACTGGCGCTTTCGTTCGCTGGCTGCCGCCATTTCCAGTCGTTCTGCTTTTAATTTTATAAATCCCTGATAATTGGTCTGATAGCTGTACAGTTTTCCCTTGTCCAGTTCCACAATCCGATTGGTCACGCTGTCCAAAAAATATCTGTCATGGGTGATCATCAAAAGCGCGCCTTTGAACTTTTTCAGATATTCCTCCAGCCAGTCCGCCATAGCGCTGTCTAAATGATTTGTCGGCTCATCCAAAATCAACAGCTCTGCTGTAGACAACAGCACGCTTGCCAAAGCCACTCTCTTTTTCTGGCCGCCTGACAAGGTTCCCATAAGAGCCTCATGATCTGTAATTCCCAATCTATTCAGCATAGACTTTGCCTGACTCTCAATATCCCAAACGTGTTCATGCCCTTCGTTATCCTTTAAAACGGCTTGTAATACGGAATCCTCTGGATCAAATTCCGGATTTTGAGACAAATAACGAATGTCTAAATTCCGGCCTCTGACTACGGTTCCACCATCTGCTTCTTCTAATCCGGCTACAATTTTCAACAGGGTTGACTTTCCTGTACCATTAATGCCAATTAGTCCTACTTTTTCCCCTTCATTAATAGAAAAAGAGGTATCGTCAAACAAGAGACGCTCTGTATAGGATTTGCTCAAATGTTCTATCGTTACTAAATTCATCGAATCACCAACTCTACCGGACAGTGGTCTGACCCCATAATTTCCGTATGAATGGATGCGCTTTCCAGCCTGTCTTCCAATGCTTTGGAAACGCAGAAATAGTCAATCCGCCACCCTGCGTTCTTGGCTCTGGCAGAAAACCGGTAAGACCACCAAGAATAGATTCCTTCCTGTTCCGGATAAAAATATCGAAACGTATCTATAAAACCTGCGGCCAGAAGATCAGTAAATTTTCCCCTTTCCTCATCTGTAAAGCCTGCATTTTTCCGATTGGTTTTCGGATTTTTTAAATCGATTTCCTTATGGGCAACATTTAAGTCACCGCAGAAAATCACTGGTTTCGTTTCTTCTAATTTTTTCAGATATGCCAAAAATGCATCTTCCCAGGTCATACGGTAGTCCAGTCTTGCCAGCCCGTCTTTGGAGTTTGGCGTATAGCAGGTCACCACATAATAATCTGCAAATTCAGCCGTTATCACACGCCCCTCATGGTCATGCTCCTCTATGCCGAGTCCATAAGTCACAGACAGCGGCTCCTCTTTGGTAAACAGCGCCGTACCGGAATAACCTTTCTTTTCTGCATAATTCCAGTATTGGTGATACCCAGGAAGTTCCAAATCAATCTGCCCTTCCTGCAGCTTACTCTCCTGAATGCAGAAAACATCTGCATCCACTTCTTTAAAATAATCTAAAAACCCCTTGCCTACACAGGCGCGGAGGCCGTTTACATTCCAGGAAATTAACTTTTTCACAAACATTCTCCTTTGGTTATAATCTATTTCAGTATATCATTTTACGACAAATATTGGAAGAGCACAGCCAGAATTTCACGAAACAAAAAGCAGCATACAACAGGCTGTTTTCCTTTTGTATGCCGCTTTCTAATTTTTCTGTCAGAATCTCCATAGGGCAGACGCCCGACGCTTCTTGTCCGCTGTAAGCGGGCAAGAAGATGCATGGCTAAACTGTTACAATTTTTCTAATTAAATTATTTAGTCGTCGTCTCCAACATTTTCCCCAACGGTAAATACCTGTCTCTTACGAGCCATTTCATCACTCTCTAAGTATTCGTCATAGGTTGTAATCTTATCCACTAACTGACCGTTTATAATTTCCATAATACGGTTGGCAGTTGTCTGGACAATCTGATGGTCACGTGAAGAGAAAATCATAACTCCAGGGAACTTGATCATTCCATTGTTTAACGCTGTAATGGATTCCATATCCAGATGGTCGGTGGGCTCGTCCAGCATCAGCACGTTTGCGCCGGAAATCATTAATTTAGACAACATACAGCGAACCTTCTCACCACCAGACAGAACCTTAACCTTCTTTACTCCGTCTTCTCCAGCGAATAGCATACGTCCTAAAAATCCGCGGACATAGGTTACATCTTTTTCAGGAGAATACTGGGTCAGCCAGTCTACAATGGTATCATCGCTGTCAAACTCTGCACTGTTGTCCTTGGGGAAATAAGACTGAGTTGTAGTCAGTCCCCATTTGTAGCTTCCCTCATCCGGCTCCATCTCGCCTGCCAGAATCTGGAACAGTACGGTCTTGGCGTGTTCATTTGGGCCTACTAAAGCTACTTTATCATCACGATTTAAAATAAAGGAAATGTTGTCCAATACCTTTACGCCATCAATGGTCTTGCTTAAATTCTCTACAGTCAGGACTTCGTTGCCGATTTCTCTGGCCGGACGGAAGTCAATGTATGGATATTTACGGCTGGATGGCTTAATGTCGTCCAGTTCAATCTTCTCTAATGCACGCTTTCTGGAAGTTGCCTGCTTGGATTTTGAAGCATTTGCAGAGAAACGCTGAATAAATTCCTGCAGTTCCTTAATCTTCTCTTCTTTTTTGCGGTTTGCTTCCTTCATCTGGCGAACCATCAACTGGCTGGATTCATACCAGAAATCGTAGTTACCTGCGTAAAGCTGAATCTTGCTGTAGTCAATATCTGCAATCATGGTGCAGACCTTATTTAAGAAATAGCGGTCATGGGAAACTACAATAACCGTATTCTCAAAATTAATCAAAAACTCTTCTAACCAGGCAATTGCATCTAAGTCCAAATGGTTGGTTGGCTCGTCCAAAAGCAGAATATCCGGATTGCCAAACAGAGCCTGAGCCAGCAATACTTTGACTTTCTGTGCACCGGTTAAATCTTTTAACAGGCTGTAATGGAACTCCGGCTCAATACCCAGACCATTTAACAGGTTTGCTGCGTCGGACTCTGCTTCCCAGCCGTTCATAGTCGCAAATTCGCCTTCCAGCTCGGCTGCCTTAATGCCGTCTTCATCGGTGAAGTCTTCCTTCATATAGATGGCTTCCTTCTCCTTCATAATCTCGTATAATCTGGCATTTCCCATAATAACTGCGTCTAAAACCTGAAACTCATCATATTTAAA
>CALHQJ010000034.1 GCA_938036545.1 uncultured Clostridium sp. | reverse complement strand
CGAAAGAAGAAATTGAAAAGCGGAAAGAAGCAGTCAGCAGATACTGCGAGGAAACGGCCAGGATTACCAGCCTGATTGCAGAAAAGGATGTACAGATTCAGGGACGGCATTTAAGCGAGGAGGAATGGAAACAGGCTGCAGCAGAAAAAAAGCAGATAGAAATTGTTATGGAGGAAAAACGGACAGAAGGCGTCCGGCTGTCTGACGGGCTGGAGACGGGGCGGAAGCGGTTAAAGGAAAAGAACGATATTTTAAAGGAATACCAGAAAAAAGAACACAGGCAGGCTTTGGTTTTGCAGTTGGAAAAGCTGATAAAGGGAAAACGGTTTGTCGAATATGCAGCCAGAGAAAAGCTCCACTATGTGTCTAGAGAAGCATCTGTTCTTTTACGTCAGCTTTCCTGTGGAAACTATGAACTGGAGTGCAATGAACAGGGACATTTTCAGATAGTAGATTTTAAAAACGGAGGTGTCCGACGCTTTGTAAATACCTTATCCGGCGGAGAGGTTTTTTTGGCTTCTCTGTCATTAGCTCTGGCCTTGTCTTCTCAGATCCAGTTAAACAGCCATGCTTCTTTAGAATTATTTTTCCTGGATGAAGGCTTTGGAACCTTAGATGACAATTTGCTGGATATTGTTATGGATGCCATGGAGAATCTTCGCAGCTTAAGCAGCCGTGCCATTGGCCTGATTACCCATGTGGAAAAAATCCAGAACCAGATACCGGTAAAGCTGCTGGTAAAACCAGCAGAAAGTGGAGGAAAGGGAAGCCAGGTGGAAATTGTGTATTCCTGAGAAAAGCCGTTTTGCATATGAATGCAAAGTAAACCATACAAAAAATGCAAAGTATACTTGACATATTTTGCAAAGCGAGCTATACTAAAAATGTAAAGTATACTTTGCAAAAAATACAAGAGAACAGGAGGATGGAGTTGAGAAATCGGGTTCAGGAGTTTCGGAAAGCAGCCAGGCTTTCTCAGGAAGAACTAGCAGCTAAAGTAGGAGTGACCCGCCAGACCATTACTTCTCTGGAAAATGGAAAATATCAGGCGTCGCTTTTGCTGGCTCACAAGCTGGCCAGATATTTTGAGACAGCCATTGAGGAAATGTTTCTATTTGATGACGAGGAGGAAGGAACATGAAATATGAAGCGGTTTTAAAAATGAGGATTACCATTTCAGCAGTATTAGCAGTTCTTGGAATGGCAGCGCTGTTTGCCGCCTGTTCAGGGTGGGAAGTATTTGCAGATATGAAAAGCTGGTATCTTGGAAGCGGGGCAGGAATGGCAGGAGCAGGGATTGCCATGGCTGTGAAAAACGCACGTGTTTTAAGAGATAAACAGAAAACAGAGCAGTCCAGGATTCAGGAATATGATGAAAGAAATCTTTATTTAAGGGATAAAACCATGGCCTGTACCGGTTATCTGATGATTGGAATCCTTTATGCAGGGACGTTGATTTCAGGAGTCTTCAGCCCTTTGGTAAGCAAGGTACTGCTGATGGTATTGTGCGGTTATCTGGTATTAATGTGTGGAATTTATCTGATTCTCAGGAAGGTGGTATAAATGCGGTTGATTTTAATTCGTCATGGAGATCCGGACTACGAGCATGATACCCTGACGGAAAAGGGCTGGAGGGAAGCAGCCTGTCTGGCAGAGAGAGCGAAAAACTGGAACGTGCAGGAATGTTTTGTTTCTCCGCTGGGAAGAGCCAGGGATACGGCCAGAGATACTCTGGCCGCCTGGGGAATGAAGGAGCAGATCCTTCCATGGCTGAAAGAATTTTCCGCCAGAATCGAGGAACCGGATGGCAGTGGGGAACTGACGATTCCATGGGATTTGCTGCCAGAGTATTGGACAAAGGAGGAGGCCCTGTTTTCTTTAAACCAATGGATGGAAACACCTTTGATGAAAAGCGGGGAAGCCAATGTAAAGTCTGTTTATGAAGAAACCATAGAAGGACTGGACAAATTGCTGTTTCGGCATGGATATAAACGGGATGGAAGGCTGTATCGGGTGAGGAATACTCACACGCAGGAGGACTCATCTCAGGAAGATACGGTAGTGCTGGTCTGCCATATGGGAATTTCCTGTGTGATGCTGTCTCACTTGCTTAATATTCCCTTTCCTGCGGTGATACATGGATTTTTTATGCCGCCGTCTTCTGTTACGGTATTAGTCGCAGAGGAACGGGAACAAGGTACAGCTTACTTCCGGTGCCAGATGGCAGGGGATACTTCCCATCTGCGGATGAAGGGGGAACCGGTTTCCCGGGCCGGATATTTTGCAGAGCCATTTCAGGGTTGACAAAGGCCAGAGTCATTGCTATAATGGCGGCAGTATCAGGAAACGTGTGAGAGACTGTGATGTCTTTCTCTTTTTGGGTATGTTTATTCCGTGCAGGGATTTTGGGCTGTGAGAAGAATCTTCTCGCAGCTTTTTTCGTGTGTTCTTGTTGTACACGCTTTTCATGGAGGTACGGATATGTCATTGATACAAGTAAAAGAGTTAACATTTTCTTATGATGGAAGCTATGATTTGATTTTTGAAAAAGCATCCTTCCAGATAGACACAGACTGGAAGCTGGGGCTGGTAGGACGCAACGGAAGAGGCAAGACGACTCTGTTAAAGCTGCTGATGAATCAGATGGAATATCAGGGAACCATACAGGCAGACGTGGAGTTTGATTACTTTCCGTTTCAGATAGAGGAGCAGGAGGAACCAGCCGTTGCTGCGGCGTACCGGATTTATCCGGAGCTGGAATATTGGCAGCTGGTGCGGGAGCTGTCCAGGCTTGAAATGAAAGAAGAAACCTTAGACCGTCCTTTTTCTGCTTTGTCGGGAGGGGAAAAAACCAAGATTTTGCTGGCAGTGCTGTTTTTAAAACAAAATAATTTTCTTTTAATCGACGAGCCTACCAATCATCTGGATATGGAGACCAGAAGGCTGGTGGGCAGGTATCTGGCAAAGAAAAAGGGATTTATATTGGTGTCCCATGATCGGGCGTTTTTAGATGCGTCTGTCGATCACATTTTAGCCATTGATAAGACCAAAATTACGGTAACCCACGGAAATTTTTCCGTTTGGTACGAGAATAAACAGCGTCAGGATCAGTTTGAATTAAATGAAAATGCCAAGCTGACGAGAGACATTCAAAGGATCAAAACGGCGGCCAGCCAGGCAAAGACCTGGGCAGATAAGGCGGAATCAGTAAAAATCGGGAAGAAAGCGGCTCTTAAGCAGGAACGGACTGGAAAAGTCGGAACCGGAGCCTATATAGGAGAAAAATCCAGCCGTATGCAGCAAAGGCGGAACGAGCCGCTTAATTACATTGACATTTATACCAGGATGCAGATTGAAAAGGTGATAACAGAGGTTCGTCCAACCATGATTCTGGTGGAGCATGATGAAATCTTTGCCAAAACCATTGCGGCAAAAGTGGTGAAAGTGGTATAATCTGGGAAAGAAATCAGGAAGGAGCAGTTGTTATGAGACAACGAAGAAGAGGAGGACAGCCAAGACTGGTAAAAACCAGGGAAGAACTGGCTGGAATCCGAGAAAGCGGAAAAGTAAATAAAGCTGTTCTGGACGCAGTAGCCCAGGCAATTAAGGAAGGGATGTCTACCGAAGAGATTGATGAAATCGTATATAAAACTACAGTGGAATTAAAGGGCACGCCAGCTCCCCTTCATTATGAGGGATTTCCCAAAAGTGTGTGCACCTCTGTAAATAACCAGATTTGTCACGGGATTCCATCCAGAGATGTGATTTTAAAATCCGGAGATATTATTAACGTAGACGTTTCTACAATCTATAAAGGGTATTTTTCCGATTCTTCCCGTATGTTTTTAATCGGGGAGGTCAGCGAAGAAAACAGAAGATTAGTCCAGGTTGCAAGAGAATGTGTGGAAGAAGGTCTGAAAATGGTAGGTCCGTTCCGCTCTATGGGAACCATGGGAGCAGCAGTCAACGCTCATGCAAAAGCCAATGGATATAGCGTGGTGCGGGAAATTGGGGGTCATGGCATTGGCTTGAAATTCCATGAAGATCCCTTTGTCAGTTATGTAACCATGCCGGATACCGGCATCCATATGCCGCCTGGAATGGTGTTCACCATTGAGCCTATGATTAACGCAGGAACCTGCAAGTTTAAAATTGATAAGAAAAACGGCTGGGAAGTTTATACAGCAGACGGAAAAATGTCAGCCCAGTGGGAAGTGACGGTAGCGGTAACGGAACATGGATATGAGATTCTGGCAGACTAAACGGTATTGAGGAAAGGAGACAGGAAGAGGTATGAGAAACTTAAAAACCAGGATAAAAAACGTTATTCTGACAGGCGTGATGGCTGCAGCAGTTGTAACTGCTTCTTCCTGTAATCCAGTGACAAAACAGGAAGCAACGGTGGAAAGCGAAACATCGTCAGAAGCAGAAACAGTTTTAGAATCCTCATCAGAAGCAGAGCCGGAAGATATGACGGAAGGCACTGACAGGGTGCTTTTGGAAGACGCCGAACAAATATTGGGGTGATTAGGAGGACATTATGAAGCGAAGCGAAATTAATCAGGCGTTAAGAGAAATGGAAGCAATGGTAAAGGAATATCGGTTTGCGATTCCGCCGTTTTGTGATTTTACACCGGAGGAATGGCGGGAAAAGGGCCATGAGTATGATGAGATTCGGGAAAATATGCTGGGCTGGGACATTACGGATTATGGACTGGGCAGGTTTGACCAGGTGGGATTTTCCCTGATTACCATCCGCAACGGCAATTTAAAACAAAGAGACAGATATCCCAAAACCTATGCGGAAAAGCTGCTGTATATCAAAGAGGGGCAGTATTCGCCTATGCATTTTCACTGGTCAAAAATGGAAGACATTATTAACCGAGGCGGCGGCAACGTGCTGATTCGGGTGTATAATTCCACAAAAGACGAAGATTTAGACAAAGTAAACGACGTTCATGTCCACATTGACGGGCGGGAAATGGTGGTTCCGGCCGGAACTCAGGTTCGTCTGATGCCAGGAGAAAGCATTACCATTTACCCATATATGTACCATGATTTTGAGGTAGAAGAGGGAACAGGGCCAGTTCTGCTTGGCGAGGTCAGCCAGTGCAATGATGACAATACGGACAACCGGTTTTATAAACCGGTTGGAAGATTTCCAGCCATTGAAGAAAATGAAGCGCCTTACCGGCTGCTTTGCAACGAATATCCACAGGCAAAGGAATAGATAAAGGTGAAACGTCAGACTGCTTCAAGTAAAAAAGGAGTGGACAGAAAATGAAATGGGGAATACTGGCAACCGGAACTATTGCAAAGAAATTTGCAGCAACAGTGAATCAGATGAAAGATTCGGGGGAAAGCCTGGCAGCAGTTGGCTCCAGAAGAGAAGAGCCGGCAAAAGCCTTTGCAGAAGAATACGGAATTCCAAAATACTATAGCTCATATGAAGAACTGGCGGCTGATCCGGAGGTAGAAGCAATCTATATTGCAACGCCTAACAATTTTCATTATGAGAACTGCATTATGTGTTTGAATGCCGGAAAACATGTGCTTTGCGAGAAACCCTTTACTACCAGTGCAGAAGAGGCAGAGAAACTGTATCAGATGGCAGAAGAAAAGGGGCTTTTTATCATGGAAGCCTTTTGGATTCGCTTTTTACCGCTGTATGGACACCTTCAAAAACTATTATCTCAGGAAATAATCGGACCGATTCGCCACATTCGCTGCGAATACGGCTTTCTTGCAAAGGGAGCAAGAAAGGAACGGAAGTTTGATTCCAACCTGGGAGGAGGGGCATTGCTGGACATAGGCATTTATAATCTGGGCTTTCTCCATATGGTAATGGGAACCGAGCCGGCATCCCTCCAGAGTCAGGTTCATATCAATGAATACGGAACAGATGATTTTTCAACGATTCAGCTGTCCTACCCAGGCGGCTGCACTGCCTACTGCGCTCAGTCTATAGGGATGGTAATGGACAGGCAGGCCGTAATCTTTGGCGATAAGGGAACGATTGCCTTCTCCGATTACCAGCATGCAGAAACCATGAGTATCCGGCTTTATGACGGGGAAGAGTATACCGTAAAAGCGCCTTTTAAAATCAATGGGTTTGAATACCAGATCGAAGAAGTCTCCAGATGCGTGGCAGAAGGAAAATGCAGCAGCGACAGATTTACTCCGGAGGACAGCCTGGCAGTGCTCCGGTTAATGGATCAGATTCGGGAATCCTGGGGAATGAAGTTTGAGTATGAAGTATAATTTTTGAAAAAATTGTAACTGTTCAGGACGGGGGCATCTTCTTGTCCGGCTTTGCCGAACAAGAAGCATCGGAAATTCTTCCGATGTGAAATCTGGTGTAAAAAGCTGTTTACAAGCCAGCTTGACACAGTTTTTTACACCAGGTTTCCCGCCGTCCTGAATAGTTACAAAAAATTGTTTTATCTTGACAAAAAGAACCATATAAGATACAATATATGTATCTTATATGGTTCTTTTTGTTGCGGGAGGGATGATAATGAATGAGACATTGTCGGTATACTTAAATTTAAATATGGAAGAGGAAGACGAGGCTCTGATTGAACGGATTGATCAGCTGCTTTTAACGGTGGGATTGAAGGATTCCGGCATGGGAAATATCTATGTTCCAGAAGATTGGAAAAATAGGGACCAGGCTGTTTTCCGTGGGGAGCAGTTATTACGAAAGGCAGAGTGGCTGAAGGGGATTTTGAAGTCCATTGAGATTGGGACATGGACGAATGTCTGCCCGATAGAGCAGATTCAAACAGACAGGATGAAAAAGCCTTCGCCAGATAAGCTGCAGTACTATGAGGAGTATTATCAGAAAACAAAGAAGCTGCCTCATGCGATTGTGGTGGATGAAGAGAGACAGCTTCGGGATGGTTATACATCCTACCTGATTGCTAAGAAATACGGAGCTGGCGCAGACGTTTGTGAAGCCTTTTCCGGACAGCCACTGAGAAAGACAGTCAGAGGAAGACATGTGACGTTCCAAAATGGGAAATGGAGGGTGAAGAATAAAAAACGATATGTATGGCTTTATACGTTAAAGAAACCGGTTGTTCGGGGAGATATTCTGTCAGTGAACACAAAGAACGGAACCGATTACATCTGTGTGGATCGGATCGATTACGCTGCGGGACAGGAGTTTTGTTCAAGCTATAAAAAGGTTAAAAGACATATGAATATGCGAATAGAAGAATGAGAAGGGAAAAATAGAATTATGGATAATGGTATGGAGTATAGCTGTTCTTCAGGAGAACAGAAGATTATAATAGAGATAGAGCAGAAAAGCGTCAGACAGGCCACTATCGAGCAGTATGTAAGATGCCGGAAGCTACAGGGCATGACACAGGCAGAACTGGCCAGACGGGCAGGGATTCCCAGAACCAACATTACAAGATTTGAAAGCGGCAATTACAATCCGTCTTTGGAAATGCTGGTACGGATAGCGGCGGCGCTGGATATGTCCTTACAGGTACAATTGACAGCAAAAAAATAATTGCAGCTATGAAAATACAAATTTATCTAAAAAAGACGAAAAAACAACCCCATTTTATGGAAATATCGACTACACTATTAAATATAAAGGAGTGATGCGTATGAAAGTAACCGAAGCGACTATTTTGAGAATACGGGAACTGAGCAAAGCGCAGCGTCTTTCCATGTATGAGTTGTCTTATCGTACCGGAATGCCGCCGTCTACTGTAAAAAGTATTATGAATGGGAAAAGCAAAAATCCAGGGATCGTGAATATTAAGAAAATTGCAGAGGGATTAGGCATGACCATTCGGGAGTTTTACGATTGCGATCTGTTCAACAACTTGGAACAGGATGAGTAACAGACAGGATTCCAGATGTGGCCAGCAGGTGACAAGTAAAAAATGAAGATGCAGAAAAAATAGGGCTGTACCCGACAAAGGAGGAAGTGTTGTTGGGTACAGCCCTTATTTTGTAACAGAAAAGGTATTAAAATGCCTCCTTGTGTGATATAATAGTATAGTATATCTAAAAATGTCAAAGACCAAAATGCAGATGATACGAGAGAGGAAGTGGCCGGATGACGATTCGAGAATCTATGGAGCAATGGGAAGCACAATACTTAAGCCCCTATGCCTCCCTGAGTAAATATACCAGAGGCAGGGACCGAAAGGAGCCGCTTTGCGACATCCGGCCAGAATACCAGCGGGACAGGGATCGGATTCTTCACTGTAAGTCTTTTCGCAGATTAAAGCATAAGACTCAGGTGTTTCTGGCGCCTGAGGGAGATCACTATCGTACCAGGCTGACTCACACCCTGGAAGTATCCCAGATTGCCAGAACCATTGCCAAGTCACTAAGGCTGAATGAATCTTTGGCGGAAGCCATTGCCCTGGGACATGATTTGGGCCACACGCCCTTTGGCCATTCTGGAGAAGCCGTATTAAACCGGCTGTGTGAAGACGGATTTGCCCATTACCGCCAAAGTGTTCGGGTTGTGGAAGTATTGGAAAAGAACGGACAGGGGCTTAATCTGACCTGGGAAGTACGGGATGGGATTTTAAACCACAGGACAAGCGGCCATCCTTCCACTTTAGAAGGGGCGGTCGTAAGGCTTTCAGATAAAATCGCTTATATTAACCATGACATTGACGATGCCATTCGGGCAAAAATGTTTGTGGAGTCCCAGCTTCCGGCAGAGTATACAAATGTACTGGGTCACAGCGTCAGAGAGCGGCTGGACGTAATGATACACGATATTATTTTAAACAGCCAGGATAAGCCGGATATTCAAATGTCTCCCGGAATGGAAGAGGCAATGAAAGGGCTTCGGCGGTGGATGTTTGAAAACGTGTATGAAAATGATATTCCAAAAGCAGAAGAGGGAAAAGCTCAGAGAATGATTGAGCATTTGTTCTGCTATTACATGAAACATGTAGATCAGCTTCCCCAGGAGTTCCTGACCATGATGGAAGACGGAGCAAAGAAGGAGAGAGCAGTCTGCGATTACATAGCCGGCATGAGCGACAGCTATGCCATCGATAAATTTGAAGAACTTTTCGTGCCCAGGGCATGGAAATAAAAGACAGGAGGAACCATGTATTATCCAGAGGAAATTATTGAAGAAGTGCGGATGAAGAATGACATCGTAGATGTGATTTCCGGATATGTGAAGCTTCAGAAAAAGGGAAGCAGCTATTTTGGACTGTGTCCGTTTCACAATGAAAAATCTCCGTCTTTTTCTGTTTCACCGGCAAAACAGATGTATTATTGCTTTGGATGCGGAGCCGGAGGAAACGTGCTGACTTTTTTGATGGAATATGAGGGGTATTCGTTTCCGGAAGCCATGGAGGCGCTGGCAGACAGGGCTGGGGTAACGCTTCCAAAAATCGAGTACAGCAAGGAGGCCAGGGCCCAGGCAGATTTAAAGGCCGCCATATTGGAGATTAATAAACTGGCTGCCAACTATTTCTATTATCAGTTGAAGCACCAGCAGGGAGCCGTAGGCTACCGCTATCTGACCGGAAGACAACTTACAGATGATACCATCCGGCATTTTGGACTGGGTTACGCCAATAAAACCAGCGACGATTTGTACCGGTATTTAAAAAGCAAAGGGTATGACGACAGCCTGCTGGGACAGACCGGGCTGGTAACCATAGAAGAACGGGGAACTCACGATAAATTCTGGAATCGGGTTATGTTTCCCATTCTGGACGTCAATAATCGAGTCATTGGTTTTGGCGGCAGGGTAATGGGAGAGGGAGAACCAAAGTATTTAAACTCTCCGGAAACAAAGGTTTTTGACAAAAGCCGCAATTTGTACGGGCTGAATTTTGCAAGGGCTTCCAGAGAAAAATCCATCCTGATCTGCGAGGGGTATATGGATGTGATTGCCATGCATCAGGCCGGCTTTACCAATGCCGTGGCTTCTCTGGGAACTGCATTTACCTCTCAGCATGCAATGCTGTTAAAGCGGTATACGGATCAGGTGATCTTGACCTATGACAGTGATGGCGCCGGAATCCGCGCTGCCCTTCGGGCAATCCCCATTTTGAAAGATGTGGGAATGTCTGTAAAGGTGTTAAATATGCAGCCCTATAAAGATCCGGATGAATTTATGAAAAATCTGGGGCCGGAGGCATTTCGGGAGCGGATTGCCCAGGCGAAAAACAGCTTTTTATTTGAGATCGATGTGCTGAAACGCAATTATGATATGAACGATCCAGAGCAAAAAACCAGATTCTATCAGGAAACGGCAAAAAAACTTCTGGAATTTCCGGAAGCATTGGAGAGGGATAACTATATTCAGGCAATATCCAGAGAGCATTTTATTCCTTACGAGGATTTGCGCCGTCTGGTAAACCGCATGGGAAGCCAGATTGTGCCGGGGACGAAACCGTCGTCACAGGAGAGGCAGTTACGCCCAAAAAAGGAAAAAGAAGATGGAGCCAGGCAGTCTCAAAGGCTTCTGCTTACCTGGCTGATTGAAAATCCGGCGCTGTTTGAAAAGATTGAGGGAATTATTACGCCGGAAGATTTCACAGAGGATTTATACCGTCAGGCAGCAGAGATGGTATTTGAAGGACACAAGGCTGGAAATTTAAATCCGGCGTCTATTTTAAACCATTTTATTCAGGACGAAGATACCTACAGACAAGTAGCGGCGCTGTTTAATGCAAGCCTAAAGGAGTCATTAAACAACGAAGAACAAAAGAAAGCATTTTCTGAAACGATTAAAAAGATTAAAAAGAGCAGCCTGGACGCTGCCAGCCGCAATGCCAAAGACATTGGGGAACTTCAAAGGATTATTAAAGAGCAGGCGGCGATTCAGAATCTGCATATTTCGCTGGATTAACAGGTATACTAACTGCGGAAGGATGGGAATATGGACGAGAAAACAGTGAGTTTTGAAGAAAAACTTACCGGTCTTTTGGACCTGGCAAAAAAGAAAAAGAATGTATTGGAAAATCGGGAAATATTAGATTATTTCCGAGGGGAAATCCTGGGACCGGATAAGCTGGATAAAATCTACGACTATCTGGAAAAAAATCAGATTGATGTGCTTCAGACAGAAGAAGAGGAAATAGACGAGGAACTCTTCATGGAAGAGGGCATGGATGAGGAAGAAGAGATTGATATGGAACATATCGATCTTTCTGTTCCGGAAGGAGTCAGCCTGGAAGACCCTGTCCGCATGTATTTAAAAGAAATCGGAAAAATCCCCCTGCTTTCTACAGATGCGGAAATTGCTCTTGCAAAACGCATGGAACTGGGCGATAAAGAAGCTGGAAAACGTCTGGCAGAGGCTAATCTGCGCCTGGTAGTCAGCATTGCCAAGCGGTATGTAGGCAGAGGAATGCAGTTTCTGGATTTAATTCAGGAAGGAAATTTGGGATTAATTAAGGCAGTAGAAAAGTTTGACTATACCAAGGGCTATAAGTTCAGCACCTATGCTACCTGGTGGATCCGCCAGGCCATTACCAGAGCCATTGCAGATCAGGCTCGTACCATTCGGATTCCGGTTCATATGGTGGAAAGCATTAATCGTCTGATTCGGACCTCCAGGCAGCTTTTACAGGAACTTGGCAGAGAACCGACACCGGAAGAGATTGCAGAAAAAATGGAAATCCCAGTGGAACGGGTCAGAGAAATTATGAAAATTTCTCAGGAGCCGGTTTCGTTAGAGACACCGGTAGGAGAAGAAGAGGACAGTCATTTAGGAGATTTTATTCAAGATGACAATGTAGCCGTACCCCAGGACGCAGCTACATTTACTCTGCTGCATGAACAGCTGATGGAAGTGCTGGATACTCTGACGGAACGAGAGCAGAAAGTACTGAAGCTGCGGTTTGGATTGGCAGACGGAAGGCCAAGAACTCTGGAAGAGGTTGGAAAGGAATTTCATGTGACCAGAGAACGGATTCGTCAGATTGAAGCAAAAGCCCTTAGAAAGCTGCGCCATCCAAGCCGCAGCAAAAAGTTAAAAGATTATCTGGACTGACAGAAAAGGAATCATAGAGAAACAGACAGGAGCATATCATACATGAAGTTATCAAATCGATTAGAATTGGTGGCTTCCTTCGTACAGGAGGGAAGCCGGCTGGCTGATGTGGGAACAGATCATGGCTATATTCCCATTGCGCTGACAGAACGGGGAATTATCTCCCAGGCAATCGCCATGGACCTTCGACCAGGGCCATTAGAACGGGCAGACTCCCACATTCATCAGGCAGGTTTGGAAGAAAAGATAGAAACCAGGTTGTCAGACGGCCTGGAAAAGCTGCTGCCTGGGGAAGCAGATACGGTAGTTATTGCAGGTATGGGAGGGGAGCTGATCATACATATTTTAGAAGAAGGACGGCATGTGTGGGAAGACATAAGCCGTTTTGTGCTTTCCCCTCAGTCGGATCTGGATAGGGTGCGCCGGTATCTGGAGTATTCCGGTTTTGTGATTGCAAAAGAGGCTATGGTAGAAGAGGAAGGAAAATTTTATACCGTTATGGAAACCTTCTGGAATAAAGGAGCAGAAGGAGAGTCTGGGGGGACTGACAAAAAACAGAGCTGGTATGCATATGGAAAGAGCTTGATTGAAAATAAGGACAGGGTTTTAGCGTCCTATCTGACAAAGGAGGAAAGCCGGATCACCGAAGTTCTTTCAAGGCTGGACACAGGAGAAGAACGTTCAGAAAGTGCAGAACGGGCGATCCGGCAGTTAAGGCAGGAGTTAACCATTATCAGAGAAGCCCAGGAGGAGATGGGGCTTAGATAGGAGGCAGATATGGCAAAACTGTGGATCGACGGCGAATGGGAAGAGTATGCAGATAACACGCAGTGGAAAGATGTGGCAGCGGCTCATCAGGAACGCTATGCCCATGATATTTTGCTGGTTCAGGTCAATGGAAAGCTGCAGGAACTTCACAAACAGGTAGTGGATAAGGGAAAAGTTGTATTCATAACGGCGGAAAAGGAGCCGGGGATTCAGACCTATTTCCGCAGCTGTGTACTGCTGATGCTGCGTTCTTTTTATGACGTAGTAGGCAATGAGAAAATCGAACGGCTGGAAATCGAATTTTCCACTGGAAATGGTTATTTTGTAAAGCCTATTGGAAACTTCAAACTGGATGAAGACCTGCTTTTGCAAGTAAAGGACAGGATGAAGGAACTGGTAGAAAAGCAGGTTCCCATTGTTAAGAGAAGCGTAAATACCGATGAAGCCATTGAGCTGTTTCACCGTCATAAAATGTATGACAAGGAACGGCTGTTCCGTTACCGTCGGGTTTCCAGGGTGAATCTGTACAGTCTGGATGGATTTGAAGACTATTATTACGGCTATATGGTACAGCATACCGGATATTTAAAATACTTTGATCTGGTGTTATATGAGCATGGGTTTGTGTTAATGATACCTAAAAAAGAAGATCCCTGCACCCTTCCGGCATTTGAGCCGCAAAAGAAGCTGTTTTCTGTATTAAAAGAGTCCTTTGACTGGGGAGAACGGCTGGATTTAAATAACGTAGGAGCGTTAAATGAGCAGATTGTGTCAGGAAGGTTAAATCAGCTGGTGCTGATACAGGAAGCTCTCCAGGAAAAGAAGATTGCAGAAATTGCAGGGAAAATCGCCTCCCAGCCGGAGAAAAAGTTGGTGATGATTGCAGGGCCGTCCTCATCCGGCAAGACCACATTCTCCCACAGGCTGAGCATTCAGTTAGAAGCTTTGGGGTTAAAGCCTCATCCAATTGAAGTAGACGATTACTTTGTCAATCGGGAAGACAGCCCCAGAGATGAAAAGGGTGATTACGATTATGAAGCTCTGGAGTGTCTGGATGTCCGCCAGTTTAATGTAGACATGAACCGATTGTTAAATGGGGAAACCGTGGATATGCCTACCTATAATTTTAAGACGGGTCATCGGGAGTATCGGGGAGACCGGATGCATCTTGGAAAAGGAGATATTCTGGTTATGGAGGGAATCCACTGCCTCAACGACCGGCTGTCTTATACGCTGCCCAGAGAAAGTAAATTTAAGATTTATATCAGCGCCCTGACCCAGTTGAATATAGACGAACACAACCGGATTCCCAGTACAGACGGACGGTTGATTCGCCGGATGATTCGGGATGCCAGAGTCAGGGGAACGTCGGCTTTGGAAACCATTCGGAGATGGCCCTCTGTCCGCAGGGGAGAAGATAAAAACATTTTCCCATTTCAGGAAGAAGCAGACGCCATGTTTAATTCTGCCCTGATTTATGAATTGGCTGTTTTAAAACAATACGCAGAGCCGCTGCTGTTTGGAATTCCAAGAGATTGTGAGGAGTATCTGGAAGCAAAACGTCTGCTGAAGTTTTTAGATTATTTCTTAGGAGTAGGGACGGAAAACATCCCGAAAAATTCTATTTTACGGGAATTTATCGGAGGGGGCTGTTTCTAAAAATCAGAATCCTGGAAACAAGAGAGGAATGGTTATGGATGAATGGATTGCCATATATGATGAAAATCACGAGAAAACAGGGCGGGCGCTGCGAAGCCAGGCCCATAGAGAAGGCCTTTGGCACGAGGTGGTTCACTGTTGGCTGATATGCCCCATGGGGGATCAGCAATGGATGTATTTCCAGCAGAGATCCGAAAAAAAAGAGGAATTTCCTGGATATTATGATATTGGCTGCGGCGGCCATGTAAGAGAGGGAGAATCCCATGAAGAAGCTGTAATCAGAGAGGTTTATGAGGAATTAGGCATTTCAGTAGAGAAAGAACGGCTTCATTATCTGGGAATGGTAAAGGAAGCAGCAGATGAGGGCTTTTTAAAACGGGAATTTGCCCACGTATACCTGTACCAGATGGATCTGCCAGCCTTTTTCCTCGGAACTGAGGTAGAGCAGATAGTTGCTATCCGTTCGGATGAATATTTAAAAGGAGAGCAGTCTGACGATCCGGAATGGACCATTTCAGCAATGGATCTGTACGGAGAGCCGTTGCACATCAAAAAAAGGAAGTTCTGCAGCCATCCAGGTGAATTTGAAACTCTGGTGCTGCCAAGACTTTAAATATACTGACGAGGAGAGATGTGATATGAAAAACATACTTTGCTTTGGTGATTCTAACACCTTTGGAACCAATCCGAAAGGAGGCCGCCATCAGCGTTTTGCCCGCTGGCCTGGCCGCTTGTCCCAGCTTTTGGGAGAAGAGTATTATGTAATTGAAGAGGGGATGGGCGGAAGGACTACTGTATGGGATGATCCCTTAGAGCCTAACCGGTGCGGAATCCAGTTTCTTCCTGTAGCCCTTCAAAGCCATAAGCCCTTAGATATGGTGATTGTATGCTTGGGAACCAATGACTGTAAAGCTCATTTTCAGGCGTCTCCAAAAGTAATTGCCAAGGGCGCAGAACGGCTTGTGAAAACCATTCAGGGATTCGATTATGGCGCAGGGATGAAAACGCCGAAAATTCTTCTGATTTCGCCGATTCACATTGGAGATGATGTGGAACATTCTCCTTTTGCCAGCTTTGACAGCACGGCTCCGGAAAAATCCAAAGCTCTGGCTCCATATTTTGAAGAGGTAGCCAGACAGCATAACTGCCTGTTTTTAGATGCTTCCCAGGCAGCGAGCCCCAGCAGTCTGGATCAGCTTCACATGGACGAAGAAAACCATGGAAAATTGGCTGAGGCAGTAAAGGATGTGGTGGAGAACTACTTTTTGAACCAGACGGGAGAATGTAACAATGAAGAAACAATCGGTCTTTAAGGATTTTTTAATTATTACATTTGCAACCCTGATCGTAGCGGCAGCCGTATTTTTCTTTTTAATTCCCAGCCATGTATCCGTAGGCAGCGTGTCAGGACTTGCCATGATGCTGGCTAATGTAATCCCCCTTAATATCTCTGTGATTACATTTATCCTGAACGGATTGCTGCTGGTTGTAGGCTTTTTGCTGATTGGTTCTGAATTTGGCATTAAGACGGTATACACTTCATTACTATTGCCTTTGTTTATTGCCATGTTTGAAATTTTTTTCCCAGACTTTGCATCCATAAACGGAGATCCAATGCTGGATACAGTCTGCTATATTTTTACGGTCAGCATTGGCCTGGCAATCCTGTTTAATCAGAATGCATCTTCCGGCGGCCTGGACATTGTGGCCAAGATTTTGAACAAATATTTTCACATGGAATTGGGAAAAGCCATGGCTCTTCCTGGCATGTGCGTCGCTTTGTCTTCCGCATTGTTTTATGACAAAAAGATTGTGGTGTTAAGTATTCTGGGAACCTATTTAAACGGAATTATTCTGGATCACTTTATTTTTGGAATGAATTTAAAAAAGCGGGTCTGCATAGTATCAGAAAAGCAGGAGGAAATCCGGAAATTTATTATCCACACGCTTCGGAGTGGCGCTACCATTTACAATTGTGCAGGGGCCTATGACAACCAGCCCAGGCAGGAAATTATCACCATTGTAGATAAAAATGAATATTCGCAGTTAATGTCTTTTATCTTAAAAACCGATCCAAAGGCCTTTGTGACAGTCTATACCGTTAATGAGATTATTTACCGGCCGAAATATTAAGCTGAAATGGTAAAGATGTAACGCAAACTGGCTGGACAAGGCTGAAAAAATATGTTATGATACCAATGTTTTGAGCAAGACAGATGGTCGCTGCCATGAAACCGAAAGGTCATGGGAGAGGAAAGTCCGGGCTTCACAGGGCAGGATGCCAGATAACGTCTGGTGGAGGCGA
>CALHQJ010000033.1 GCA_938036545.1 uncultured Clostridium sp. | reverse complement strand
GGATTTCAGACTCCTGAAAGACCGTTCTGTTTTTGAAAATGTAGCCTTTGCACAGCGGGTTATCGGCGTGTCACCCAAGCGGATTCGGGAATCGGTTCCGGCTATGCTGAAGATGGTGGGACTGTCTTCTAAGTACAAGTCCAATCCCAGGCAGCTTTCCGGCGGAGAACAGCAGCGGGTAGCCATTGCCAGGGCTTTGATTAACCGGCCCCAGGTGCTGTTGGCAGACGAGCCGACGGGAAATCTGGACAGCTATAATACCATTGAAATTATGAAGCTTTTGGAAAAGATTAACCGGAGAGGCACGACAGTTGTGGTCGTTACCCATAGCCGCGAGATGGTAGAAATGATGGAAAAACGGGTAATTACCATGGACAGAGGCATGATTATAAGAGATACGGCATCAGAGGAAGTATGGTATGATTAGTTCATTGGTCTACAGCCTGAAGCAGGGCTTTAAAAATATAGGCAGGAATATGCTGTTTTCTCTGGCGTCTATCGCTACGATTGCAGCATGTATTTTTTTATTTTGTTTGTTTTACGCCATTGTAAGCAATGTACGCCACAGCGCAGAGGCGGCGGAGACTACAGTGGGGATTACCGTGTTTTTTGACGAGGGATTAGAAGAAGACGGTATTCTGGCTATCGGACAGGAGATTGGAGCCAGGGCAGAAGTAGACAATATGGTTTATACGTCTGCTGAGGAAGCGTGGGAACTGTTTCAGGCAGAGTATTTTGGAGAAATGGAAGAACTGGCTGCCGGATTTGCAGAGGATAATCCTCTGGCTAATTCTGCTTCTTACGAGATTTTTCTAAAGGACATTGGCAAACAGGAGGAATTTGTGGCATATCTCAATTCCATAGAGGGAGTGAGAAAGGTAAATTATTCCAATTCGGCTGTGGCAGCCCTGGAAAATCTGAACCGGATGATTAGCCTGCTGTCAGCCGCCATTATCGGCGTACTGCTGTCAGTAGCTGTATTTTTGATTAGCAATACCATTTCAGTAGCGGCGGCTTTCCGGAAACAGGAAAATCAGATTATGAAACTGATTGGCGCTACCAACTGGATGATTCGGGCTCCGTTTCTGGTAGAAGGCGTCATTATTGGCCTGATTGGTTCTATTTTGCCATTAGCCGGAATTTATGTCCTTTACCAGAAAGCAGTGGCTTATATCAGTGAGAATTATACGATTATGACAGGGGTGTTTCAGCCCATGTCCATTTCGGAGATGTTTCCGTCCATGGTAACAGTGGCTCTGATATTGGGAGTGGGAATTGGATTTTTTGCCAGCTTCTTTACTATCAGGAAACATTTAAAGGTGTAATTGAGGATACTATATGAGAGAGAACACAAGAGCAGGTCGGGGATTCCTGGCCTGCATTTTGGCTATAAGCCTGGCTTTGCCCGGGACTGCCCTGGCAGTTACCAGCCAGGATGTAAAAGATGCAAAAAATGCGGCGGCTTCTATTGAGGAAGAAAAGAAAAAGGCAGAACAGACCCTGGCCGGTCTGGAAAGCCTGAAGGCAGATACAGCGGCATACGTCAGAGAACTGGACGCCAGTTTAGAGAAGACTGTCCAGGAAATCTCCAGCCTGCAGGATCAAATCGGAACCAAAGAAGGAGAAATAGCAGTAACCAAAGAAGAACTGGAGACCGCCAGGCAGACGGAGGAACAGCAGTATGAGGCCATGAAGCTGCGGATTCAGTATATGTATGAAAAGGGAGATACCAATTATATTGATATGCTTTTGGAAGCCAAAAGCTTTTCTGACATGCTTAATAAGGCAGAATATATCAGCCAGATTTCCGAGTATGACAGGAAACAGCTGGATGCTTATGTGGCGACGAAAAATCAGATTGCGGAAAAGGAAGCGGTCTTAGAGGAAGAGCATACCCAGCTTTTGACGCTGGAAAAGCAGGCAGAGGCCAAGCATGCGTCGGTAGAGACGCTGTTGGCAGGAAAACAGCAGGAATTAAAAAACTACGAGAGCAAGATTGCTTCTGCAGAGAATCAGATTAATGAATACGAAAAAGATCTGGCAGCCCAGGAAGCCAAAATTAAGCAGATTGAAGCGGAAATCAGGCGTCAGGAAGAGGAAGCCAGAAAGAAAGCAGAAGCTGCAGGGCAGACGTATAAGACAGCCAGCCTTGGGGATATTAAGTTTATATGGCCATGTCCTTCCAGCAGCCGGATTACCTCCGGTTTCGGAGGCCGAAGCTCACCGACAGAAGGGGCATCCTCTAATCATAAAGGAATTGACATTGGAGCGGCTACAGGAAGCAATATTTTAGCGGCAGCTTCGGGAACGGTAACCATATCGACTTACAGCGCTTCGGCTGGTAATTATGTGATGATCAGTCATGGCGGCGGCGTTTCTACCGTATATATGCACTGTTCCTCCCGTCTGGTCAGCGCAGGAGATAAGGTCAGCCAGGGAGACGTGATTGCAAAAGTAGGCTCAACCGGATATTCAACCGGCCCTCATCTACATTTTGAGATCCGAAATAACGGAAGTTATGTCAATCCCAGTAAGTATGTAAGTCCGTAGGAGCATGGAACAGGACAGAGATAGGAGAACAGCAAGTGGATAACAAAGACAGAGATAATAAATTTTGGAAAGGCGTGTTGGCAGGTGCGCTGGTAACGGCATTTGCCGGATTACTTGTAGTAGGACTTTCAGCGGGAATTTTCCTGTTTGGAAATGGAATTATCAAAAAGGCGCAAAAACCAAAAGGGCCAGGATATGAGCTGGAGCAGCAGGCTTCAAACGGAGCCCAGGTCAGCAATCAGTCGTCAGCAGAGGCAGAGAGCGAAGAGAAGAAAGACGAACTGGATTACCAACAGATTATTTATAAGATGAAGATGATGCAGTCTTTGATAGATGATGAATTTCTGTTTGAAAAAGATTATCAGAAAATAGAGGACACCATTTACCTGGGGATGCTGGTTGGTCTGGAAGATCCTTACAGCACCTATTATACTCCGGAAGAATTAAGCGAACTGATGGAAGAAACGGAAGGAGAATACAGCGGAATTGGAGCATTGGTAAGCCAGAACCGTCTGACAGGCCTGATTTCTATTATGAAGGTGTACGACAATACCCCCAGTGCAGAGGCAGGAATGGAAGCAGGAGATCAGCTGTACAAGGTAGATGGAGAAGAAGTCTACGGTATGGATTTAGACGTTCTGGTAAACAGCCATATTAAAGGGACGGAAGGCAGTAAGGTAGAGATTGAAGTATACCGCCCGTCCATAGAAGATTACGTAACTCTTGAAATTACCAGAAGAAAAATAGAAGTTCCAACGGTGGAATACGAGATGCTGGATGATGAAATCGGTTATCTGGCTGTCAGCCAGTTTGATCTGATTACAGAAAAACAGTTTGCAGAAGCTATTGAAAATATGAAGAGCCAGGGCATGAAAAAAATGGTGATTGACCTTCGGAACAATCCTGGCGGAGTGATGCAGACGGCTCTGGCGATGCTGGACTATGTGCTGGAAGACGATATTTCTACCTACAAAGATCCTTATGAAAATAAAGAAAACCAGGGAAAAACATTGCTGCTTTATACTGCAGATAAGGAAGAAAAAGGAGACAGTTTTAGCTGCAGCGACGGAAAAAGCCTGGATATTCCCATTGTGCTTCTGATTAATGAATCCTCCGCCAGCGCTTCTGAAATTTTCGCAGGTGCGTTAAAGGATTACGGCGCTGCGGAGATTGTAGGAACTACCAGTTTTGGAAAAGGAATTGTCCAGTCCGTGTTCCCACTGGCAGACGGTTCCGCTGTCAAACTTACCACAGAGCATTATTACACTCCAAGCGGAAAGGATATTCACGGCAAAGGCGTAGAACCGGATGTGACGGTAGAGCCAAATGAAGATCTGATCAAGCGTCTGGTTGTAGAACATGAAAAGGACAACCAGCTTCAGGCAGCCATTGATGTGCTGAAAAAGGACTCGGAGGCTGAAGAGTAATGCCGGTAAGATTTTATATGGCTCCCATGGAGGGAATTACCGGATACGTATACCGCAATGCCTATCACCGGTATTTTTCCCCCATGGATAAGTATATTACCCCGTTTATTGTGCCGAATCAAAACCGCACCTTAAAATCCAGAGAATTAAACGACGTTCTTCCGGAGCACAATCAGGGAATGGCTGTGGTTCCTCAGATTTTAACTAACTGCGCTGCTGATTTTCTGTGGTGCGCAGATAAAATGGGAGAGCTGGGGTACAGGGAAGTAAATCTGAACCTGGGCTGTCCTTCCGGTACTGTGGTTTCCAAGGGACGGGGAGCCGGTTTTTTACGGGAACCGGATAAACTGGATCGGTTTTTAGAAGAAGTTTTTTCTAAAACGTCTTTGCAGGTCTCGGTTAAGACAAGACTTGGAATGTATGAGGAAGACGAATTTGAAGAGCTGATGGAGATATTCAACCGGTACCCCTTAAAGGAGTTGATTATTCACCCCAGAGTCAGAGAGGATTATTACAGGCAGGAACCCAGGCTGTCAGGCTTTGCCTACGGACTGGCTCAGAGCAAATGTCCGGTCTGCTACAATGGCAATGTGTTTGGAACTGCTGAGTTTCGACAGATTCGCCAGGCATTTCCAGAGGCAGAATCCATTATGTTAGGCAGAGGACTGATTGCCAATCCAGGGCTGACAGAAGGCCTGAGAGCTGTACAGGAAGGAACAAAAAAGGCAGACAGCAGAAAACGGTTTATTGATTTTCACAGTGAAGTTGTGGCAGGATATGAAGAGATTATGTCCGGAGACAGAAACGTACTTTTTAAAATGAAAGAGCTGTGGGCTTATATGGACAGCTTATTTGAAGGCGGAGAAAAGCTGAAAAAGAAGATTAAAAAGACGGAAAAGCTGGATGAATATAAGTGCTATACGGCGGCCCTTTTTGAAGAAGCAAAGTGGAAGGGAGAAGAACTATGATTATGTTTTGGAACCGCAGCTTGGTGTACAGAGGAAGAAACGTGGCAGAAGGCGCCCGAATTCGAGACCTGCTGTCTGCCAACAATCTGGATTACATCTGGAAGGTACATAACCGGAGCGCTAAATGGTCAGGCAGATATGAAGGCGGTACGGTGCGCAGCCAGTTTGGCAGTGTGGGTGACCGTGACCCCTACGAGTATGAGATATTTGTCCACAAGAAAAACTATGAACTGGCAAAAGCTCTGATAGAAGGAAGAATTAATTAAACGGAAAACCGGCGCAAGGTGAGAAAATTCTCATGCTGCGCCGGCTTTTTTGTATGTTATGGTTTTCTATCCTGGATCAGGACAGGCTTTTTAACAGTCTGACAAAGCGATGGGTTTCCTCTTCTCTGGTGGCCCAGGAGGTTACCAGACGGATGACAGAGTGGGAGTCGTCAGCCTTTTTCTGTACAGAGAACAGGAATTCCTTTGCTAGTTCCTCAATCAGAGTGTCAGGAAGAATGGGGAACAGCTGATTGCTGACAGAATCCGAATCAAATGGGTATCCACATTCTGTAATGCCCTGACGGAGAATGGCAGCCATGTTGTTGGCATGAGAAGCCAATTGGTAGAATAGGCTGTCAGTAAACAATTCTTCAAATTGGATTCCAAGCAAAAAGCCTTTGGCAAATAGGGCTCCTCTCTGCTTGATGCAGAAGCGGAAGTCCTCTTTTAAGGCAGGATTCATAATGACGAGGGCCTCGCCGCACAGAGCTCCGTTTTTCGTGCCGCCAATATAGAATATATCCGTTAAGCTGGCAATATGGGCCAGGGTTAAATCGTTGGCAGGGCTGGTAAGGGCAGATCCCATACGGGCGCCGTCCATAAACAGATAAAGTCCATGATCTTTGCAGAACTGGGATAAAGCCGTTAGTTCCTCTAAGGTATACTGTGTGCCGATTTCGGTGGTGTTGGAGATGTATACCATTTTTGGCTGAACCATGTGTTCATCGGTATGGGCATCTAACGCATTTTTTACCAGTTCAGGAGTCAGCTTGCCGTCTTTGGACGCCATAGCCAGGACTTTGTGACCAGTGGCTTCAATGGCTCCGGTTTCGTGAACATTAATATGTCCGGTTTCCGCTGCAATGACTGCCTGATGAGGTCTTAAGGAAGAACCAATTACCAGAAGGTTAGTCTGGGTTCCTCCTGGGATAATGTGGACATCAGCAGCATGATTTTGGATTTCTTTGTGAATGAGTTCAATGGCGTGAGCCGTGTGAGAATCCAGACTATATCCATTATTCTGCTCTAAATTTGCCTTTGTGATGGCTTCCAAAATGCGGGGATGAGCGCCCTCGCTGTAATCATTATTAAAACTGTACATAGACACCTTTATTCCTTTCCACTCCAGCAATAGGTACAAAGCTTGCAGGGAGATAATCCAATGGATTTAACCAAATCGTCAAGCCGGTGGAATCGCAAGGTAGTAAAGTTTAGCCGTTTCCGGATTTCTTCTACCATGGCTGCATAGTTTTCGCTGTCTGGATCTGCGTAGTCAGCCAGAAGTTCGGGAGATACATTGTCGCCTTCCCGTTCCTGAATGATTCTTCTGGTAATTAGATCCAGTTCGGAATTGGAACGAGAGAAGTTTAAGTATTTACAGCCAAAGAGCAGAGGAGGGCAGGCCGGACGAATATGGACTTCCTTTGCGCCGCTCTGGTATAAAAATTCGGTAGTTTCGCTGAGCTGAGTACCGCGGACGATGGAATCGTCAATCAGCAGCAGGCTGCGGTTTCGAATTAAAGCGTCTACAGGAATCAGCTTCATTTTGGCAATCAGATTTCTTTGTCTCTGGTTTTGAGGCATAAAGGATCTGGGCCAAGTAGGGGTATATTTAATAAAAGGTCTGGAAAACGGAATACCGGACTCATTGGCATATCCAATGGCGTGGGCAATACCGGAATCTGGAACGCCGGCAACACTGTCAGGCCGTACCGAATCATCCCGATCTCTCTGAGCCAGCAGACGTCCGCAGTTGTACCGCATCTGCTCTACATTGATGCCTTCATAGGTAGAGGTAGGATAGCCGTAATAAACCCAAAGGAAGGAACAGATTTTCATTTCCTGACGGGGCTTGCTTAAACACTGAATATGTTCTGGGGTAATTAAGACGATTTCCCCAGGGCCTAATTCTGAATAATCGGTGTATCCCAAATTGATATAGGCAAAGCTTTCAAAGGAAACGCAGAAGCCGTCGTCCTTTTTTCCAATGCTGAGAGAGGTGCGCCCCAGCCGATCTCTGGAAGCATAAATTCCTTCTGGAGTCAGAAGCAGGATACTCATGGAACCGTCAATAATTTCCTGTGCATAGAGAAGTCCATCTACCAGGCTTTCCCGCTGATTGATAATGGAAGCCACCAGCTCGCTGCTGTTAATACGTCCGCCGCTCATTTCTAAAAAGTGAATATGACCGTTGTCATAGGCTTTTCGTACCAGTTCCTCTTCGTTATTAATCTTGCCAACCGTAGCGATGGCATAGCTGCCCAGGTGAGACTGGATTAAAAGAGGCTGCGGATCTGTATCGGAAATCGATCCGATTCCCAGATTGCCCTCCAGCTCATCTACATCCCGTTCAAATTTTGTACGGAACGGAGAGTTTTCAATATTGTGAATTGAACGTTGGAAACCATCGGGACCGTATACGGCCATACCGCCTCTACGAGTTCCCAGGTGAGAATGATAGTCCGTGCCAAAGAATAAATCCATGACACAACTTGATTTCGATACAACACCAAAGATTCCGCCCATTGCAATAAGCTCCTTTCGTTATTAAAAAACAAAACACTTTTAAGTGTAACATATATTACCAGCAATTTTCAATACAAAATATTTATTAGAATTTTTAATGAGATAGATAATGAAAATTAGAAAGTTAATGCGTTGCAAGAATAAAGTAAGGAAAACTTAATTTGACTTCAATTATGGTGTGCTTTAAACTAAAATAAAGGGGAGTGACAAGATGCGGCAGCAGGTGACAAGGCAGGAAATCAGAAGAGAGAGAAACAGGGAAATAGAGCTGGGAAGAGATGTCAGGAGAGAACCTGGATGGGAGGAAGACCAAAGCAGGAGAAGAAGTAAGAGAAACAGAAGATCTTCCAGGCACTCCGAGGGAGGCAGTCTGGCAGTCCTGACGTTGATTTGGCTGATTGTATTGCTGATCTTTATAGGAATCGGAGTAGGGATTGGATGGTTTATATGGGGAAAGCCCAAGACAGGCAAGGAAATCGATCTAAAAGCCATAGAAGCGCCCTCCTGGGTAGAACAGGACTTTATCCGGAAAAATATTTATTCCAGACCGGCAGTCAGCTTAAAGGAAATCAATGGAATCGTGATACATTATGTAGCAAACCCTGGATCAACAGCTAAACAGAATCGAGACTATTTTGATAATTTGGCAGATCAGAAGGACAACGGCACGTCGGCCAGCGCACACTTTATCGTAGGTTTGGAGGGGGAAGTGATTCAGGCCATTCCGGTCAGCGAGATGGCATACGCTTCTAACAACCGCAACAGCGACACCATTGCCATTGAGAGCTGCCATCCAGATGAAACCGGAAAATATGAACAGGCAACCTATGATTCTATGGTAAAGCTGACAGCATGGTTATGCAGAGAACTGAAATTAAATCCACAAAAAGACATTATCCGCCATTACGATATTAATGGAAAAGCGTGTCCAAAATACTTTGTGGATCATGAAGATGCATGGAAGCAGTTTTTAAAAGATGTAGAGAGTGAGATGTAAGAGCGCAGGACTCGGAAAGGAGAGTAGAATGAAAGCGAAAAATTGGTGTTACGGAATACTGATAACCATAGTTTTGGCAGTGTTTATCCTTATTTTGTCAGGCTTCTGCTTTCCAGGAACATTTACAGGGACGATTACCCAACTGACAGATACCTGCTTTACTCTTCAATCCACAGAACCTGGCGTTCAGGCTCAGGCTGTTGCAGTAAAGTGGCCGGATACCCCAACTGTAGAGATAGGGGATACGGTAACTGTCCGGTATTATCGAAAGACTCATGGAGCTCCTATGGGACTGTATATTTATAAGATGGAAGTGAAAGCAGAAGCAGAGGTGGATTTGTCCGCTTCTGCTTCTGTGGAATACAGAGAAAATCAGAGTGAGGTCAGGGTAAAACAGGGAGGAGAATATTACAGGCTGTATCAGATGACAGTTTATTCATACGGCTATGTTGAGGAAGCAGACAGTTTTGCAGCAGATACAGGCCCACGCCTTCGAAATCTGGGGCCAGAGGAAAGAGAAAATCTTCCCGTTATCACGTGGGCAGAAGATTTTTCACTGGACGTACCGGAAGACCTTCGGCTGGACCGAATTGACGTATATGACGAAAACGGAGAAGAGGTAAACCTGTTTCCAGAAGAAAAGCCCTATGAAGAAAACTTAAAGGAATACCGCCAATATATGTCCAAGCTGCCGTGCGGAACGTATTACGTAGGGGCAGAGGTTTACAGGGAAGGCAGTTATATCGAAGAAAAAGTGAATTTCTGAGGTAAAAGATAGAGAAGAGAGGATTTAGGAAAAGAGGATGGAGGGACTAATATAGATGAAAGAACTTAAAGAAAAGCTTTACTCAGAGAAAGGAATGAGGATGGTAAACCTGTTATTCCTACTGGCAGTGCTGATTCCCAACAGTGGACTTGTTTTTGCAGCTTATGCGGTATGGATTGTTTATTTGGCGATTGGAATCAAAAACACAGATTCCAGGGCTGTAAAGGTTACATATACAGTATTTATAATA
This sequence comes from uncultured Clostridium sp., assembly GCA_938036545.1. Taxonomy (GTDB): domain Bacteria; phylum Bacillota; class Clostridia; order Lachnospirales; family Lachnospiraceae; genus UMGS1370. The sequence continues at coordinate 16,319 of CALHQJ010000033.1, read as the reverse complement.
TTTGCAGCCATTATGCTTGGCGGAAATGCAGTTCTTATGTTTCAGCACGTTGTATTCACTTGATTTTATGAGGAGATGGAACAAATGAAAAAATATTTGATAGTTTTTGCTTTTATGCTATTGCTTTCCAGTGGATGTTCCAGAAAAGAAACATCAGGTAACATAGGAACAGAAGAGGGAATAGCGCCGTACGAGTTATCAGAAGGTGAACAAAATATATTGGATTCATTTGGAATGGGAGATACTTCAAAACTGATTTCATTTTTAGCTCCGATTAATGCTGATTCTATAGAAGTAAACGTATATTGTCTTACGGGTGCAGATACATGGGAACGGATTGGGAACGGCGCAATGTCTCTGGGGATAGACAGGGAGCCGGAGCAGAAAGTATCTGGAACCATTGCCATAGAACTAAAGGAGAATTACAGGATTGATTTTTATATTAACGGTGCCGGCCAGGGGCACTTTACCAGCAAAGAAATCCGACTGGAGGAAGAACCGGCTGCAGAAACAAAGTGCTTTTTAAATGAATTTCAACAGATAGAGTTGAACAAAGAAATCCCCATTGCATTGAGAGTGTATGACAGCGGAACAAACATGAGAAGCTATCAGGTTCGAGATTACGGAAATCCTTCTGTTTTTCGGAAAATGGATTTGGTGCAGGCTGTTACGGTAACCTTTTCTGATAAAGAATCTGGAGAATAAATGGCTATATAAAATATAGGAATAGGAGAGGCAGAAGATGAATAAGTACAGGAAAGAAATTTTAATTATAATCGCACAATTATTTATGTTTTACGTATTTCCTCTGATGGCAGAGCCGATTGGCGCAATTGGGATGGTGCTTTCAATCCTGGCTGCAACATTTATTCTGGCGCTGATTATGGGAACTGCAGGAAAGGGAAAAATCAGGTATTTGTATCCGGTTTTGACAGCTATTTTGTTTATTCCATCTGTTTTTATTTATTATAATGAATCAGCGCTGATCCATTCCATTTGGTATCTGGTAGTTTCCTTTGTGGGAGTATGCATCGGCGCTTTGATAAGCTGGTTTTGCGACAGGAAATAAAAAAAGAAGTCGGAATAATTGGTTATGCAAGCATAGGGATTAGCATGTGGAATTGGCAGGAGGTGGAACCATGGAAAAAATCAAAAATTTAAATCTGTATCAGAAAGGCATCATACTGGTTATGATTGCAATATCCCTGTTATTTGCAGTGATCTATCAGATGACAATCCGACGGGTTGGATTTGAATATAAGGATGCAATTCTGGTTCCGATTCAAGAACAGGGCAGTATTGTATATTCAGGAAAAATAAAAGGAAAGCAGGCGCGTTTTACAGTGTCGGATAATCAAACCGTTGTGTTTCAGTATGGTGATAAAACCTATGGACCCTATACGGCAGAGGAAGACCCCACAGCTGTTCCCGAAGATGAAGAAATGGCAGAAAACATGACTGGTATGGAAATCCGGCAGGGAGATGAGATCCTGTTTCGCGGCGGTGTTTTGAAAACAGAATATATCTATTGGCTGTACAATGAAGATGGCAGTATGGACGATGGAGAGTATTTTTATGTAACCATTGATGGCATCCGGATAGATGAAAATGGCAGAGAAATAGATCCTATGGAACCAACTGCTGATGTTATACTGAAAATCCTGGACAATCCAAAACTGACACATAAAGGGGAATGGTTTCCATGGTTTGCTGGAGTGGCTATCTGCATTTTTAATATTGCCAGCATTTTGTTTGCAGATGAACTGTTCCGTTGGAACCTGTCATTCCAGATCCGCAATGCAGATAGCGCAGAGCCGTCTGAATGGGAAATTGCAGGGAGATATTTAGGATGGACGGTTCTTGCCATTTGTGCGCTGGTAATGTTTATTACAGGGCTTGAGTAACACGGATTTTAGATTGTCAGGAAGAACCGCAGATTATGATAGTACTTGGAGGTTGATGATGAAAAAGAGAGTTGTGACAGCGCTTTGTCTGATACTTTTCATTCTGTTGACAAGCTGCAGGAGAGAATCTATATTTGAGAGCAGTGAATCCTCAAAGTCTAACAGCGTAATCAAATGGTTTGACTGCCTTAACGGAGATGAAATGGTTTGGGGTGGTGTGAAAGAATATACATTATATTTCTGCGATTTGACTGGTGATGGAAATCCGGAACTTTGTTCAACGTTAAGCATGGGTTCCGGAATTATAGATAATCGAATTGTGATTTACGACTATGCCGGCGGTGTAAGCTATGACCTTTCGGATCGAGGTAATTTTGATTATGTTCTCAATATGCAGGACGATTCTCTTATTGTTGAAAAGCGTGTTTATATGGGGGATGAACTGGTTGAATCGGGAGAACTGGCATTCATTACAGGCATTGTGAAAGAGGCTGGTGAGAATTTCGTTTTAATTGAAAATGAAGATGGCGAATACGTGGTATCTTTGACTGTGGAGAATGAAGACAGCTTGACTCATTTCAGCATTGGTGATGAGATTGTGGTCTATTATGATGGCAATATTGCAGAGAGTTATCCCATGCAGATAAATACGGCCTATGCCGTTACATTGAAAACTCCTGCTGCAAACTGATTTACATCTGCCATGGAGTCAGGAGCGGAAAATCGGAAGCAGACAGAGAACGTTACAGAGGTGAAAAGAGGATGTGTGATTGTGGATTTACAAAAGGAAATAAATGGTTCAGATACCGTGCGGCAGCAATTATAGTAGAAAATGAATGTGTTTTATTTGCCTGTAACGAAAAAGATGACTATTTTTATTCGATTGGCGGCGGAGTCCATCATGGAGAAACGGCAGAAGATGCAGTGCGTCGGGAAGTTTTTGAAGAAACAGGAGTTCATTATGAGATAGACCATTTGGCAGTTATACATGAAAATTTCTTTGATAAAAAAGATGGTGCATTAAAGGGAATGAATTGCCATGAACTCAGTTTTTATTTTCTGATGAAACCGAGAGGGACGCAAGAGCTTCATAGTAACAGCACGACACAAGGGGTAAAAGAGGAAATGCGTTGGATACCGATTAAAGACTTGGATAAATATAAGGCATTTCCAACGTTTCTGGGAACTTATTTTAGCAACAAAAATAGTGGGATAAGGCATATTGTAACGGATGAAAGAGGGCAAGCTTCAGGTTTGTTAAAAAGTTAAGCGAAGTAGAAAATTGGAAGTTTTTTGTAGGATAAAATGTCAATAAAAAAAGGAAGAAAATTAAGAGATTCACTTCTGATTGCAGGTTTTTTAATTACACTTTTAGGATACCTGTGGAAAACAGTTAGGAAGAAACGAAGGAAAGTTTTGTCAATTTTGTGGAAAATCACTGGAAGATTAAATTACAGCTTGTTAAGATGGAAAGTTATAAATATGAATTTGGAGGTAAGATATTATGGAACATAAAGGGACAAAAACAATAGAAACCAAAAGGTTATTATTGAGAAAATTCCGTGTTGAAGACATAAATGCGGCATACATAAATTGGACATCAGATGAAAAGGTAACTGAATTTTTAAGATGGCCAACACATACTTCTATGGAAATAACAGATAGGGTTATTAAAGATTGGATAAAAGAAAGTGAAAAAACAGATTTTTATCAGTGGGCAATTGTTCTTAAAGATATTAATGAGCCTATTGGTACGATAAGTGTTGTTGATAAGAATGATGCTTTGAATATTTTGCACATTGGTTATTGCATTGGTAGTAAATGGTGGCATAAAGGGATTACATCAGAGGCATTTTCTGCGATTATTCCTTTTCTATTTAATGAAGTAGGCGCTAATAGGATTGAGTCTCAGCATGACCCTAACAATCCACATTCAGGAAATGTAATGAAAAAATGTGGATTAACTTATGAGGGAACATTGCGTCAAGCAGATATTAGCAATAAAGGAATTGTTGATGCCTGTATGTATAGCTTGCTGAAATCGGAATGGAATATGTCGGGAAATGTATAATTTCCAGTTTACCGGAAGGCTAAAGTTAGAGATGGAATTGAAAGACATAGAAGAGTTTGGGTGCAATTTAAATCATTATAACCCTTATGAGAATGGCGGTAAGCCTGATTTCAGAGATGAAAAAGTGAGCTGTTTCTAATCCGAAAACTCTAAAAAATTGAAAAGGATAAACTATATAGATAACAGGTCGTTTTTGAACATGCACATTACAAGGATACATTGGAAATCAAGTTTCCAAAGAAATTGTGTTTGCAAAAAGTAAAGGGAAAGAAGTCATTTTCCATTCGGTATACAGAGAAAATTAATTTCTGGCTTATCTGAAAATGAAACAGGAAATTAGTGGAGATGCTGGCATGATAGGTGCCGCAGTTGTAGGTGTAATACTGGGGGTGAAAGCGTGAAAATAATAAGTCCTACAATATTTATACTTTCATTACTGCTTGGAATATTTGTAATTTATAAAGTAGTATCCATTGATGATTTTATAGATATACTGTGGATTCTTTTTCTGGGAAATTTGACCATTAGAGGCATGAAAGTTTCGTTTTCACAGGAGGCATATGACCAGGATGTAAGACAGGCATATCAGAAGAAGGTGTTATATCAGGATATCTTTGGAAAATTTGCGTATATTGCGCCGGATATTCCGCTGTTTACAATTATTCTGGCTGGAATAATTACCTATATTAGTCCTGCTACGGCTATGCTTAGAGTGGTAGTAACTGTTATTTTAGTATTTGCAGCGGGCTATGCAGTATGGCTCGTTCTGTATATTTCAAAGCATAAGAAAAATGCCATTAAAAATGGAACCTGGGAGACAGCAGCATTAAGTGCAGATGATGAAAGGATATGGAAGCGCTCTGAACTTTGCCATAATGTCGCATATGTTATTGTGGGCATGTTTCTGATTTTTTGCCTTATTTTCGGAGACCCGATGATTTATGTGAATAATTACAGACTGAAAACAGCAATGACAGGGATAAGGGAAGAACGGGTTACTTTGGAGGAAACAGTACCGTTTGAATGGTCTACGGTATATTCTTTTGGCCCATATTTTTCTTTAAAAGACATTAAAAGAATTACCGGCTCAAAGAGCCCTGCGCTTAATGACAGCATTAATGAGGGAATGGTAAGTCTGGTATTTATGAACCGTGGCAGAGTCGTTTCCAGTGTATGTAAATATCCTTCATCCACAGGATATTCATTAAATCTTGCCATGAACACTGACGCTGATTGTGACAATTGTGATAACTATTCTCAGATGGGTTATGGAGATTTTATTGAATTTGAAGTAACTTTGGAAAATGGAATCGTCAATCTTACGGCTGTTGAATAAATTTAGGGAGGTGGAGGCGGATGAATTGTCCCAAGTGAGGGTTTGTTTTGATTATAAAAAAGTGCTTCCATATTTATAAATTTGAAGTTATCAATTTCAAATAATTTAAAATATGAATTATCTTAGAAGAAAGGGTAGTGTTTTATGAACAATGTAATCAGACTTAGTAAATTGACAAAAATAATAGGAGTAGTAACTACTGTTTTATTCTCTTTGATAGTGTTAGCAATGCTTCTTACAGGGAATGTTGGAGCTGCAATTTGCTTCATGCCTTTTGTAATTTTGGGAGTGGCTTTGATTTTAGCCTATAAAAAGCAAATAATTGTTGTCAATGAAGATGGGCTTGTATTTAGCTATCTAATTAAGAAAACGCAGCATGTAAAATACAAAGATATTCGCTGCATCTTAGTGGTTCCTTTAAATAACAGAACGCAAGCCGCACTTATCGACAAAAAATACAACAGAATTATTACTTTGGATAGCATGCTGGTTAATGATGAATCTTTATATGTGAAGCTTGCAGAGAATGGCATAGAGATTGTGGACTTTGGTGAGTTAGTAGAACAAAATAAAGATGTATCAAAGTATGCAGGCGCTTTAAACTGGATAGAACGAAATTACTATAAGTCTGTTTATAACGAAGATGAAATAGTTAAGAAGATGTCAAAATCAAAGAAAAAAGAGGAGATTAATAAAACGAAGAAGATCCTGAAGATCTTAGGAAGGATTTTTATATTCTCTGATGCTGCAGCTTATCTTTTAGGCGGCAAGGGTATGATGATTATCTTTATAGCAGTCCTTTTAATTACATACGCTGTATATATATACTACTATCCTTATATTTTTATAGAAATGACAACAAAAAAGGGACAGGAACAGGCTTATGAGCTGCCGTTTATGGGAGCTGCAATCGCACTGCTTTTATCAATAAATCTGAGTAAGCTTTTTAATTATGACTTTGGAAGTTTTATGAAGATTACAGCAGTCATTACTGTGTTACTTGCAATACCATTTGTAATAAAGTCGTCGAGAACCGATGTAAAACAGAGATTTGCCCGCAAACTTTCCGTTGTCTTTGCCGCTTTTATTCTTGCATTTACAATTACATTTCCGGTAAATTTCTTATTGACTTTCGATGGAACAAGACATGAGGATGCAATTGTTACAGACAAAAAGATTAGTGGAGGTAAAACCAGAGACAGGGAGTTATATGTAATCTGTAATGGAGAAAAGGAAATATATACAGTATCAGGCAGTAAGTATGAGAGCACATCAATAGGAGATGAGAAAAGAATTTGTATAAGAAAAAGCATTTTAGGACTAGAGTATAGTACGATACATGATTGACAAGTAACAGGCGAGGCACTGGATTGTAAATGAAAGAGAATGTTTTAATTAGTGCTTTAAAGGATAAAAATGTTCAAAGGATAAAAGATATTGCCCATAGTATGAGAACTGAAAAATAACATTTTCTTATTATGAGCATAGTCTTCACCCCGTTTGAGTCAAGTTTGCTAAGAGGAAAAGCGTAATGAAATATGAATAGGTGGAGCTATCATTATGAAAAATATTATGTTTGGAAATAGTTTAATGCTTTTGGCAATTTTTTTGTTCATGTGGTGTGGCTTTATGGAGTCAATGTATGCACTTGCCTGGGTTGCAATCGCATTGATTTTAGTAGGATTTATTATGGCGGTTATTGGCTATGTTAGTAAGGACAAGTAATAAGTTACCTCAAGAATACCGATGTATCAAACACTAAACACGATTAAAATTGATACTAATGAAAAAACGGTGGATATGGAGGTTAAAGCGGCAATAACTTCCGGTTCACATGAAAATGAAACGAGAAACAGGACAGCTTTTAGTTTGGCGAAACTTCAAGTAAGAAGGTGCTATATCGGAATATAACGGTAGATTTTGATAGAGGAAAAGTAAAACTGCCTAAACTAAAGGAAGTAAAAGCAAAACTGCATAGAAATTTTAGTGGACAGATAAAGTCTGCAACGGTATCGCAGATGCCAGGCGGGAAATATTATGTATCAATTTTGGTGGAAACGGAACATATGGAACTGCCACATACAAATCAAAATACAGGAATAGATTTAGGTATTAAGGAGTTATGTATTACTTCTGATGGAAAGAAATACGAAAATCCAAAAATCATCATTTGGCAAAGTCTATAAGTGATGTATCATGGTATGAGCTGACAAGACAGTTAGAATATAAGGCAAAGTGGAATGGCAGAAAATATATCAAGATAAATACATTTACAATATAGGGCAGGGACTGTCCGAATTAACGCCTGTGGAGATAGTAGATTGCGAGGTCTGCGAAGCAGGAAGCCCATTGGCTTTAGACAATGGGTAGTTCACGTTTGGAAGGAGATTGATATATATTAAAAACTTTAGGAAATATTTGTATACTTCAATTGGGACAAGCATTATTTTTATTTTGACCGCAGTATGGTACATGGAAGGTTCACTTTATTTCGGACCTATACCAATAGGAATTGTGGCTGGAATTGTTTTGTTAATTCAAATCGCCTTACTAATTCTTTGTATTAGTAATATTTTATCATTTGGATTTCAATGGAGAATTATTTTGACGATGTTTATTAGTGGTTTATCTATTTTGGGCACAGGTTTTTTCTTTATTGTTTGGTTAATGTTTTTCATTGCTTAAAACTTCCAGTCTACCAGAAAGTTAAAATAAGAGACGGTATTTATCTGTACAAAAAACGTTGATTTAGGGAGTGGAGAATGAAATATTTATATTTACATGGCCTGGGGCAAAATGCTGGCAGCTGGAACAAGGTAACAGGGATAACAAACATGCCGGATAATACGATGTGTCTGGATTTTCCGGAAATGCTCAGAGATAAACCAGTGACATATTCAAATCTGTACACGGCTTTTTCAGAAATATGCGATGCAGAGAGCGAGGACATAATTTTATGCGCCCTTTCTCTGGGTGGGGTATTAGCGCTTAACTATGCAATAGACCATCCTCAAAAAGTTAAGGCATTGATTTTGATTGCAGCGCAATATAAGATGCCGGCAAGACTATTAAAAGTACAAAATATAATGTTCCATTTCATGCCGCAGGCAATGTTTCATCAAACAGGCTTTGGCAAATCTGATTTTATCAGCCTGTGCCGTTCCATGGAGAAACTTGATTTTAGTGAATCGCTGAATCGGATTTCATGTTCAACACTGATTCTTTGCGGAGAAAAGGACAAAATTAATAAAAAAGCATCTATCGAATTGTCAAAGCTCCTAAAGGATTCTCAATTTAAAGAAGTTTCGGAAACGGGACATGAAGTGAATTTAGAGTCGCCGGAAAAATTAGCGTTATTGTTAAGAGATTTTTATAATAGTATGGGATAAACCTTGGGATTAGAGAAAATAGAACAGAAATATGGAATTTAAAGTTATGGAGGTAAATCGTTATGAGTATTACAGTAAATATATATTATACAGGAGAAAACGGATCAGCTAAAAAGTTTGTACAGGAAATGATTTCCAGTGGTACAGTTGATGCCATCAGAAAAGAAAACGGCAATATCAGATATGATTATTTTTATCCAATTGATGATGAGGAAACAGTTTTATTAATTGATAGCTGGGAAGGACAGGAAGATATTGATTTGCACCATCAGTCACCAATGATGGATACAATCACAGAACTAAGAGATAAGTATAATCTTCATATGAAAGTTGAAAGGTATCAATCAGACAATAAGCTTCCAGAGCAGGATAAAAAATACATAAGAGATTAAATAAAGAAAAATATAATATGGAAGAGGGACAAGCCTATGGATAGGGATAAAAAGAAAATTAAGAGAGGAATTGGAGCGGCAATTCTGATAGGGTTTATTATCATTTCCAGCAGTTATGGATATATCAGGAATCACACGTTTACGCTTACTGGTGAGGGCATGGTAAAAGATGGGCAGATACAGCCAGTTATCGGGAAAGTAAAAGTTTCCGGAAATGTGGACACTGATGTTGTTTTTACGGATACTGAAAGTGGAGAACAGTATACGATAGGGTATATTACACAGGGAGTTTCAGAAACAATTCAGCTTGAACGAGGAAAGTGGTACCGTGTTGAAGGGGCCGGAAAACTTACAATGGGGCCGGTTAATGTTCGTCTTAAATGATTTATATTGCCGCACGGAATGTTCAATGTGAAAGGAAAATGTCTGGTATTATGTCTACGAAAAACTTTTAGTTTAGGAACGGAGCGTTGGTTATGAAAAAATACTTATCAAATATAGGAATGGCAGCAGCCTTGATTTTGTTAATGACAGCCTGCGGCACAAAAACTACGCAGGATATTGTATCGAAAGCGCTTTCTCTGGACATTTCAAGTGGCAGGCAGGTGTCAAATTACGATACACACAGTGGAAATGGAGACGGGACTTCCTGTATGATAGTTAGTTTTAACTATAATACGGTTTTAACAAAAATCCAGGAGAGCACGGAGTGGAAAGAGCTTCCGCTTGATGAAACCGTTCAGGCGCTGGTTTATGGCATAGAAGAAGGAACGGTCAAAAATGGCCCATACCTGACGGATGAAGATGGAAATCCATTGGTTCCGGAAATTCAGAATGGCTACTATTTACTAATTGACAGGCAGGTCGAAAAGGATAAGGCAATGGAAGCGGATATTTTGCACAGAGGGTCATTTAATTTTGATTTGGGCGTGTATGATGCTGACACCAATACGTTATATTTTTGTCAACTGGATACTTAAAGACAAGATTTGCATTTCTTTCTGTAAATGGAGATGCGGCTTTTGGGACAGTGCTGCTTTATGAAGCGAAGAAGAGAATGGCAGAAAGAAGAGGTGGATTATGAGAATGAAAAAGAAAACGATATGTCTGGCAGGACTGATTATGGTAATGATGGTCTGCTTAACCATTTACTTTCAGCCAATGTCATTATCTGATAGTATTAGCGAGACGGGCTGGATTCACATAACCATTACGGAAATGAACGTCCAAGACGGGGATCCCCATATGGATTTTACAGATTATAACGACATGACGGAAGAACAGAAGGGCAGAATGGTGGCATTGCTGGAGAATTATCCTTACAGAAGGTCATTCCATACAATTTTTTACGACGGGTCGATATCAGGCCTGGGCGATAAAATGCTCTCCATTTTTGTATACCAGGATACGGAATTAATTCATTCGATTGCTGTCTCATCAGAAGGTCAAGTGGCAATTGACGACAGGACTTATGAGATGAAACATGCGGAATTATTTATTGAACAAATAGAAAGTATTTGCAATCAGCAGAAGCAAGGGCTGCAATCAACGGAGTAGGGTTCAACTTGATGGAGGTTTATATGAGTGATAAGCATTTTTAGGAGTTATGGGAGAAGCAGAATCCCAGTTTACAAAAGAAAGTACAGTTTATTAAAAAATAGAATTTGACGAGGTGAAGAAGATGCTGGATATTACTGTCTGGATGAAAGAACTTTTAGAGACTTTAGAAGAGACGTTTGGAAAACGTGTGTGGTTTGTTGGCTTGCAAGGCAGTTATGGCCGTGGTGAAGCGACAGAAACAAGTGATATTGATATCGTTGTAATTCTGGATGAATTGTCTGCTGCGGATATCCAAACTTATAACACAATGCTGGATACTCTTCCAAACAGAGAACTGATTTGCGGTTTTCTCTCAGGTAAAAACGAGATTTTGAATTGGGAGCCATCTGACCTGTTCCAGTTTTACTATGATACTATGCCAATCAAAGGAAGCCTTGAGGAGGTTTTAGCAGTTATTGACGAGGACGCTGTAAACAGGGCAATCAAAATTGGCGTCTGCAATATCTTTCACGGATGTGTACACAATATGTTATACGAAAAGAATGACGATATTTTGCGGGGATTGTATAAATCCGCTTCTTTTGTGGTACAGGCAATTGCTTTCAAACAAACAGGAAACTATATCAAGTATCAAAAAGAACTGTTCCAGGTTGTATCTGACGATGAACGGGTTATTATTGAAACGTTCCTGAATTTGAAAAATGGCGGTGCAATTGATTTCAACCTGATGTCTAAAATACTGTTTGACTGGTCAAAGAAATTTTTCTGAACAGTTACATTTACAAAGGTATTTATAAAGGATTGAATTTGGAGGAGGTTATGGTATGTACAGATATGAATACGAAACAGTAAGTTATGATTTTGATGGTTGGGGTTTTGGTTCCGGTAATATCTATAATGTCGAGGATTACCGTTCTATCATTAATAAACGAGCTGAGAATGGCTGGCGTTATGTTGGCTGTATCCCCACAAAGCAGCGTGGGACAGGACATACGCAGGAAATTGATTTGATTTTTGAAATGGAACGGTGAGTCATGGATACAAATATGAAAAAAAGGAAGAGGTATATAGTAATCGCAAGTGTTATGTGTGCTGTTTTAACTGGATGTGGGAGCAGAGAGCATACCCCAAAAGATAGTTTGGTTACAGGAACAGAACAAAATGCAGATGTAAACCAAGGCGATGTAAAGAATAATGAAAAAATGGGTGTATTCAGCAGAACGTCCGACACTGAGTGAATCAGATGACTTTTATCAAGTGACATTTACAGTTGGTCAAAGTGAAGAGGAAGGAATGCAGGAAATTCATTTCACTACATATGATACAGGGACAATGTCTGCTGAAGAGTGGGAGAAAGAATAAAACTTTGAAGCTGTGGAGGGATTTATTATGTTTGGCTTTAAGAAAAAGGAAAAGAAACCGCTTCTAATTAAGACAAAAGACGTATTTTCAATTATCAAAGCGGATTATGATGAGGGGATTGCATTCTGCCTGATTGAATTTAAGTTAAAGGGAGAACTCTATACAATGGGGGCGGTACTTACGCCAAATAGTGAAGAAAAAAAGGAAAACATATATTTTGCTTTTCAGGAAAACACGTATAATACATATGAGAAATTTGCAGAGAGTGTTGAGATAGATGGGGTGAAACTTTTTGATTCAGATACAGTTATTGAGATTGTGCGTGCAGGAATTATTGATGGAGAAGCAATGATAAACACGCCATGGGGAGATACCCGATTAGCAAAACTGGCAGTCACAAATTAAGGCTATAAGCGCAATGAGTTTACTTGGAAAGCAGGACAAAATGAAAAAGAAAACATTATTATATGAATACTCTCTTTGGAGACTGTTCTGGCAATCTGGTTTGACAGGAATGATAATTTGGGCTTTTGCAGAACTTGCAATAGTCTTTGTGTGCATATATAAGGGATTCCATATGAAAGAACATTCGATTCTGCTATTATTTATGTGGGTGTTTGGATTGGTAGTTTTTTATACCCGTCCCATAATTTCCCTGTTTCAGGTATTTCAGCAGCAGGCAGCGATTGGAATACGGTGGAGAGACCGAACAGATTTTGATAAAGAAGAACACCTTCGGGACTGGTATGTGATATTTGACGGTGGGGGATTTCTTTTATATCACAGAAATTACATAAAAAAGATTTTGCGTACAGTTAAAGAAGAACAGACAGACGGAGATGGTCACTCCAGAGGGCATTGGTATGCATTATGCTATGAAGATGTTACAGGAAAGCAGAGAAAAATTAAATTTTCCAGTACTGCATGGGAAAAAGAGTTTCGCAAATGGTATAAACAGAAATGAATGGAGCTGTGATACATGCAAAGAGACAAAATTTGGGATTATGAGGTTCAACTTGATAAAGCTGCTACGGCTGGCTGGTATGAAAAATCCGGAGGATGGGGATGTGAATGTAGACATTGTCAAAATTTTTTAGCCCTGGTCAGGCAAAAACAGCTTCCGATCGCAGTGTTGGATCTGTTATCTAATCTTAACATTCTTCCAGAAAAGCCAACCTATATGATAAAAGAACTGCTGTTTGAGGGTAGCAACCGCTACTTTGATCAGGCTTTGTGTACTGGGCTGACGATCACAAACGAAGATATTGATGCTCTTTGTAAAGCTATGAAAGAGCGGGCAGTCAAGAATGCTTATAATGAGGAACAGAAAGCATCCATTAAAGATGTTGGCAGACAGCAGTTGCGTTCCTGGGGAGTTTTAATTGAACGTGATGGAAAAGACTATCCGTCCAATGACTTTACTATTTTGACAGGCTGCGGAGGGCTTCATGTTACAACCCAATGTGGCGTGTTTAAGGGAACGACCAAAGAAGTTTTTGTTGACCGGCGGGAGTACACAGGTCCGTTGTGGGAGCAAATAGACGAAGCATTTCAGTTTGTTCTGCGAAATATCCACCTGGGAGCTGCCATTGTGGGAATTTATCGCCAGGATGTTTATGAAATTCCGCCGGATGCCATTCGTGAGTTACTTATCAATGCAATGGTGCATCGTAGTATCTGGATCATGGTACGATACAAGTTGCGGTGTATGATAATAGATTGGAAATCACATCTCCAGGAAAGCTGCCAATGGGGCAAACCTTGGAGCGTATGAAAGAAGGCTATTCTAAAATCAGGAACGAAGCCCTTGCTCATGCATTTTCTTATATGAATTTGATTGAGCATTGGGGAAGTGGTATTCCGAGGATTATAGGTAAGGTAAAAGCTGCGGGAACAGGAGTTCATTGGTGGCGAAGTCGATTTGCGTATCAATATCTATCGAGGCCAGGTTGACTTCAATAATGCCAAAAAAGTGCCGGATAGTGCCAAAGGAGTGCCAGATACTATTAAAGAAGTGCCAGATACGATAGAAGGACTGCCAGATAATGAACAGGAACAACAGATTTATAAATATGTATTGGAAAATGGAGCCATTACAACAGCTAAGGTGGTAGAGCTTTTAGGAGTAAAACACCGTAGAGCGAGAGCCATTTTACTGGATATGGTTGAAGGGGCTTATTTGAAGAAGGAAGGTGCGGCACGAAGCACGATTTATGTAAGAAATAGGTAATTGTGAAACAAGTTCGCAATCCTGATTGGAAATGGGATAAGAACCTTGCAATACAGGATTTTTCAGATGAAAATAGATGACATCAAATTTAGGCTTCGCAGTTGGATTAATAGGATTTAAAATGAACAGTATTCCGCACGCCTGTGGATTAAACTACGAGCCAAAATGAAAAGAGAAATAGGAGTGCCACAGGACATCAAGTAGTTATAGATGCTGTGGCGCTCCTGTTTATAATAAATAGAAAGCTGTTCCTATTTTCCGAAAATCTCCTTGCACAGCCGGCATCCGGTAGGCGTTGCGGCAAGGCCGCCTTCTGCGGTTTCCCGAAGAGAAGGGGACATGGACTGTCCAATGATTTTCATGGACTGAATCACTTCTTCGGTGGGGATGGCGCTGGTAATACCGGCACAGGCCAGCTCACAGGCGGTAAAAGCATTGGCTACCCCCATGGCGTTTCGTTTGATACAGGGAACTTCAACCAGACCTGCTACGGGATCGCAGACCAGGCCCAGGATATTTTTTAAAGCAATGGCGACGCTGGAGCAGACCATCTGGGGAGAGCCGCCTAAAATTTCGGTAAGAGCACCTGCAGCCATGGCGGAAGCCGTGCCGATTTCAGCCTGACAGCCTCCTTCTGCGCCGGAAATGCTGGCGTTTTTTGCAATGACCATTCCGATAGCAGAAGCAGTAAACAATCCCATGATAATGGTATTTTCATCAATCTGTTTTTCTCCCATAACCGAGATCAGGGCAGCCGGAAGAACGCCGCAGGAGCCTGCTGTCGGGGCGGCTACAATTTGCCCCATGCAGGAGTTGGATTCTGCAACGGCAAGAGCCATAGCCATGGCATTTCCAAACAGTGTGCCAAAGTGGCTGTGTCCCGATGCAACGGCGTTATGCATTTTGGCCGCAGCGCCGCCGGACAGTCCGCTGGCAGATTTTAATTCAGGATTCATTCCATCTGCTACAGACTGCTTCATAACCTGAAATTCAAAGGACATTTTGGTAAAAACTTCATCAATAGACAGTTCCATGGCTTCTGCCTGTTCTTCCATTACCAGTTCACTGATTTTTTTATTACAGCGTTCAGCCGCACATACCAGTTCTTCAACGGAGCGGTATTCTAATTTCATGTCGAAAGTCCTCCTAAATTTAATTGGTAACTATTCAGGACGGCGGGAAATCTGGTATAAAAAGCTGTGTCAAGCTGGCTTGTAAACAGCTTTTTATACCAGATTTCACATCGGAAGAATCTCCGATGCTTCTTGTTCGGCGAAGCTGGACAAGAAGATGCCTCCCGTCCTGAACAGTTACTTTAATTGAAATAAAATTACGCCGTGAATATGAGGCATATTTCGGATTTCATCCGTTATATCAGTTCGAAAGCTGCCGTCCAGTTCAATGGTCATAACAGCGTCTCCGCCTTTTTCTTTGCGGCTTAACCTGAAATTGCAGATATTGCCCTGATGCTGGGAAACCAGAGCTGTTACCTGGGCAATGACGCCAGGAAGATCGCGGTGAAGGACAATCAGAGTAGGGTTTTGTCCGGTAAAAGATACATCCATGCCATTAATCTGAGTAATGAGGATATTGCCGCCTCCTACCGAAGCGCCGGTAAGCTGGGCGGTGGTCCCGTCTGCGCCTGTCAGGACGACACGGGCTGTATTGGGATGAGCGCCGTCAATGGTTTCTGTGGCAAAGCAAACGGTTATACCGGCTTTTTCTGCCAGGGAGAGGCTATCTCGAATCCGGATGTCCCAGGGATCCATTCCCATAATACCTCCCACCAGGGCTTTATCTGTGCCATGGCCGCGGTAGGTTTTGGCAAAAGAACCGTGCAGGAAAATGTCTGCCCGGACAGGGGGAGCAGAAAGCAGGAGGGAAGCGGCCTTGCCAATGCGGGCAGCTCCGGCGGTATGGGAACTGGAAGGGCCAATCATAACAGGCCCGATAATGTCAAAGATATTCATAAAGAAAAATCCTCCAAGGTAATAGGATTAGGTAGTATTTAGTATTATAGGTAACTATTCAGGACGGCGGGAAATCTGGCGTAAAAAGCTGTGTCAAGCTGGCTT
>CALHQJ010000032.1 GCA_938036545.1 uncultured Clostridium sp. | reverse complement strand
TCAGACGGTAGAGCACTTGACTTTTAATCAAGTTGTCCGGGGTTCGAGTCCCCGATGCCTCACGAATAGTCGTTTTCCTTATAATTTAAGGGAAGCGGCTTTTTTGTTTATAAAAGAAATAAAAAGTAGTAAATAAAGTCCCAGCTTTCTGGATAGAGGGCAGGGACTTTTACAGGAACTGGCTATTATTGATTGAGTTTAGCCAGTTTTTTATTTAAGGCTTCCATAATCATTTCAATAAACATATAAAAAGTAATGGCATCATCTAAAAGATAGGTGTTTTTAGAGTGGCTTAAAAGGGGAAGAACAGCTACAGTATCAGCTAACCTTGCAAGAGTGCACTTTGGAGTCATAGTTATCAAAATTACCTTAACTCTGTTTTTATGATATTCTTTTACCAGATTTTCATAAAGGTCTAATCCGCTGATAGAAAATATAATAACCACATCACCTTGCTTTAAGATGGATGAGTAATTTTCCATAATACTGGAATCCTCAATGGAGCGGCAATCAATTCCAAAACGGTTTAAGCGAAAAGCCATTTGTTTGGCAGAATAGAATGAATGCATATATCCTAAAGTAATTACCCGATTGGAGTATGAAATTGCATCAGCAATTTCATCTAACAAAGGAGAATCCATAAAAGAAGCCATTTGCTGCAGTCCCTCACAGTAGTATTGCAGAACACTGCCAGAAACAGCCTGGTTGTCAAATGAATTATTTGAAGATTCACTAAGTTCGTGTAAAAGAGCATATTTAAACTCAGAATAACCATGATAACCTAACTTTTGACATAAGCGGATTACTGCACTGCGGCTGGTATTACAGGCGGCAGCAACTGCTTCACTGGAAAATCGTTGTACATCATATGGATATTCTAAGAGATAATCTGCTACTTTTCGTTCATTTCGGGATAATTCGGGCAACATTTCTTTTAATTGTGCTATAACAGACATTTGTACATCCTCACATTTTTGTATAATATAGTTTATTATAAAACTTTAAAATGGGTTTGTCTATTAAAAGTCAAAGATTTCGGACAATTGTTCAGTTTGGTAAGGAGATTAATTGTTAAAATGTACAAAAATTGTCTGCTTGAAATAGATAATATGCCAAAAACGGACATATGATTAATAAATTTGTTGCAAAACTGAACAGTAATAGATATAATGAACTTATCAGAGGATGATAGGGCCCATCATTCTAGGGAAAGCAGAATATTACATAACAGGAAAACTGTTTAGGAGGACAATTATGGCAAAGGTAGATTACAAGGCTTTAGCTCCTTTCATTATTGAAAATGTAGGAGGTAAAGAAAATGTAGATTCTTTAACTCACTGTGTTACCCGTCTTCGTTTCCGGTTGAAGGATGAGTCATTGGCTAATAAAGAGGCTTTAAAATCTAAAGAAGGAATTATTGATGTCATTCAAAAGGGCGGACAGTATCAGGTGGTTATTGGAAATGCAGTAGAGGAAGCTTTTGATGCGGTTATGGCAGTTGGCGGATTTGGAAGTGGAAGTACTCCATCTTCTGTTGAGGAAAAGCCAAAGGGAATGGTAAATCAGTTTATTTCAGTAATTTCAGGTATTTTTACTCCATTGTTAGGATTAATGTGCGGTTGCGGTATTTTAAAAGGTTTGGTTGCATTTTTTGGAGCATTAGGATTTTTAAGCACAACTTCTGGTACTTATGTGATTATTAATGCCATTGGAGATGTAATTTTCTATTTCTTCCCAGTTTTTGTAGGATATACAGCTGCAGAAAAGTTTGGAATGAATAAATTTATTGGAATGGCCGTTGGAGCATCTATGATTCATCCTTCTATAGCAGGATTGAAGTCAGCAGAAGTAATGTATACCGTATTTGAAGGAACTTTATTCTCATCGGATATAACGGCAACATTTTGTGGAATTCCAGTTTTATTAATGAATTATGCTTCTACAGTAATTCCGGCTGTTTTAGCAGTTTGGGTTGGCTCTAAAGTTGAAAAGTTCTTTAAAAAGATTATTCCAACTGTATTAAAAATGTTTTTGGTTCCGGCGTTTACCTTGTTAGTAACGGTTGTAATTACGTTATTGGCAGTAGGACCAGTGGCTACTTGGATCAGTGATATGATTGGAGCAGCATTTATGACACTTCACGATATTAGCCCGGTTATTACTGGTGCATTGGTAGGCGGTTTATGGCAGGTTCTGGTTATGTTTGGACTCCATCAGGGAATTGTTCCGATTTCAATCAGCAATTTAATGGCAAATGGTTATGAAAATGTTATTTGCTGTATGCAGGCAGTTCCGTTTGTTACTTGTGCAGTTGTTTTTGCAGTGTACTTTAAAACCCGTAATAAAAAGACAAAAGAAACGGCTCTTCCAGCAGCAATTTCCAGCTTTTTTGGAGTTAGTGAACCCTCTATTTATGGTATTACACTGCCATTAAAGACTCCATTTATCATTACATTGATTTCTTCCGCAGTAGGCGGTGCAATTATGGGGCTTTTAGATGTTAAAAAATATAATATGGGCGGTCTTGGATTATTTGCTTTTCCGGCCTATATTAATCCGGAAGCAGGATTTGATATGTCGTTCTATGGCGTATTAATTGCAGTAGGAGTTGCTATGGTACTGGGATTTGTACTGACTATGATTTTATTTAAAGATAAGGATGGCGTGGAAGTTCAGGATCATAAAGCTTCAAAAGCAGCAGTAAAGAAGAAAATTGGAAGATAAGAAAAAGATTTGATAGGAGATGGCAGATTATGAGAGCTGTAATGGTGATGTTTGATACACTGACCAGAAAATTTTTACCAAATTACGGATGCGATTGGACCAAAATGCCCAATTTTGAACGGTTAGAAGAGCACTGTATCAGGTTTGATAATTTTTATGCAGGCAGTCTCCCATGTATGCCTGCAAGACGAGAACTTCACACAGGAAAATACAATTTTCTTTACAGAGGATGGGGGCCGCTGGAGCCGTTTGATAAATCTGTAATGGAAGTATTAAGAGAATGTGGAGTTTATACACATTTGTGTACCGATCATTCCCATTATTGGGAAGACGGCGGCTGTACCTATCACAATCGGTATGATACCTGGGAAGGATTTAGAGGCCAGGAAGGGGATCGGTTTGTCGCACATGACATTGAAGCAGAAATTCCGGCAAACCGAAACCTCTTAAATAAACAGGGAATTTCAGTGAACCAGCATTATCGCAACCGTCTGCGTCAACAGACAGAGGAAGAAATGCCCAGCGCTATGACAGTTACAGCTGGACTGGAATTTTTAAAGGAACATGAAAAGAAGGATAACTGGTTTTTGCAGATAGAATGTTTTGATCCACATGAGCCATTTTATGTACCTCAAACATATCGGGAATTATATGGACTTCCAGAAGAAGAAACATTGAACTGGCCCAGATACGGTATGGTACCAAGCGGTGATTACCATGAAGATCTAGAAAATGCAGCAAAAGAATATGCTGCGCTTATGACGATGTGTGATGCTCATGTAGGAAAAGTCCTGGATTTTATGGATGAACATGATATGTGGAAGGATACGGTTCTGATTGTGAATACAGATCATGGATTTTTACTGGGTGAACACGACTGCCTTGGCAAGAATTTTCCTCCCATTTATGATGAATTAGTTCATACACCATTTTTCATTCACGTTCCAGGCATAGAAGGAGGAAAGCATACCAGCCAGTTAGCAAGTACCGTAGACATAGTTCCTACTTTGTTGGACATTTTCGGATGCCCTGCTAAAAATATGGGGGAAATGGATGGGGTTTCCATACTTCCAATTCTTACAGAAGATAAAAAGATTCGGGATATGGCACTTTTTGGAGTTCATGGCTCTTATACCTGCTGTACAGATGGACATATGGTATATATGAAGGCTAATAAAGATGAAACCAACAGTCCAATTTATGAGTATACCATGATGCCTACAAATATAAGAGGATATTTTAGAGACGAACAGTTAGAGCACGCAGAATTAATAGAAGGATGTCGATTTACCAATGGGCTTCCGTGTTTACGAATGCCATCTGTGCTTCCGTATTATCATGCAGATCGGTTTGGAGACAGATTATATGATTTGGATGCCGATCCAAGTCAGGAGAATAATCTATTAACTAATGAAACTGCTGTGACATGGAATAAAAAACTTTCGGATGCTTTAAAGAAAGCGGATGCTCCGAAAGAAGAATATGAACGTTTGGGATTATAGGATATGCGCAGATATAATGTAAGAATTTGCAGAATTTTGTAAGGTTTCTTTTCTTGTAATGCTTGTCAAAGTCTGATAGGATAAACGTAATTGATTGGAGGAGTATGATGACAAGCAGAAAGAAAAAAAGAAAAGAATCTTATCTCTGGAGTACCATGATGGTCATATGCGCAGTATGTACATTATTAATTGCAGTTTTAGTAGTTGTTACTGTATTTTTTAAGATAAAAAAAGATGCATCTGGTTCAGACAGCCTGACCCAGGAAACAACACCTGAAATTGTAATAGAGACAGAGGCAATTTATGGCTGGGTAGAAACAGACCAGGGAACGAAGTTTCGGGAAGAAGATGGTACATTTGCTAAAAATGTATGGAAAGTCTGGGATGATGGACTTTATTACTTGAATGAAAGTGAAATTATGGAAACCGGCAGATCTGCAGCGATTCAAGGGTGGATTTGTCAGTTTTCCGATACAGGGCGTTTAACTGATATTCAGATGGAATTTGATTATCAGGGAAAAACCCAGGAAGAAGAGGAAACTGGTAAAAAGAGTATGGTAAGGGGAAATGAATTTTATTGCTATCTGGATACCAGTTCTGTCCATGAAAATATTTTTTATCCAATTATTTATAAAAAGTCAACAGAAGAACAGGAAGAATATTTAGGCGGAGAAACGACGCCAGAGGTTGCTTCACCAAATTCTATGGAGATTGCAGACGGCTGGGTTTATTATTTGGCTCAGGCATCTTCAGATATTGCGTTAAATACCCAGGAACAGGGGCTAAACAGAAGCTTATTCCGAATGAGGCCAGGAGAGAGGGCCAAAGAACTGATTGCCAGCCAGGTAACAGGATTTTTAGAAGTGGATGGTCAGATTTATTATGCTTCTAATGGATCGGTATTAAAGGCTGATTCAGGAACGTCTTATCCGGTGGGAGACAGTCAGTATCAGATTAAAATTCAGGATAATATTGCGTATCTGTTAGACGGTATGGGAAGTCTGGCAGCAGGTGATGCTTCTGGAATGAAAACCATTGGAGACAGGCAGTATAAGCTGGATGATGGAAAGATTTCCTATGTTAAACCAGCGGTTCAGAAAGTGGGAACTATGACTTATGAGCTGAAAAATGACAATGGAAAAGACGCCATTGCCTGGAATGACGCTTCCGGACAGTCGGGAATCCTGGTAGGCAGTGAATATGGGATTAACAGTTTCTGTATTGCAGAGGACTGGATTTATTACAGCGCATATATATCTCATGGGGCAAATGGGGAGCGATACAGCCAGATTTACCGAATCTCCATGGATGGTACAGATAAGCAGATTGCCAGCAAGATATTTGAAGGCAATATTTTGAATTTGTACTATTATGAAAATCAGAAAACCATTTACGGAGAATATTATCCGGTAAGCTGGAAATCTGGTTATGGCCAGATTGTAACAGTAGGTTTAGATGGAACCGTAAACCGAATCAGTGATTTAGGTGTCAGAGAAGGAAATTTAAATGAAAATAAGGCATTAGAATTGCTTTTGGTTAATGGTGAAACGATTACCTGCTATGAACACGATTCTCAGTGGGATTCCTGGGAACAGAAATGGGAGGTACTGGAAACTAGGCCAATTCAGTTTTCTGCAGCTTCTAAAGAACTGGTAGCAGAAAGCATTTTAGCAGGCGGAGACGACGGTCATGATCTTTCAGGCGGAGGAGGGGAAACTGTTTCTCCTGAACCAGAAACCACTCAGGCAGCGACGGAAGAAACTCCAGCAGAAATTACTCAGGCAGTTGTGCCAGAACGTCCGGCTGAAACCATTCCCATGGATGTGCCTTCCCAAACGATACCAAGGCCAGCTGAAACCATTGGAAATCAGGCTCCTGGTGAAGGTGGCTACAATCGTCCAAGTGAAACAGTAGGCGGTTTTCCAGAAGGGAACTCGATTATTATTCCAGTGTTATAAATTTCCTCCTTTTGTTGACAAAAAAGCAGGAGATTGTTATGAGTTTTAAACAGAATTTTTTATGGGGCGGCGCAGTAGCTGCCAATCAGTGTGAAGGAGCCTGGGATGTAGATGGAAAGGGGATTTCCTGTGCAGATATCTGTACCAATGGAAGCCATACCCAGCCAAAGAGAATCACCCCTGTTTTAGAGGAAGGAACTCTTTATCCAAGCCATGAGGCTATTGATTTTTACCATCATTATAAAGAAGATATTGCATTATTTGGCGAGATGGGATTTAAAGTGTTTCGATTTTCGATTAACTGGACAAGAATTTTCCCTACTGGTGAAGAAGAAACGCCAAATGAAAAGGGACTGGAATTTTATGATAACGTGATCGACGAATGTTTGAAGTATGGAATTGAGCCGTTGATTACAATTTCCCACTATGAAGTTCCATTTGCCCTGACCCAAAAATATAATGGCTGGGCATCCAGAGAAATGATTGATATTTTCTTAAAATACTGCCAGGTTATTTTTGAGAGATATAAAGGGAAGGTAAAGTACTGGCTGACCTTTAATGAGATCAATGGCGCAACGGGAGCTTTTGGAGCCTTTTTATCTCAGGGAATTTTAAATGAAGGAACCAAAGACTTTATGCATCAGGTGGACATTCCTCAATTGCGTTTCCAAGGACTTCATCATCAGTTTATAGCCAGTGCAAAAGCAGTTAAACTGGCTCATCAAATTGAGCCGGAGTATCAGGTTGGCTGTATGCAGATTTTTGCAACTTTGTATCCAATGACCTGTAATCCCAAAGATGTATTGGCCTGTCAGGAATTAAACCATGTAAAAAACTGGTTCTGTTCAGACGTTCAGGTAAGAGGGGAATATCCCAGGTACATGGAGCGGTATTTTAAGAAAAATAGTATTGAAATCCATATGGAGCCAGGAGATAAAGAGGTATTAAAAGAAGGATGCGTAGATTTTTATACCTTCTCTTATTATATGTCTGGGTGTGCTACAGCAGATACAGAAAAGGCAAGATCAGAAGGCAATCTGATAGGAGGAGTTTCTAACCCATATTTAAAGGCAAGTGATTGGGGATGGCAGATTGATCCGGAAGGTTTGCGATATTCTCTTAATGAGATATATGACAGATATCAGATTCCGTTAATGATTGTGGAAAATGGCCTGGGTGCTTACGATAAAAAGGAGGCAGACGGAACTATCCAGGATACCTACCGGATTGATTACCTGCGCAGCCATATTGAGCAGATGAAAGAGGCAGTAAAAGATGGGGTAGACTTAATGGGATACACCCCCTGGGGATGTATTGATTTGGTCAGCGCTTCCACAGGAGAAATGGCAAAACGGTATGGTTTTATCTACGTTGAAAAATATGATGATGGAACCGGTGATTTGTCCAGAAAGAAAAAGGCTTCTTTTGAGTGGTACAAAAAAGTGATTGCATCCAATGGTGAAGAATTATAGAAAGTAAAAAACATGAAACTACAGGCAGTTTGGAGCGCATCCAGGCTGCCTGTTTCCAGCTTATTCATCAAATTCTACCACGACATAGAATCCCCTGGAATTTTCCCTCACATCTTTTACAATTCCGTATTCTGAAAGAATCCGGTCTCGGTTGGAGTAGCAGCCGGACATAGCGACAGCCGGATCGATAATATAGCTGTAGCCGCTGGTTCCGTCCCGTTCAATAATTTTGACTTTATCACCAGGTTTTACCAGTCCAGGCCGTTCCATTTTAAATTCTTCTGTTCGCAATGGATTTCCCTCCCTTGTTGAAATAATTTAGATTCTGTTTTATTATAGAATAGATTTTAATGAAATAAAAGAGGCAGGAACAGTGATTTTAAAGCAGAATACAGGACTATTAGAACAATTGCAGGAATATGGTCAGTCGGATTATTACCCATTTCATATGCCTGGACATAAGCGGGCCAGTCTGGATTTTCCAAACCCATACCAAATTGATATTACAGAAATAGACGGTTTTGACAACCTCCATCATCCGGAAGGAGTTTTAAAAGATGCCATGGAACGGGCGTCAGGGATTTATAAAAGCGATAAATCCTGGTTTTTAGTAAACGGAAGCAGCTGTGGGATTTTAAGCGCTGTATGCGGATTGACAAAACCAGGCGGCACTATCCTGATGAGCCGCAACTGCCATAAGTCGGTTTACCATGGAGTTTTCCAGAATCAATTACATGCGCAGTATCTTTATCCACAATATCTTCCGGAATTTGGGATTCAGGGAGGGATTTTGCCTGAGGATGTGGAAAACTCGTTAAAATCCGGTTCGGATATTCAGGCAGTTTTAATTGTATCCCCAACTTATGAGGGAATGGTATCAGATATTGAAGAAATTGCAAAAATAGTCCATAAATATGGAATTCCTCTGATTGTGGATGAAGCCCATGGAGCACATTTTCCCTTTGCATACCAGGGAGGGTTTCCAGTATCTGCTTTGGATTTAGGGGCAGATGTGGTAATCCAGAGTCTTCACAAAACACTTCCGTCATTTACACAGACTGGAATCCTGCATTGGAAAAGAGGGTATTCAGACTGTGAAAAAATAGAGCGCTATCTGCAGATCTATCAAAGCAGCAGCCCGTCTTATCTGTTTATGGCAGGAATAGACAGATGTATTGCCACAATGGCAGAGGATCAGGGAAAGCGTCTGGACAGGTTACATGACTGGGTTATAAAGTTTCGCCATGAGGCAGAGAAATTTCAGCATATTCGGATTCCAGGCAGAGAATTGGTGGGAAAATATGGAATTTATGATATGGACCCATCAAAATTGGTGCTGTCTGTAAGAAACACAAACATGACGGGAGAAGAACTGGCTGAAATTCTTAGAACTACTTATCATTTGGAAATGGAAATGAGCGGCAATGATTACACCCTTGCTATGACCTCTCCTTTTGACAGAAAGGAAGGATTTATTCGCTTGTGTAAGGCATTAGAGCAAGTTGACCAGTGCATAGAGACGGAAATAAGGCAAACGGATTGTTTGGATAGTCATTCTGATTCATCTTGGCCAAGACAGGGAGAAATGACGATTTTTGAAGCCTGGAACCGGAAAACAAAGAGGATTCCTATCAAAGAGTCAGCAGGCAGTATCAGCGGAGAGTTTGTTTATATTTATCCCCCTGGAATCCCCATTGCTGCTCCTGGGGAACGTCTTTCTAAAGAAATGATTGATACGATTATGGAGTATAAAGAAAACCATTTGCCGGTTCAGGGATTAAAAGATCCAAAATCAGAATACATAGAGACAGTGATTGGAGAATAATATGGGAAAGATTTTTTATTTGATGGGAAAAAGTGCATCCGGTAAAGATACCTTATTTAAAGAGATATTAAACCGGCTGCCTCAGTTAAAGACGGTAGTGCCTTATACAACACGTCCCATCCGTGCAGGGGAAACTAACGGAAGAGAATATTTTTTTTCAACAGAAGAAGAGTTAGGGCAGCTTTCAAAACTGGGAAAAGTCGTAGAATGCAGGACTTATGAAACTATGATGGGCCCTTGGAATTATTTTACAGTAGATGACGGACAGATTGATTTAAAAAATCAGAACTACCTTATGATAGGAACTCTGGAATCCTACGAAAAAACCAGAAACTATTTTGGAAAGGAAAAACTGGTTCCTATTTATATTACTGTGGAAAACGGGCTTCGGCTCCAGAGAGCCCTTGATCGGGAAAAGCAGCAGCCAGTTCCTCATTATGATGAGATGTGCAGAAGGTATCTGGCAGATGAGCAGGATTTCTGTGAAGAGCGGTTAAAAGAATGTGGAATTCAGAAGTCTTTTGAAAATGATGATTTTCATTCTTGTATGGAAAACATTGTAAAGGAAATCCTTAGAGATACCAATAAATAATCTTTCTTATAAAGAAAATTTATGATATACTGTCCTTTGTACGCAGATGTTGTTGAAGCCTTTTGTTTATAAAGGAGTTAATGAATGAAAACATTTGAAAAGATATTAGGCCAGAAGGCAATAAAAGAGCATTTTACGACTGCAATTCATACAGATAAATTATCACACGCCTATATTTTAAACGGAGAAGAGGGAATGGGAAAGATGGAGCTGGCAGAGGCCTTTGCTCTGACTCTTTTGTGTGAAAACAGAAGCTCCAATCCAGTAGCCCCCTGTATGGAGTGCCACTCCTGTAAACAGGTACTTTCCCATAATCATCCGGATTTGATCTATGTAACCCATGAAAAACCAGCCAGTATCGGCGTAGATGATATTAGAAGCCAGATTAACGATACAGTGGCAATCCGGCCTTACAGCAGCAAATATAAGGTTTATATTGTGGATGAGGCAGAGAAGATGACTGGACAGGCTCAAAATGCCCTGTTAAAGACCATTGAGGAACCGCCGTCATATGTGGTGATTCTTCTGTTGACCACCAATCAGGAGACCTTTCTTCCTACCATTTTGTCACGCTGCGTTCAACTGAATTTAAAACCTTTGAGAGACGCAGAGATTAAAAATTATCTGATTAAGGAAAAAAGAGTGGCAGAGGATCAGGCAGAAGTCTATGCTGCCTTTGCCAGAGGCAATCTGGGAAAAGCAGTACATCTGGCAGAGTCCGAGGAATTTCAGGCGGTTTACCAGACCATGCTGGCTCTCTTAAAGCATCTGCGTTCTATGGATATTGCAGAACTGATGGAGACAATCCGGAAGTTAAAGGAAGACAATTTAAATCTGGATGAATGTCTGGACTTTATGCAGCTTTGGTATCGGGACGTACTGATGTTTAAGGTAACCAAGGATATGAATCTGCTGATTTTCAATGAAGAATATTCAGCAATTAATGATATGAGCAAGAACAGCAGTTATCAGGGGCTGGAAGCTGTTTTAGAGGCAATTGAAAAAGCCAGGGCCAGACTCCGTGCCAATGTAAATATGGAACTGGTTATGGAATTAATGCTGCTGGTAATGAAGGAGAATTGATAGATGACAAAAGTAATCGGAGTTCGGTTCCGTACTGCTGGAAAAGTATACTTTTTCGATCCGGCAGACAGGGACATTAAATGCGGCGATCACGTAATCGTAGAGACGGCCAGAGGCATTGAATATGGATACGTTGTACTGGGTACCAGAGAGGTAGAAGAGGGGAAAGTTGTTCAGCCCTTAAAGCCGGTAATCCGCATGGCGACAGAAGAAGATCAGGCAATTGAAAAGCGCAATAAAGAAAAAGAAAAGGAAGCGTTTCAGATCTGCCTGGAAAAGATTAAAAAAAGACAGCTGGATATGAAGCTGATTGATGCAGAATATACCTTTGATAATAATAAAGTTCTGTTTTATTTTACCGCTGACGGAAGAGTAGATTTCCGAGAACTGGTAAAAGATTTGGCGTCTGTATTTAAAACCAGAATCGAGCTGCGTCAGGTAGGCGTCCGTGACGAGACTAAGATTATGGGCGGAATCGGAATCTGCGGCCGTCCTTTGTGTTGCCACACCTATCTTTCCGAGTTTGCACCGGTATCCATTAAGATGGCAAAGGAACAGAATTTATCTTTAAATCCTACCAAGATTTCCGGTGTATGCGGCAGACTGATGTGCTGTTTGAAAAATGAAGAAGAGACCTATCAGGTATTGAACAGTAAGCTGCCAGGAGTGGGAGATTATGTGACAACCGCAGATGGACTGAAAGGTGAAGTTCACAGCGTCAATGTTTTGCGTCAGCTGGTAAAGGTAGTTGTTACGGTAAATGATGAAAAAGAGATACGGGAATACAAGGTAGATGATCTGCGGTTTAAACCCAGAAAGAAGAAAGAAAAAGGCAAAATTGACAAACTGGAAGACGCAGAGTTAAAGCAGCTGGAAGACTTAGAGAAAAAGGAAGGAAAGCCCAGACAAAATGGAAATAAACCTGAAGGAAAACGAGCGCATTGATGATTTACAGAGAAATGGGTACGGAATCATTCAGAATACGGGAGCATTTTGCTTTGGGATGGATGCAGTCCTGTTATCGGGTTTTGCATCTGTAAAACCAGGAGAAACCGTTTTAGATTTGGGAACCGGTACGGGAATCATTCCGATTCTTTTAGAAGCGAAGTCGGAAGGACGCCATTTTACCGGTTTGGAAATCCAGGAAGAAATGGCTGACATGGCCAGAAGAAGCGTGGCTTACAACCACTTGGAAGAAAAGGTGGACATTGTAACTGGAGATATCAAAGAAGCCGGACAAATTTTTGCCCTGGCTTCTTTTGATGTCATTACTACCAATCCCCCATATATGAATGATGCCCATGGACTGAAAAATCCGGATATGCCAAAGGCAATTGCCAGACACGAAGTATTATGTACCTTGGATGATGTGGTGGCTGCTGGCGCAAAGTTATTAAAGCCAGGCGGTCGGTTTTATATGGTTCACCGTCCTCATCGTTTGATTGAGATTATTACGACTTTAAAGAAATACAAGCTGGAACCAAAGAGAATGAAACTGGTACATCCCTTTATTGACCGAGATGCCAATATGGTACTGATCGAGGCGGTAAGGGGCGGAAAATCAATGATAAAAGTAGAAGCGCCGATTGTGGTTTATAAGGAACCGGGAGTTTATACAGACGAAATTTACGAGATTTACGGATATTAAAGCAAGACAGGAGGAGTTTAAAATGGCAGGGATGCTGTATTTGTGCGCAACACCCATTGGAAACCTGGATGATATTACGTTTAGGGTGCTGAAAACGCTACAGGAAGTAGATTTGATTGCGGCAGAGGATACCAGGCACAGTATTAAGCTTCTCAATCATTTTGAGATTAAAACCCCTATGACCAGCTACCACGAATACAATAAAGTGGAGAAGGCAAGGTATCTGGTAGAGCAGATGAAGGCAGGGGTAAATATTGCTTTGATTACAGATGCTGGTACTCCTGGAATTTCTGATCCAGGAGAGGAATTGGTGCGTCAGTGCTATGAGGCGGGAATTAAGGTCACATCCCTTCCAGGGCCGGCGGCCTGTATTACTGCCCTTACCATGTCAGGGCTTTCTACCAGGCGTTTTTGTTTTGAAGCATTTTTGCCGTCAGAAAAAGCAGATAAAAAGGAGCGCCAGTGGATTTTAGAAGAATTAAAAAGAGAAACCAGAACTATAATTGTATATGAGGCGCCCCATCATTTGGTAAAGACGTTACATGATTTATATGAAGTCTTGGGGAATCGGACAATCACCATTTGTCGGGAATTAACGAAAAAATATGAAACCGCTTTTTTGACTACTTTTGAAGAAGCCCTGGAATATTATGAAAAAGAAGAACCAAAGGGTGAGTGCGTCATTGTCATTCAGGGAAAATCCATAGAAGATCTTCGCAGAGAAGAAAAAGAATCCTGGGAGGATATGAGTTTAGAAGACCATATGGATTATTACCAGTCTCAGGGAAAAGATAGAAAAGAGGCTATGAAGCTGGTGGCAAAAGACAGAGGAATCAGTAAAAGGGAAGTATATCAGGCGCTGCTGTAAGCACAATTTAAGGGTATCGACTCGTATTGAATCGATACCCTTTGTTTATTCTACAACTTTTAATCCAGCTAACTGAGCAAGTTCTCGAATGGTTGATTTGGATATGTATTTCCCTTCATATTCAATTAAATCTTCTGTCCGCCCATTGAATACGTCTCCCGCTTCGGCCTTGCGAAGGATGATGTAATCATCCTGAACTGTGATTTCAAGACCATCTTTTACATCAAGATCCAGGCTTCTCCGCAGCTCGATGGGTAAAGTGATTCTTCCAAGCTCGTCTAATTTACGGATAACGCCGGTAGTTTTCATAGGTTTATCCCTCCTGTCAAAATTCAGTAAGTGAGAATGCATCGTAAACCGTTCTGGTATTTATGATAATACATTAGCATAGCAAGCGCTTTCTGTCAATACGATTGGTTATCCCAACCCTTATAAAATACAATCATTGACATTGTTTGAAGTAACAGTTTGACTGACTCTATAAAAATATTTCTTGACAAATGAAACAATATTATATATTATTAGTTTGACTTTCAAAATATTTGAAATTAAAATATTAAGATAATAAAAAAATCAGGAAGGTAAATATGCGAATAACAAGAATCGTAGGAACCGGCTCCTGTGTTCCGGAGAGAAAAATTACCAATTCCGATCTGGCAGAATGGATGGAAACCAGTGATGAATGGATTAGAAGCCGTACTGGTATCGGAGAAAGACGAATTACAGATGCATGTACCACCTCCGAACTGGCGGCAGGGGCTGCAAGGAAAGCCCTTTTAGATGCAGGGATACATGCAGAAGGGGTAGATTTGATTATTACAGCCACTTCTTCTCCGGAATATTTTTTTCCAGGTGCTGCTTGTGAAGTTCAGGCAATGGTAGGTGCAAGCCATGCAGTTTCCTATGATTTAAGTGCAGCCTGTTCTGGTTTTTTATTCGCTTTGAATACAGCGTATGCATTTTTAAAATCAGGTATTTATAAAAATGCATTAGTAATCGGGGCAGATGTTATGAGCAAAATGGTGGACTGGAACGACAGAAGTACCTGTGTGCTCTTTGGAGACGGAGCAGGGGCAGTAGTTCTTCAAACCGAAGAAGCAGAGGAAGGGAATTTTCGGGGAATTCGAAGTTTCCGTATGGAGTCCGACGGAGCAAAAGGTCAGGTCTTAACCTGCAAAGCCCGTTCCAATGGAAATTTTCTGACTGGAACAAAGCCGGAACTGGGATACCTTTCCATGAACGGTCAGGAGGTCTTTAAGTTTGCAGTAAAGAAAGTACCGGAGTCTATTGAAAAACTGTTGAAACAGGCAGGCGAGGATAAAGAAGAGATTCAATATTTTATTCTTCACCAGGCAAATTACAGGATTATCGAGGCGGCTGCAAAAAGACTGAAACTTCCATTAGAGCGTTTCCCAATGAATATTGAACATTATGGAAATACGTCTGGAGCATCCATTCCCATTTTGCTGGATGAAATGAATCGGGATGGAAAGCTGAAGTCAGGAGATAAGCTGGTTTTATCCGGATTTGGTGCAGGACTGACCTGGGGTTCTACCTTGTTGACCTGGTAAAGTTTCAGAAAATATCAATTACGAATATGTCGGATTACAGGAAATACCTGATCCAATATAAATATAAAAGCATGATAAAAGGAGATAAAAAAATGTTAGAAGAAATGAAGAAAATGATCGCAGAGCAGTTAGGTGTTGAAGAGGAAACCGTTACAGAAGCATCTTCCTTTAAAGAGGATTTAGGAGCAGATTCTTTAGATCTGTTTGAACTTTCCATGGCATTAGAGGATACCTATTCTATTGAAATTCCCTCTGAGGAATTAGAAGGTTTAACGACTGTCGGCAAGGTTATGGATTATTTAAAATCAAAAGGTGTAGAAGCGTAATGAAAACGAGAATTACAGAACTATTGGAAATTGAATATCCTATTATTCAAGGTGGAATGGCATGGGTGGCTGAGCACAATCTGGCTGCCGCCGTGTCAGAAGCAGGAGGGCTGGGACTGATTGGTGGAGCTAATGCACCAGGCGAGGTAGTTCGGGAAGAAATTCGAAAAGCCAGGGAAATTACCAAAAAGCCTTTCGGAGTCAATGTTATGCTGATGAGTCCTCATGCAGATGACGTTGCCAGAGTCGTTGTAGAAGAAGGGGTAAAGGTAGTTACCACTGGCGCCGGAAATCCGGAAAAATACATGGAAATGTGGAAGAATGCAGGTATTAAAGTGATTCCTGTTGTCGCTTCTGTAGCAATGGCAAAACGCATAAAAAGAATGGGCGCAGATGCAGTAGTGGCAGAGGGAATGGAATCCGGCGGACACATTGGAGAACTGACAACGATGACATTAGTTCCTCAGATTGTGGATGCAGTATCTATTCCGGTGATTGCAGCAGGAGGCATTGCAGATGGCAGGGGAATTGCAGCTGCATTTATGCTGGGAGCAGAGGCAGTCCAAATGGGAACCCGTTTTGTAGTGGCAAAAGAATCGATTGTACATGACAATTATAAGCAGAGATTGATAAAAGCCAGTGATATTGATTCCACAGTTACAGGCCGATCCCATGGTCATCCTATCCGTTGCCTGAGAAATCAGATGACCAGAGAATACCTGAAGCTGGAAAAGGAAGGAAAGTCTTTTGAAGAACTGGAATATTTAACTTTGGGAGCCCTTAGAAAGGCTGTTCAGGACGGAGATGTAAAAAACGGTACAGTAATGGCCGGACAGATTGCAGGCATGATAGATAAAGAAATGACCTGTAAAGAAATGATAGATGAAATGGTGGCAGAAGCATCCAGATTGCTGAATTGGTAATAAGGCGGGAACATGCCAAAAAGGAGTAAGAAATGAGCAGAACTGCATTTATTTTCCCTGGACAGGGCGCACAGGTATGCGGTATGGGAAAAGATTTTTATGAAAATACAGAAATTGGCCGTCAGGTTTTTGACAGAGCTACAGAGCTGATGGGATTTTCCATGCCGGAGCTTTGCTTTGAGAAAAATGACAGGCTGGACATTACCGAATATACTCAGGCCGCTATGGTAACCACAGGAATTGCCATGATGAAGGTATTAGAAAACGCTGGAATTTATCCAGATGTAACAGCCGGTTTAAGTCTGGGAGAATACAATGCCCTGACCGCAGCAGGGGTTATGAGTGCAGATGACGCCATTGTTTCTGTACGCCAAAGAGGAATTTTCATGCAGGAAGCAGTTCCAACAGGGATTGGCGCTATGGCAGCTATTTTAGCGTTGGATGCAGAAGTAATTGAACATGTCCTTTCCACTATGAAAGACGTCTGGATTGCCAATTACAACTGTCCAGGACAGATCGTAATTTCCGGTAAAAAAGAAGCAATAGAAGAAGCTTGTATGAAGTTAAAGGAAGCAGGAGCAAAAAGAACAGTGCTTCTCAATGTCAGCGGCCCTTTCCATTCTAAAATGCTGGAAGGAGCAGGGAAAAAGCTTGGGACAGTATTGGATGCCATTGAGATTCGTAAGCCAGTAATTCCATATGTGGCAAATGTAACGGCAGAGTATGTAACAGAGGCAGATGTGATTAAGCCGCTTTTAATGAAACAGGTGTCCTCTTCTGTCCGGTGGCAGCAGAGTGTAGAGGCCATGATAAGGGATGGTGTAGATACATTTGTTGAGATTGGACCAGGAAAAACCTTATCTGGATTTATCAGGAAAATCAGCCGAGAAGTAAAGATATTAAATGTAGGAACATTGGAAGATATTGAAAAGACAGTGGAGGCGCTTTCATAATGGAAAAGATTCTGGAAAATAAAGTAGCAGTCGTAACCGGAGCCAGCCGGGGGATTGGGCGTCAGATCGCTCTTTCCATGGCGAAAGAAGGAGCAATTGTAATTGTAAATTATAACGGTTCTGAAGCCAGGGCAAACGAGGTTGTAGAGGAAATCAGAAATGCCGGAGGGCAGGCAGAAGCTTATCAGTGCGATGTATCGGATTTTCATCAGGCAGAGGGATTGATGGAATACGGAGTAAAAACCTACGGACACGTGGATATTCTGGTAAATAACGCCGGAATTACCAGAGACAATCTTTTAATGAAAATGTCTGAGGAAGATTTTGACGCTGTATTAAATACTAATTTAAAGGGTGCATTTAACTGTATCCGCCACATTTCCAGACAGATGATCAAACAGAGAAGCGGAAAAATCATCAATATTTCTTCGGTATCCGGAGTTATGGGAAATGCAGGACAGGCTAATTACAGCGCTTCCAAAGCAGGAGTAATTGGTCTTACCAAATCGGCAGCAAGGGAAATGGCCAACAGGGGAATCACAGTCAATGCCATTGCGCCAGGTTTTATTGATACGGAAATGACACAGGTGCTTTCAGAGTCAGTACGGACGGCTGCAGAAGGGCAGATCCCCATGAAACATTTTGGAAGAACAGAAGACATTGCCAATATGGCAGTATTTTTGGCTTCTGATAAAGCAGGATATATTACTGGACAGGTAATCAGCGTAGACGGCGGCATGGCCATGTAAGTCCGGTTGGAAAAGGAGATAAGTTATGAAAAGAAGAGTCGTTATAACCGGTTTGGGAGCTATTACTCCAATTGGCAATGATGCAGAGTCTTTTTGGCAGGGATTAAAAGAAAAAAAGCTTGGTTTTGGCCCGATTACACATTTTGACACTACAGAGTATAAGGCAAAACTGGCGGCAGAGGTAAAAGATTTTGATGCCAGACAGTATATGGATGCAAAAGCAGCCAGAAGAATGGAACCATTTTCTCAGTTTGCCGTAGCTGCATCAAAAGAGGCATTAGAACAGGCAGGAATCAATATGGAGGCAGAAGATCCATACCGAGTAGGGGCCAGCATTGGTTCTGGTATTGGAAGCCTGCAGTCTGTAGAAAGAGAGCATAAAAAGCTGATGGAAAAGGGGCCGTCCAGAGTTAACCCTTTGCTGGTTCCAATGATGATTAGCAATATGGCAGCAGGAAATGTTGCTATTCAGTTTGGATTAAAGGGAAAATGTATCAACGTTGTAACCGCCTGTGCAACGGGAACCCATTCTATTGGCGAGGCATTTCGTGCAATCCAGTATGGTGAAGCAGATGTAATGCTGGCAGGAGGAACGGAAGCAAGTATTACGCCTTTAGGGGTAGCCGGCTTTACTGCTTTAACAGCGCTTTCCAGTTCTGAAGATCCAACCCGCGCTTCCAGGCCATTTGACGAAAATCGAGACGGCTTTGTTATGGGAGAAGGAGCAGGAGTATTGGTATTAGAGTCTCTGGAACATGCAAAAGCCAGAGGCGCTAAAATTCTGGCAGAGGTAGCAGGATATGGAGCAACCTGCGACGCATACCACATTACTTCTCCGGCAGAAGATGGAAGCGGCGCAGCAAAGGCAATGGAATATGCCATGGAAGATGCGGGAATCCGGCCGGAGGATATCGATTATATCAATGCTCATGGAACCAGCACCCATCACAATGATTTATTTGAGACAAAGGCCATTAAACTGGCTTTAGGAGACCATGCATACCAGGTAAAGATTAATTCCACCAAGTCGATGATTGGCCATTTATTAGGCGCAGCAGGCGGCGTAGAACTGATTGCCTGCGTAAAATCAATTGAAGACGGATTTGTCCATGCAACCGCAGGCCTGGAGGCAAAGGGCGAAGGCTGCGATCTGGATTATACCATGGGTGAAGGAGTTTCTATGGAAGTCAATTATGCCCTCAGCAATTCTTTAGGATTCGGCGGCCACAACGCCAGCCTGATTGTAAAGAAATTCAGCGAATAACAGGAAAGGCGGAAACTGTTATGGAAATTAATGAAATTATGAAACTGATTCAGGCAGTATCAGATTACGGCCTCAGCAGCTTTGAATTAGAAGAAGGAAACATTAAGATTGCTTTAAAGAAAGAGAAAACAACTGGAACAGTACAGATGTCAGGCGTGCCGGAAGAGACAGTACAGATGACAGAAAAAAAGGCAGAGCCGGATATTGGATCAGATAAGGTTATGACTTCCCCGTTAGTAGGGACGTTTTACAGCGCTTCCTCTCCTGATGCCGAAAGTTTTGTAAAGGTGGGAGACCATGTAAAAAAAGGTCAGGTCTTGGGAATTATAGAGGCCATGAAGCTGATGAATGAAATCGAAAGTGATTTTGACGGCATTGTAGAAGCAATTTTAGTAAACAACGAAGATGTGGTGGAATATGGACAGCCATTATTCCGGATTCGTTAGAAGGAGAAGTTGTTATGTTGGGAATTAAAGAAATTCAGGAAATTATTCCGCACCGCCATCCGTTTCTTCTCGTTGACTGCATTGAAGAACTGGAGCCAGGAGTACGGGCAGTAGGTTATAAATCCGTTACCTATAACGAACCGTTTTTTACAGGTCATTTTCCACAGGAACCGGTTATGCCAGGCGTGTTAATCGTAGAAGCACTGGCTCAGACAGGAGCAGTTGCGATTCTGGGACTAGAGGAAAATAAAGGAAAAATTGCGTATTTTGGAGCGATTAACAATGCAAAATTTAAGCATAAGGTAGTGCCAGGAGACCGGCTTCGCCTGGAATGTGAGATTATCAGGCAGAAAGGTCCGGTAGGAGTGGGAAAAGCCATTGCTACAGTAAATGGGAAAGTTGCAGTATCTGCAGAATTAACCTTTATGATAGGGTAGGAGATTGACATGTTTCAGAAAATTTTGGTTGCCAACCGAGGAGAGATTGCAGTCCGGATTATACGGGCCTGCAGGGAAATGGGAATAAAAACAGTTGCCGTATATTCAGAGGCAGATAAGGATGCTCTTCATACACTTCTGGCAGATGAGGCCATTTGTATCGGGCCAGCGCCTTCTTCAAAAAGCTATTTAGATATGGAAAGAATCCTGACAGCTACCGTTGCCATGAAAGCAGATGCGATCCATCCTGGCTTTGGCTTCCTTTCTGAAAATGCCCGATTTGCAGAACTTTGTGAAAAATGTAAGATCACCTTTATTGGCCCGTCTGCATCTGTTATCCATAAAATGGGCAATAAGTCCGAGGCCAGAAAAACAATGATGGAAGCTGGAGTTCCGGTGGTTCCTGGTACAAAGGAGTCGGTAACAGACGTAAAAAGAGGATTAGAACTGGCAAAAGCAATCGGATTTCCGGTTATGATAAAAGCGTCTTCCGGAGGTGGGGGAAAAGGCATGAGAGTTTCCAGAAGTGAGGAAGATTTTTCTGGAAATTTTCAGAACGCCCAACAAGAATCCATTAAGGGATTTTCGGATGATACCATGTATATTGAAAAATATATTGAAAAGCCCAGACATGTGGAATTTCAGATTTTAGCAGATAAGTTTGGAAATGTGGTTCATTTAGGAGAGAGAGATTGTTCTATTCAGAGACGTCATCAAAAGGTGTTGGAAGAATCGCCTTGTATTGCAATATCTGATGAACTGAGAGAACAAATGGGAGAGGCGGCCATTGCGGCAGCCAAAGCCGTTCATTATGAAAATGCGGGAACCATTGAATTTCTTCTGGACAAGAACAATCAGTTTTATTTTATGGAAATGAATACCAGAATTCAGGTAGAACATCCGGTTACAGAAATGGTTTCCGGTTTCGATTTAATCAAAGAACAGATTTTAATTGCTGCCGGAGAAAAACTTAATATTAACCAAAAACGGATAATATTAAGAGGACATGCTATTGAGTGCCGGATTAATGCAGAAAATCCGAAAAAGAACTTTATGCCTTGTCCTGGGCGGATCACTAACGTTCATATCCCTGGAGGAAATGGGGTGCGGGTAGATACTCATATTTATAATGATTACCAGGTTCCGGCCAACTATGATTCCATGCTTTTAAAGCTGATTGTACATGGAAAAGACAGAGAAGAAGCCATTGCAAAAATGCGAAGCGCCCTTGGTGAACTGATTATTGAGGGAATTGAGACAAATCTGGACTTTTTGTATGAGATTTTAGATAATCAGGCATTTGAAAGCGGAAATACAGATACGGATTTTATTGCTTCTCAGTTTCCAGAGTATTGTAAATAGCAGGCAGATGTACGGGAAAGGGGATATTTGATTATGCTGAAGGATATGTTTAAAAAGACATATACCCGAATTGATTCCAGATTCAGGCAGATGAATGAAGAAGAGCCAAATATTCCGGAAGGATTGTGGCGCAAGTGTAATAAATGCGGACAGCCTATTTATGTGGAGGACGTAAAAAATAATCATTACGTTTGTCCAAAATGCGGCGGATATTTCAGAGTCCACGGCCGCAGAAGAATCGAGATTACGGTAGATGAGGGGACTTTTGAAGAGTGGGATGAAAAGATGGAGTTTTCCAATCCCCTTGATTTCCCTGGGTATGAAAAAAAGGTACTGGCAGCCAGAGAAAAAACTGGTCTGGATGAGGCTGTAATTACAGGAACAGGAACAATCGGGGGACATAAAGCTGCCATTGGCGTCTGTGACGCCAGATTTTTGATGAGCAGCATGGGATATGTGGTAGGCGAAAAAATTACCAGAATGATTGAGCGGGCTACCAGAGAAGCACTGCCGGTTATCCTGTTTGCCTGTTCTGGAGGCGCCAGAATGCAGGAGGGGATGGTGTCACTCATGCAGATGGCAAAAACTTCCGCAGTTTTAAAACGCCATCAGGAAGCAGGACAGCTTTATATTACGGTTTTAACCGATCCAACTACTGGAGGCGTAACAGCAAGCTTTGCCATGCTGGGAGACATTATTCTGGCAGAGCCTAAGGCTTTAATCGGATTTGCAGGTCCCAGAGTTATTGAACAGACCATTGGGCAGAAGCTGCCGGAAGGATTTCAGAGTTCAGAGTTTTTACTGGAACACGGCTTTATTGATAAAATCGTAGAACGCCAGAACATGAAGGAAACTCTGGCTAAGATTCTGAATATCCATGAAAAGAAGGAGGACGCCGTCAGCTCTCTTGCTGAATCAGTAGGGGAAAACGGCTGGAGCAGAGTTGCCAGGGCAGAGGAAAATGTTGGAAAATCTCCCTGGGATACGGTGCTGCTGTCCAGACGGTCAGACAGGCCGACTGCCCTGGACTATATCAATCGGCTGTTTGACGATTTTACAGAGCTCCATGGAGATCGGTATTTTAAGGATGACGGAGCGGTTATAGGAGGAATTGCCATGTTCCATGGAATTCCGGTTACGGTAATCGGCCAGCAAAAAGGGCGGAGTACCAAGGAAAATATTAAGCGCAATTTTGGTATGCCGTCTCCGGAAGGATACCGGAAAGCCCTGCGTTTAATGAAGGAAGCAGAACAGTTTCACCGTCCGGTAATCTGCTTTGTAGATACCCCTGGCGCATTCTGCGGACTGGAAGCAGAGGAACGGGGACAAGGAGAGGCAATAGCCAGAAATCTTTTTGAACTGTCTTCGTTAAAAACGCCTGTATTATCCATTGTAATCGGAGAAGGAGGAAGCGGCGGCGCATTAGCCCTGGCTGTGGCAAATCAGGTGTGGATGATGGAAAACAGCGTATACTCCGTTTTATCTCCAGAAGGTTTTGCCTCTATTCTTTGGAAGGACAGTAAAAAAGCTCCGGAAGCAGCCAGAGTAATGAAGATGACTGCCAGAGATTTGAAAGAGTTAAATCTTATCGAACATGTGATACCGGAAAACAGTCCGGCATCTATGGAAAACATCTCTGAAATAGCTGCAGATATGGATGCTGCTATGGGGGTATTTCTTTCCGGATTTTGTAAGGTATCAGGAGAAGAGGCAGCAGCTCTTCGATATGAAAGATTTAGGAGGATGTAAAGTATGAGCCGATATAATCCTCTAATTGTAGGAGATTTGGAAATTGAAAATCCAGTGGTGCAGGGCGGCATGGGAGTCGGAATCAGTTTGTCCGGTCTGGCCGGAGCTGTGGCAAAAGCAGGGGGAATGGGAATTATCTCTACTGCACAGATTGGTTTTCGGGATCCGGAATTTGATAAAAATCCCCAAAAAGCAAATTTGAAAGCTATTGTTTTGGAACTTGAGAAAGCCAGAGAAATTGCCGGATTGGGAAATGGAACAGGCAGTAAGAAAAATCGTCCGGTTCTGGGATTTAATATTATGGTTGCTACCAGAAATTATATGGACTATGTTCGCACTGCTGTACAGGCGGGAGCTGATATTATTATTTCTGGAGCCGGTCTTCCAATCCATTTACCGGAATATGTAAAAGGTACAAAAACGAAAATTGCTCCCATTGTGTCATCTGCAAAATCTGCGTCAGTCATTCTGCGTATGTGGGACAGAAAATATGGCAGAACTGCGGACATGGTAGTAATTGAAGGACCATTAGCCGGAGGACACCTGGGATTTCACAGAGAGGAACTGACAGAATATGGGGCAGATACGGAAAACACAGCAGAAACTTATCGCCAGTCTGTTTATGAAACAGAAATCAGGGAGATTTTGAATGTGATTTCCCAATATGAGAAAAAGTATAACTGTAAGATTCCAACCGTCAGCGCAGGAGGCGTATTTGGCAGAGAAGACATGGAACGCCATATGAGCCTGGGAGTAGACGGAGTCCAGGTAGGAACCCGATTTGTCACAACCCAGGAGTGTGATGCGCCTATGGCATATAAACAGTCTTATATCAATGCCAGAAAAGAAGATATTATCATTGTAAAAAGTCCGGTAGGAATGCCAGGACGGGCCATTAAAAATGATTTTATTCAACGGGTAAGCAAAGAAAAAGAACGGATTACCCGCTGTTTCCAATGTCTGGAACACTGCAATCCGGCAGAAGTGCCGTACTGCATTACCAAAGCATTAATCCGGGCAGCCAGAGGACAGGTAGAAGACGCATTGCTTTTCTGCGGAGCAAATGCCTATCGGTGCAGCAAAATTGAAACTGTGGATGAAGTAATCAAAGATTTATGCATGTAGAAAACCCCCTGACAGAATGTGGATAAGTTCCGGTTCTGTCAGGGGAGTTTGTGGTTAAATGGATACCTTTCGAATAGTAATGTATAAAACATTCTGTTGGGGAGGCATTTTATTGTGATGAATTGGCTGTGGGCTGGTATGATACTGGCTGGGGTTGTCTGGGGAATGTTTCATGGAACATTGGAAGCAGTAACCGAAGGAATCATTCATTCCTCAGGAGAGGCCGTAGCCCTGTGTATCACAATGGTGGGAATCATATCTTTTTGGACGGGAATCTTGGAAATTGGGAACAGGGCCGGAATCATCGAAGCAATGGTTAAAAAAATGAATCCGGTATTGAAATTTTTATTTCCCAAACTGCCTCTTACTCATCCGGCTGCAAAATCCATTGCAGTCAATATGATTGCCAATATGCTGGGAATGGGCTGGGCAGCTACGCCTGCCGGATTAAAAGCTATGGGAGAATTAAAAGAATTAGAAGAAAGCAGACGTCAAAAAGACAGTGGATTGAAGCGTTTACAGGGAACAGCCAGTAATGAAATGTGTACGTTTTTAATTATTAATATTTCCTCTTTGCAGTTGATTCCAGTCAATATGATAGCCTATCGGACTCAATATGGAAGCGCTGATCCGGCGGCTATCATGGGACCGGCTTTAATAGCTACTGCGGTAAGTACGATAGCGGCGGTGGCGTTTTGTAAAGTGATGGATAGCCAGGGGAGTTAAACCACTCCCCTCTGAATTCCCCACAGAACCAGCAAATGTACTGGATAAAACCAATAGTAGAAATATCGGAATCTGCCTGTTCCAGGTTTTCCATTGTAGAACCAGATGGGAATAAAGGCAAATACAGCGGTATATTCCAGCATGGCCATCAATATACCAAAGAAGGTTTGTTTTTGTTTGTCATCCCGAAGCAGAAACAGGAGTGCGATAAATAAAATACCGTAACTATCATAGTCTGTTTTTAAACAAAATGCAGCAATACATCCGCCAGACAGTACCAGTATCTTAAGCAGAAAAGTTAAATCAATCCCGATACAGATCAGATCGATTTTTTGAAACCCATATAAAACCAAAAGCCCAATTAATAGGGTAAAGAAGACATTTTGGGATTCCGAATTCCAGAATGATCCATAAATAGCAAGATCAAAAGGAATTTCAGAAATCAGGGCAAACAGAGCCATTCGTCCCATATATTTTTTGAGGTTTCTGGTATGGCAGAAGCCTTCTGTCAGGAGAAGACAAAAAATTGGAAATGCCAGTCTGCCAAGGGATCGAAGGATTAAGGCAGACCAGCAAAGAAAAGCCTGCTGTTCACTCCCATTTACAGCGCCATAGTACAGGGAAGAAAGGGAGAGATCCGGAAGATTTTCTAAGAGTGGGCCAATACAGACCACACTGATGTGATCCAGTACCATAGTAAATGTAGCCAGCCATTTTAACTGTTGTCCCGTCATTTTTAAATCCTTTCATTTTTAAAGCTTTCCTGAACGGCTGCGTTCATAGTAGAAAATATATTGCTGCATAACGCCTTTGAAGCCGTCATAGCAGCCAAAATGGTCGGAAATAATGGTATCCCAGAGTGCAGACTTTGGGATATTTTTATAGCGCCTTGGATGCTTGGGATAATATTCTGCCATAAGAATTTTTTGAATCCAGGTATCTACGGGAAAGGCGTCAATGTGATGAAGGCCAAAGAGACAGATACAGTTGGCAACCTTTTCTCCAATGCCGTAAAAGCCCTTTATATAGGTCATGGCATGACTGTAATCCAGAGTTTTTAAATACTCCAGATCCAAGAAGCCAGAACAGGCGTCTTCCGTAGTTTTTAATATATATTTGGCGCGGTATCCCAATTTTAAGTTCAGCAAATCCTCAAGAGAAGCCCTTGACAGTTGTTCGGGCGAGGGAAAGGCATATACAGGTTCAGAAGCAGATTCCTGAATCAAAGTTCCATACTGTCTGCTTAACTTCTCAACGGCCTGGCGGATGGCAGGAATGGTTTTTTGCTGGGATATGATAAAGGTAATAATCATTTCCCACAGATCCTGCCGGAGAATCCGGATACCGCTGCCTGTTTTTCCTGCGGCAGTTAAATAGGCATCTTCAGGCTGAATTGAATTTAAAATAGCCTGATAATCAGTATTCAAATCAAAATATTGAAACCAGAAGTCCAGATCCGTTTCTGGGCAGGTAAAGGAAACCTGAGCAGATTCCAAAGAAGGCTGTTCCTGAATTTTAAGGTAATGTCCGCAGCTAATGACAGAATATCCGCCATGGTCAAGGGGCGTCATTCGGAAGCACTGTCCGGACTGGGCAATCTGGTCTAATTGAAAACATGGAATGGAAATTGTCTTTGTCGTAATCATAGTAAAATAGTATCAATAAGAAAAGATGGTGTCAACTGGAAATCGCCTGTGTATGTTTGTCAGCAAATCAGCATAAGCTGTAAAAAGTTATTTTAGAGAACAGAATTATGAGAGTTTTGGTGTTCATTTCAAAAGCCCTGGTTCCTCTGGCGGTTTTTTACATGGTTGGTTTTGGACTGCTGCAGAAGCGTCCGGTACTGGAAGATTTTTTAGATGGAGCAAAGGAAGGCATGAGGACGACAGCTCAGGTAATGCCTACGTTAATTGGCTTAATGACAGCGGTAGGCGTACTGCGTTCTTCCGGACTGCTGGATTTTTTATGCCGATTTTTAGAAAAACCGGCTGAATGGCTTCATCTGCCTGCGCCTATTGTGCCGGTTGCCCTGGTGCGGCTGGTATCCAATGCGGCGGCTACCGGCCTGGTACTGGATATTTTTAAAACAAGCGGGCCAGATTCCGTAGAAGGGATGATCGGATCGATTTTAATGAGCAGCACAGAAACGGTTTTTTACTGTCTCAGCGTCTATTTTGGGGCGGCCTGTATCACAAAAACCAGGTATGCGCTGAAAGGAGCGCTGATTGCCACAGCCGCAGGAATGGCCGCCAGCATTTTGCTGGGAACAGCGGCAGCAGTGTAAAAGGTGCGGAAAAACAGCTTAAACAGGCTTAAAACATAGAAATACCGGTTGAAAATAGAGGGGACTTCTACTATAATGTAAAAGCTGTTATTTTTAGAAATCTATACAATAGACACAGAAAAAACACAACTTTGTAAGAATTTCATAAGGAATTAGGAGGTTGTTTTCTGCTGAAGGATCAGATATAATCAGTAGGAAGCTTTTTCTGAAAGGTTAGGAAAGGATAAGACGTGGATAATTACGGGACTTTAAATGAAGTTCTGGTAAGGTTGTTCAATGACATTATGGACATTGAACAGAAAGCAATTATTACACCGGAATTTAAGGATATAACCAATAACGACATGCACGTTATTGACGCTATAGGAGTCGGGACGCCTAAAAACATGTCCACAATTGCCAGGGAACTTTCTGTGACAGTGGGAACCCTGACTATTGCCATGAACAGCCTTGTAAAAAAGGGCTACGTCATGCGGGAGAGAAGCAATGAGGACAGGAGA
Organism: uncultured Clostridium sp.; assembly: GCA_938036545.1. Classification (GTDB taxonomy): domain Bacteria; phylum Bacillota; class Clostridia; order Lachnospirales; family Lachnospiraceae; genus UMGS1370. Next base: position 9,112 of record CALHQJ010000032.1, on the reverse strand, counting down.
GTTGTCTATATATCCCTTTCCGAAAAAGGAAAAAAAGCATATGAGCACCACGCCGGTTTTCATAGACAGATGATACAGGGCGTTATGGAGGAACTGGATGAAGAAGAGCTGGAGGTTCTGGTAAAGACCTTAAAGCACTTGAACAGCTGGTTTCGTCAGGTTCAGAAGAAGGATTAAGAGGAGGCAATTTTAATTATGAAAAAAACAATTATGTACATTGCAGCAGCACTGATGGCGGTTTCTTTGGCAGCATGTACGCCAACCCCACAGAAGAATGCTGAGACTGCAGCAACTGTGCCGTCTACAGCAGACAGCGGCGATAAATTAGTAGAAGGCAAGGTTCCTGGCCCGGAATATGACACCATTTCCGTATACAGTATCAATGAGGATGGAAGCGGGCTTCTTCAGAACATGGATTCTTTAGAGGAAATGAGCAATCAGGGTCTGGTAGATAAATTGATTGAGTACGGTGTGCTGGATGAGGGTACTACGGTTACAGATGTAACGGTAAACGAAGAAAATGCATCTGGTATTGTCAATCTTTCTGCAATCCCAAGTTATGAAGATGATGATTTTATGAACCAGGCTACACTGGAAGCTCTGGTGAACACTTACATTGAGAACTACGAACTGGAACTGGTAAAGCTTCAGGTTAATGGAGAAGATGTGAAGTCTGATTTACTGGAAGCAGATGAGAATGGATATTCCACCTACTTCGAGGACTATGAAGATTTTTGGAATGAATAGTTACAAAACAAGATAAAATCGGCGTCTGTCAGAAGATTTCCTGGCAGGCGCCGTATTTTTACTACTGCATTTTTTTAGTCAGAATCCAGGTCTCCAAACGATTTCGGATAACCGAGAAAGGAGCCGGACCAATATCAAGCATTAATTTATGAAATTCTTTTGCATCAAACTTATCTCCAAGCTCTTTTTCAGCCTGCTCCCGCATTTCGCAAAATTCCATATACCCCACATAGTAAGTTAAATAGTATCCTGGATTTTCAATCAGAGTCTGATAAACTTCGGATACGATATTAGAATTTTCCACGTCATAATAGTCTGATAAATACTCACGGGTCTGATTTTCATCCCAGCCAAAGTAATTAATATTTAAGTCTAAGAGAGCGTTTAACCCAATGCTGGCAGAAGAATTGTATTTCAGGATTTTGGCCCCATCCGGATCGACACCATTGTTAAAGGAATAGGACAAAAATTCAGAATACAGTCCCCAGCCTTCTGAATAGCCGTTAAAGGACAGCAGACAGCGGATCGGACAGGGATTGGTGCTGTAGAAATACACATTTTGATATAAATGGCCCGGATAGCCTTCATGGGCTAATGTGGTATATAAGTACTGGGTAATGCCATTATTCTGATCCATGTTGAGATAGATTACATTTTCATTGTACCGATCCATAGGAGGAACCATATACAGGGCAGGAGACAAAATATCTTTTAACTCCGGAGCTACATATTTGATTGTGTAATTGTGCCCCGGAATTTCCGGAAATTCATCAGAAATTTCCTGTTTTAAAGCGGTCAGAATCTCTTCGGGGCCAGTAGGAGAAAAGGCAAAGGTTCCTACCTGATCCACCAGTTCAGGACGGTTTCGGATGATGGCGGCCATAGCCGCAATGTCCGCTACATTTTTCTTTTCAATGGCATTTTTTAAATCGGTCATATTGGTGTAGGAGGTTCCAGTATTGGAACGGACCAAATATTCAAAATACTTTTTACCGTCAGGATAATGGCACAGGCCGCCTTCATACTGTCCAGTTCCTTTTAACTTGGAAAGGCCGGCAGTAAGTTCCTGGTAAGCCGGTATGCACTGTTCTGACACAATGGTTTGATTTTGCTGGATATAAGCCTCTTTTTCCTCATCTGTCAGAGAAGGGAACTCTTCTAATCTGGTAACAAAGGAAGTGTGAAGGAGATTGTATTCTGCATCAATCATATAAGGCTGGCAGGATTCGATAATGTGGTCAGCCGCCGTGTCCCCGCAAAACAAGCCGGCAGCAGAACGTTCCTGTTCAAAGGTCAGGATCTGGTCGAAAAATTCATCCATATTGGAAAGCAGTTCCAGGTATTCATCAATATCTTTTTTTGTGTAAAAACGGTATTCCGAAAGGATGACCGGCAGATCAATCTGGATACCGGTTATGGAAGTAAGGGGAGTCTGATATAATTCAATCCCCTCTAAGGAAAGCTCGGTATCTAAATGCTCATTTAAAATGTCTAAGGTCAGGATCTGATCCGCAGTAAGAAGAGAGCGGTTAAAGTGATCCAGCTGAGAATCCAGCGTCTGAAGCTCCATTAAATTTTTCTGGATGTCAGAAACGGAAAAATCTCCAAAGGTACAAGGATAATCCGTAATACCGTAGTTTTCTGGATCGCTGACGCTGTAATGAAGAGTCAGCAGAGAATCTATCAGAGAATCCCGAAAGGTTTCATCCATCAGAGCATCAAATCGAGCCTGTTCTTTTTGAGCATTGGTATTGTCAGAATTGTTTTGGCCGGTATCCGTTTCTAAGGCTGTTGATGAAGTGGGTTCTGGCGCATCAGGGCGCTGAATGGAACAGCCATTGAGCAGGAGTGCGCCGGATACAGCAGCAGCCAGCGTCAGAGAGGATAATTTTTGAATATGAAAATGTGCTGATAAATGCATTTGCTGTCCTCCTGTAAATAATATCCATGAACGATTCAGGCCGGCAGGAAATTTGGTGTGAAACGATGCCGTCCGGAACAGTTACTATTCATTATATATTATATTTTTGCGAAATACAATCATTCCATCAGCCCTTGACAAAGTTGAGGGAAACGGTTAGACTTACCATATATTTGAAAAAAGCAGTGAAGAGAAGAGTATGCAGACAATCCGTTTAACAGAGAATCCCGGTTGCTGAGAAGGGAGAAAGGGAGAATCCGCAGAAGATGGTCTTGGAGCTTCGCAGCTGAGAATATTTGGACAAAGGTTATCAATCCGAACCAGTATTTTAGGCGGCGACGGGAGCGCCCGTTACAGTGTGGGACTGTATCCGCAGTCCATGAGGCCTGTGCTGTGAGGTTCAGGTGAATTAAAGTGGTAACACGGGATATTATCTCGTCTTTAAGTGCAAATTTAAAGGCGGGATTTTTTATCGTATTGGATACTTATTTTGACGGGATAGCCGGATACGATGAAAATGCTCCGCTGATGTTAGAAAGAGAGGATAACATGACACAGAAAATCAAAAAACCGTATTACATTACAACGGCAATTGCCTATACTTCCGGCAAACCGCATATCGGCAATACCTATGAAGCAGTTCTGGCAGATGCCATTGCCCGTTATAAGAGAGAACAGGGATATGATGTATTTTTCCAGACTGGTACAGATGAACACGGTCAGAAAATTGAGCTGAAGGCCCAGGATGCCGGAGTAACTCCAAAGGAATTTGTAGATGGCGTATCTACAGAGATCCGTGGAATCTGGGATATGATGAATACATCCTACGATAAATTTATCCGTACTACAGATGAATACCATGAGGCTCAGGTTCAGAAGATTTTTAAGAAGCTGTATGATCAGGGCGATATTTATAAAGGATACTATGAGGGACTTTACTGTACTCCGTGTGAATCATTCTTTACAGAATCTCAGCTGGTAGACGGAAAGTGTCCAGACTGCGGCCGTGAAGTTCAGCCTGCAAAGGAAGAAGCATATTTCTTTAAAATGAGCAAGTATGCCCAGAGATTAATTGACTATATCAACGAGCATCCGGATTTTATTCAGCCGGTGTCCCGCAAAAACGAAATGATGAACAATTTCCTGCTTCCGGGACTGCAGGATTTGTGCGTATCCAGAACTTCTTTTACATGGGGAATTCCGGTCAGCTTTGATCCAAAACATGTAACCTATGTATGGCTGGATGCTCTGACCAACTATATTACTGGCATTGGCTACGACTGTGACGGAGAGAGCAGCCAGCAGTTTGAAAAATTGTGGCCTGCAGATCTGCACTTAATCGGAAAAGACATTATCCGTTTCCATACGATTTACTGGCCGATTTTCCTGATGGCGTTAGATCTTCCGCTGCCAAAGCAGGTATTTGGCCATCCATGGCTGTTACAGGGCGACGGAAAAATGAGTAAGTCCAAAGGAAACGTTCTTTACGCAGATACCCTGGTAGACTTTTTTGGCGTAGATGCAGTCCGCTATTTTGTTCTCCATGAAATGCCATTTGACAATGACGGCGTGATTTCCTGGGAACTGATGGTAGAACGGTTAAATTCTGATTTGGCAAATATCCTGGGCAACCTGGTAAACCGTACCATTTCCATGAGCAACAAATACTTCGGCGGAGTCGTAACATCAACCGGAGTAAAGGAAGAGGTAGACGACGATTTAAAGGCAACTGTTCTGGAAGCAGTTAAAAAAGTAGATGCAAAAATGGAACAGCTTCGGGTTGCAGACGCTATTACAGAGACATTTGGAATTTTCCGCCGCTGCAATAAATACATTGATGAAACCATGCCATGGAGTCTTGCAAAGGACGAGGCTAAAAAAGAGCGTCTGGAGGAGGTTCTGTATAACCTGGCAGAGGCAATTACCATTGGCGCATCCCTGCTGGCATCCTTTATGCCGGATACTTCCGCAAAGATTTTGTCTCAGTTAAATACAGAGAAACGCAGTCTGGAAGAAATGGACAGCTTCGGCAAATATCCGTCCGGAAACAAGGTGACAGATAAGCCAGAAATCCTGTTTGCCCGCATGGACATCAAGGAAGTTATGGAAAAAGTAGAAGCAATGCAGGCAGAAGCTGCAAAGGAAAATGGCGGGGAAGCGCAGGCTCCGGAAAATGTCATTGACTTAGAGGCAAAGCCGGAGATTACTTATGATGATTTTGCGAAGCTTCAATTCCAGGTTGGAGAAATTATTGCGTGTGAAGCAGTAAAGAAATCCAAAAAACTTCTTTGCAGCCAGGTTCGGATCGGCTCTCAGGTCCGCCAGATTGTAAGCGGCATTAAGGCCCATTACACACCTGAAGAAATGGTAGGAAAAAAAGTCATGGTAGTGACCAACTTAAAACCGGCTACTTTGGCAGGAGTTAAGTCAGAAGGCATGATTTTATGCGCAGAGGATGCAGAAGGAAACCTGGCTCTGATGAAACCGGAGAAGGATATGCCGGCAGGAGCAGAAATCTGCTAAATTGAGAAATGTTGGCGCTGTGCGTCCTGAATTAGGGTGTACAGCGCTTCTTTACAAACAGGTTTGATGTAAGGAGTTTTGACAAAATGATATTTGACACCCATGCACACTATAATGACGAGGCCTTTGACGAAGACAGGGAATCCCTGATTAAAAGCCTTCCGGAAAACGGAATTGGTCTGGTGGTCAATGTTGGGGCAGATTTGGAGTCTACATCTGCATCCATCCGGCTGGCAGAACAGTATCCCTGTTTTTATGCGTCTGCAGGCGTTCACCCAAGTGATACCGGTGAATTAGATGATGAAAAATTCGACTGGCTGGCAGCTCAGACCAGCCATGAAAAGGTGGCAGCAGTAGGAGAAATGGGGTTAGACTATTACTGGGATGAGCCGGATCGCAGCATTCAGAAAAAGTGGTTTGAACGTCAGATAGAACTGGCAAGGCAGGTAAAACTTCCTGTTATTATCCACAGCCGGGATGCGGCGAAGGATACCCTGGATATGATGAAGGCTTTAAAGGCAGAAGAGATTGGCGGAGTGATTCATTGTTTCTCCTATGGAGTCGAACTGGCAAGAGAATTTTTAAACATGGGCTTTTATCTGGGGATTGGCGGAGTTTTGACATTTAAAAATGCCAAAAAATTAAAAGAAGTGGCAGAGTATGCGCCTATAGACCGGATTGTGCTGGAAACAGACTGCCCTTATATGGCGCCAACGCCAAACCGGGGAAAACGAAATTCTTCCTTAAATCTGCCTTATGTGGCAGACGAATTAGCCAAAATTAAAGGTTTGACTAGAGAACAGATAGAAGAAATTACCTATAAGAATGGGTTGGAACTGTATCGTATAAAAAATAAGTAAAAGAAAGGGATTATATGCAGGAAAAATTAGGAAATCCCCAGAAAACCATAGAAATTATCCAGAAATATCAGTTTGCGTTTCAGAAAAAATTTGGACAGAATTTTTTGATTGATCAGCATGTACTGGAGAAAATTATCAGGGCTGCCGGTGTGAAAGAAGACGATATGGTTTTGGAAATAGGCCCTGGTATTGGCACTATGACCCAGTATTTGGCAGAAAATGCAGGAAAAGTAGTAGCGGTTGAGATTGATAAAAATCTGATTCCGATTTTAAAGGAAACTTTGGCTGGGTACGATAATGTAACGGTAATTAATGAGGATATTTTAAAGCTGGACATTAAGGCTTTGGCCCAGGAATACAATCAGGGGCGGCCCATTAAGGTAGTGGCAAATCTGCCTTATTATATTACAACTCCGATTATTATGGGATTATTTGAAAGCGGAGTTCCCATTGATAACATTACCGTTATGGTACAAAAAGAAGTAGCAGACCGGATGCAGGCAGGGCCTGGCACAAAGGATTACGGAGCGCTGTCTTTAGCAGTTCAGTATTATGCGGAGCCGTATATTGCGGCGAATGTGCCTCCAAACTGCTTTATTCCAAGACCAAATGTGGGTTCAGCAGTAATTCGCCTGACCCGCCATGATAAGCCGCCGGTAGAGACAGCCGATCCGTCGCTGATGTTCGATTTAATTCGTGCGTCCTTTAATCAGAGAAGAAAAACTCTGCAAAATGGACTGAACAATGCACAGAATTTGAGTTTTACCAAAGAGCAGATTGGCGCAGCCATTGAAAGCATGGGACTGCCTGCCACAGTTCGGGGGGAAGCGCTGACACTGGAACAGTTTGCAGGACTGGCTAACTATTTCAGTCAGATAAAACAGTAACGATAAAAAGTAAGACAATCAGATAAGAAACATCGGAGATGCCTCCAATGTGAGATCTGGGCAGAAGGCTGTTTACAAGCCAGCTTGACACAGCCTTTTTGCGCCAGATTTTCTGCTATACTCAATAGTTATTAATAAATTAGAATTTAGACATAGCAGCTTCATCTGCAATCAGGATTACATCAGGATGGAACTGAAGGATAGATGCAGGAACCTGAGGAGTAACAGGGCCGTTTACAACCTGATATAAGATATCAGCTTTGTCAGCACCGGAAACCAGAATCAGGATTTTTTTCGCTTTCATAATAGTACCGCATCCCATGGTATAAGCCTGTCTTGGAACGTCGTCAATAGAAGCGAAGAAACGCTTATTTGCTTCAATGGTCATTTCTGTTAAATCTACGCAGTGAGTTGTCTTGTCAAAATGATCGCAAGGTTCGTTAAAACCAATATGTCCGTCGTGGCCAAGGCCTAAAAGCTGTAAATCTACGCCGCCTAAAGATTCGATAACTTTTTCATAACGAGCACATTCAGCATCTGCATCACTATTAGTTCCGTCAGGAATGTTAGTGTTGGCAGGATCAATATTTACATGCTGGAACAGGTTGTGATTCATAAAGTAGTAGTAACTCTGGTCATTATCTTTGGTAATGCCGCGGTATTCATCCAGGTTTGCAGATTTAATCTGAGAGAAATCTAAATCGCCGGCATTATAAGCAGCAACCAGATTTTTATATGTACCAATTGGGGTAGATCCGGTAGCAAGACCAAGAACGCTGTCTGGCTTTGCAATAATCTGGGAAGCAATTACAGCAGCAGCTTTACGGCTCATTTCTTCGTAATCTTTCACTTTGTAAATCTTCATTTCGAGAAACCTCCATTTTCCATAAAATGTATTGCTTTTAAAACCTCACCTATAGAATATCATTTTCATAGCATAGTTTCAATGGGTATTTGCATAAACATAAATAGAGGTGATTGTATGTCTAATTATAGGAGACTGATTTCGTATATCTATGAATATGAAGGAAAAACAAAAGGGAGAAACGTAGGATTTGCAAAATTAGAGGCCAGAGGCGGCCAATGCAGAATCAACGTTAATGTGAAAAAGATTTTTACAAACGGGGACGCAGGAATTTATCTTTTGTCCTCTGGCGGAGAGATTTTGCTGGGAAAATTATTTTTAAGGGGAGGAAATGGAGAGTTTCGGACGTCTGTACAGGTGGACAATGTAGAAGGAAGCGGCTGCGAAATGGACAGCTGCTACGGACTCGCAATCCATGAACCTAAGGATGACTGGCGTACATATCGGACGATTTGGGAGGATGAGGTCACCTGTGCGGCTGAGATTGAACTGTCAAAAGCAGCGCCGGAAAGTGAGCCTGCCGTCATGGAGGAAGCTGAAAAAGCAGTGGCTGAGATTGAAAAAGAACTGGCAAGGGAAGAGGGCGCAGATGGGGATGTGTCAGGAGAGAAGAACACGGAAGAGACAGAATCGGCACAAATTGACTCTCAGCCTGTATTGGAGGCAGTTCAGGCAGTATCTACCAAAGAAGGAGGATGGACGGGAATCGGAGTCAGCAGGGAAAAATCAGAGCTGCCTTATATCCCTCAGGCAGGCAATCCAGGGGAACTGGAAGACCTGCGTTTAATTGAGGAACCAGAAGAAAACGCTGCTCAGATGTGGAGCAGATTTGAAAAGTTGTATCCCAAAATTCAGGCTTTTGACAGTGAACATGGCTGCGAAATTTTGGTTATAAAGCCTCAGGATATTGGCCTTTTGCCAAGAGAAGCCTGGGTTTATGGAAATAACAGCTTTCTGCTGCATGGCTATTACAATTACCGGTATTTAATATTGGCCCGTTTGGAAAATCCCAGGGGAAAACCCAGACATCTGCTTGGGGTTCCAGGCCATTATTACAGTAATGAGAAATATATGGCTAATATGTTTGGATTTCCTCATTTTGTGCTGTCAAAAAAGCAGCCATCTGGAGACGGCCGCTTTGGGTTTTGGTATACAGATATTCGATTTACCTGAAGTCAGTAATCGATACCGCGGATAGAAACGCTGCCTGCAAATGGCTTTACCATATCAGCAAACTTCTGTAGTTCGCTAAGAGAAAAACCGGTAAAACCAGACTGGAGAACATATTCCGAGTCCTTGAAGTTTTGCA
>CALHQJ010000031.1 GCA_938036545.1 uncultured Clostridium sp. | reverse complement strand
TTCATTTTCATCTGCTGATGATGATACAAAACCATTTTCTGATGCGCTGCCTCCAGGTTTAAATCCAGAAGCGCTACCTTTGCTCCTGCTTTTGCCAGGGTGTGAGCCAGAGATCCGCAGATAACACCGCCTGCTCCAGTAATTACCAATACTTTTCCAGTTAAATCAGTACCAAATACTCCCATAATGATTCTCCCTTCTTTATTTGCTCTCGTTTTTGGACCGTTCAACCATGCATCTTCTTGCCCGCTGTAAGCATGGCTGAACTGTTACATGGTTTTATTATAACAGGATTCCTGTAAAATTCCATGGCCAACCTTGTGGTATACATTGCAAAAGTTGCGGTTGCCCTGTATAATAAAGCTGCAGAACGTATTACATTATGGAGGCGGTAGACATGAAAAAGCAAATCCCTATGGAATTTATTACCAGACAATACATGGACAATCAGGATTTTGAACTGTTTTACTACAGCGACAGCAGTCCGGCTGCTGGAAAGTTAGAACTTCACACCCATGATTTTTATGAGCTTCTGCTTTTTCTGGAAGGAGACGTTACTTATGAAATCGGTGACAAGCAGTATTCTCTGCGCTCTGGAGATTACCTGTTAATTCCTCCTGGACTTTGCCACCGCCCCCTCTTCGGCCCTTCTCATAAAAATTATCGGCGGTACGTGCTGTGGTTCAGCCACAGCTTTTACAAAAAAGCCCGCCATTACAGCGCTGATCTGACCTATGGCCTGGATTATGCCAGAGACCATCACATATATCGGTTCTCCACAGATTTTCTGCTGTGCCAGGAACTGACCGGCCGCCTTGCAGATATCCTGGTGGAGTACGGTTCTGACCGCCCCTTTCGGGATACTTCCATGGATTTGCTGCTATTGTCCTTCCTTTTGAAATTAAACCGAATCCTATATGATAATCTGCACCAAAAGAAGACGATTTATGAAAATGTGCTCTATATTAATATCTGTGACTACATTAACCAGCACCTGGACGAAGACTTAAGCCTGGATAAACTGGCTTCCTTTTTCTTTGTCAGCAAGTACCACATTTCCCACATTTTTAAAGATAATATGGGAATTTCCCTCCATCAGTATATTTTAAAAAAGCGTCTTCAGGCATGCAAAAATGCCATACTCTCCGGCCAGCCGGTCAATCAGGTCTGTCAGCAATGCGGATTTACCGACTATTCCACCTTCTTTCGGGCTTTTAAAAAAGAGTATGGCATTTCTCCAAAAGAATTATATAAAGAATTTCAACTGCAAAATTCTCATACCGGAGCCAGATTTTCGCTCCAATAGGTTCCGGCTTTTTCTTTATCCCTGGCAATCTGGGCTTTCAGCTCTTCCAGGCTTTGAAATTTCATTTCCGGACGAAGCTGTTTAAACAATCTGACCTCTATATACTGTCCATACAGATCTCCGTCGTAATCTAACAGGAAGGTCTCTGCTCCTACCGGATTGTCTCCGGTTATGGTAGGCTTCCTTCCAATGTTGGTAATACCGCCGTAAATCTGATTGCCCACGGTTACGCTGGAAATATACACGCCAAAAGCCGGAAGGTATTTTTCCGGCGGCGGCAGAAGGTTGGCAGTAGGAAAGCCAAGCCTGCTTCCTCCGATGCCATTGCCATGGACAACGATTCCATGGATGGAATAGGGTTCTCCTAAAAGCTGGTTGGCCTTTTCGATTTCCCCTTTGTCCAGCATCTCCTTCACATAGGTGCTGCTGATATCCCGATGGCAGTCCTGTTCCTTTTCGATAATCTCTGCTGTATAGCCGTATTTGGAAGCCAGGCGTTTCAGCAGCTCTGCATTTCCGGCCCGTTTATAGCCAAAACCGCAATCCGTTCCGGCTACTATGGCTTTTCCATTCATCTGGCCCACCAGAATTGTTTTCACAAATTCCTCCGGTTCCATATGGGAAGACTGGCTGTCAAAGGGGTATTCTACCAAATAATCGATCCCGCTTTTTGCCAGATTGGTACGCCGTTCTTCGTTGGTGGTGATCACCTTTAAGGGCACGCCTCCCACTACGGAACCAGGCGCTGTTGCAAAAGTAAAAACCGCCGTCTTACAGCCCTTCTCAGCTGCCAGCTGCTTCATGGCAGACATTAACTTCTGGTGGCCTCTGTGACGGCCGTCAAATTTTCCAATGCTTACGACTGTAGGTTCTTCTATCTGAAAATCTTTTCTTCCTGTGATGTACTCCATGCAGCTTTTCCAATCCTTCCGGCCTAAGCCTCTGAATTTAAAAACATCTTCCAGGGCTTATAAAACCGCCTTTCCATTTCGTACCGGTAAATTCCCATAAAACGTCCTGTACTGTCATATAAGCGAATGGTTTCTCCGTCTTCTGACTGACTCTTTGTCTGGCTGTTCTCCTGCCATACAAGTTCCTCCGCTTTTAAGGGATTCCCGTTTTTTACCAGACTGTCTGCATCTGAAACAGTCCTGGCCGCCGGATAAGAAGAAAACATTTCTTCTACCGGAACGATTTTTCCTTCCAGAGTTCCCTGGTCTCTGGCTGTTTCAATCTGATCCAGAGTCAGGGCAGTTTTGTCTGTAAACCGTTCTACCTGAATCCGCTTCAGTCCTTCCATACAGCCGCCGCAGCCAAGTCTTTCGCCAATATCGCTGCAAAGCGTGCGGATATAGGTTCCTTTTGAACAGCTGACTGTCATCCACACTCTGGGAAGTTCTATGCGGGTTACTGTAAGGCTTAAAATCTTTACCGGCCTGGCAGCCCGTTCTACTTCTTTTCCTGCCCTGGCAAGTTCATACAGCTTTTTGCCATCTACTTTCAGCGCCGAATACATGGGAGGAATCTGACTATAATCTCCGATGAAGCTCTCTGCCGCCTCCTGAACTTCCATCTCAGACACCGTTACAGGACGGCTTTCCAAAATGGTTCCTGTAGTATCCTGGGTGTCTGTAACAGTTCCCAAAAGCATAACAGCTTCATAGGTCTTAGACTTATCAGTCAGCATATCGCACAGACGGGTAGCCTGTCCTAAACACACAGGCAGCACCCCTTCTGCCGCCGGATCCAGGGTTCCGGTATGGCCGATTTTTTTTTGTCTTAAAATACCTCTCAGCCTGGCTACTACATCATGGGACGTATAGCCAGGCTCTTTGTATACATTGATTACTCCGTGATACATGGGGCACTCTCCAACTGTTTTTCAATATGCAGGGACAGGTTGTTAACCACGTCATAAAGATTTCCGGACATGGTGCAGCCGGCTGCTTTTACATGGCCGCCGCCGCCAAAATACTGGGCAATCCTGCTGACGTCCAGGCAGCCGTTGGATCTCATGCTGATTTTAAATTCGTGAATACCGGTTTCATACATGAAAATAGCACATTCGATTCCTTCTGTCACACGAAGCTGATCCACAATTCCGTCTAAATCCTTACTGGTAACGCCGTAAAATTCCATGTCTTTTGCCCGAACCACGCTGACAATGCATCTTCCGTCTAAAAACCGGATGCTCTCCATCAGAGCGCGGCCCAGAATCTGATTCTGAACATAGGTTTTTCTATAAAATGTCCCGTCAATAATGCTTCCAAAATCAATTCCCTTGTCCATCAGTTTTCCAGCAATTGCCATAGTTCTGCTGGTAGTATTGCTGTGCTTAAAGACTCCCGTATCATGGATAATTCCGGTATAGAGACATTCTGCGGTTTCTTTGGTGATTTTTTCGTCTTCCAGCTGGCCGTAAAGCACTTCGCAGGTTGCGCTGGCAGACGGATCCACTACGTTTTTCCTGGCATAACCCAGATTGGTAATATGGTGATCCAGGCAGATACTGTCTGCGCTACTGACCAAATAGCCTGCAAAATTTCCCAGCCGTTCCACGTCACTGGCATCCAGGCAGATACACAGGTCGTAAACCTTATCTGTTTTTTCTGTCTGAATTTTATCAAAATGCTTCATGTAAGAAAACTTCTCTACTTTTTCCTCCAGGTATAAATCGGTTTCAATCTGAGGATAAACCGTATCCAGATAGTTGTACAGTCCGACACAAGCACCAAAACAATCTCCGTCTGGGTGGACATGTCCTAAAATCACTGCGGTTTTTACGCCCTCCAGGGCCTGGGTTAATACACTCATGGGGATCTCTCCTTTCCAACACGATGCCTGCAAGCTGTCTTTGCTTATTCCTCTGTCTCTTCCGCCTCATCTGCTGAGTGATCCAGATCCTTTGTTACCTCATCAATCAGATGAGACATGGCAACGCCATATTCAATGGACTGGTCCAGAATAAATTTAATCTCCGGAGTGTTGCGCAGGTTTACTCTGCGGGCCAGTTCTCTGCGAATATAGCCTTCTGCACTCTTCAGTCCCTGAATGGTAGCTTTTGCGGATTCCTCATTTCCAAGGACACTGATGTAGGCCTTGCAATATTTTAAATCCGGAGTTACCTCTACTGAAACTACGGTAGTCATAGGATGAATCCGCGGGTCTTTTACCTCCCCGCGGATGATTTCGCTGAGTTCGCGCTGCACTTCCATGTTGATTCTTGTATTTTTAATGCTGTTTTTACGCATATTGCTCCTCGCTTTCTGTTTGCTGAAACGGTTTGCTTAAGGCTCCGCCCCGCATGAAGCTGGAACCTATCTTGGAACCTCTACCATGGTGTAGGCCTCGATCATATCGTCTTCCTGAAGATCGTTAAACTTGTCAAATACAAGGCCGCACTCATATCCGGTAGCAACTTCTTTTACGTCGTCTTTGAAACGCTTTAAGGATACAACGTCACCGTCAAACAGCTGCTCGCCGTCTCTGGTAATACGTGCCTTGCATCCTCTGGTAAACTTTCCGTCTAATACGTAAGAACCTGCAATGGTACCGACGCCGGAAGCCTTGAAGGTCTGGCGCACAACTGCATGGCCGATAACCTTTTCCTCGAAAATCGGGTCTAACATACCCTTCATGGCTGCTTCCACGTCCTCGATTGCCTGGTAGATTACCTTATACAGTCTTACGTCTACTTTTTCCCGATCAGCTACGGATTTTGCCGTTGCATCCGGTCTTACGTTAAAGCCGATGATAATTGCATTGGAAGCAGATGCCAGGGAAACGTCGGACTCGTTGATTGCGCCTACGCCGCCATGGATTACCTTTACTGCAACTTCTTCGTTGGAAAGTTTTACTAAGCTCTGCTTTACTGCTTCTACAGAACCCTGTACGTCTGCCTTAATAATAATCGGCAGCTCTTTAATATTACCAGCCTGAATCTGGCTGAACAAGTCATCCAGAGACAGTTTGGCCTTGGTATCTTCAATCAGCTTATTCTTACCTTCAGAAATAAAGGTCTCGGCAAAGCTTCTTGCTTCTTTTTCATTGGCAGTATTAACTAAAATCTCACCTGCATTTGGAACGTCATTTAAGCCTAAAATCTCTACCGGAGTAGATGGGCCTGCTTCTTTTACTCTGCGTCCCTTATCATCCATCATAGCGCGGACTTTACCATAGCATGCGCCGCAGGCTACAATATCGCCTACGTGCAGGGTACCCTTCTGTACCAGAACGGTAGCAACCGGTCCTTTACCCTTGTCAAGCTCGGCCTCAATGATAATACCTCTTGCATTACGGTTTGGATTTGCCTTCAATTCTTTTACTTCTGCAGTCAGAAGAATCATTTCCAGCAGGTCCTTAATACCAGTCTGAGCGTGTGCGGAAACCGGTACGCATACGGTTGTGCCGCCCCAGTCTTCCGGAATCAGCTCGTATTCGGAAAGCTCCTGCTTTACCCGATCAATGTTGGCGCTTGGCTTATCGATCTTGTTGATTGCAACAATAATCTCAACGCCTGCTGCCTTGGCATGGTTAATTGCTTCTACAGTCTGAGGCATTACGCCGTCGTCTGCTGCAACTACTAAAACTGCAATATCCGTAGACTGGGCGCCTCTCATACGCATGGCAGTAAAGGCCTCATGTCCTGGTGTATCTAGGAAGGTAATCTTCTGGCCGTTAATCTCAACTACGTAAGCGCCGATGTGCTGGGTAATGCCGCCGGCCTCTCTGGATGTTACATTAGTCTTACGGATAGCGTCCAGAAGAGAGGTTTTACCGTGGTCAACGTGACCCATAACGCAGACAACCGGAGGTCTGGTTACCATGGTTTCTTCTGCATCCTCTTCCTCTTTCAGAAGTTCGGCAATTACGTCTACCTTTTCTTCCTTTTCGCAGAGAACGTCAAATTCCATTGCGATCTCTTCTGCCTGCTCGTAATCCACTTCCTGGTTTACGGTTACCATCTTGCCCTGAAGGAATAATTTCTTAACAATGGCAGATGGCTGCAGCTTCATTTTATCTGCTAAATCACGGATAGTAATGGTTTCCGGAAGGGTGATAACCTTAACGGTTTCTACCTTTGCCTCTTCTTTCTTAACCGGCATAATAAATGCACCCTTCTGCGGCTTTCCGCCCTTTAAGCCGGATTTTGCCTTTCCGTCTTCTACCCGATCTCTCTTATCAAACCGGTCGTTCTTATGTGCATTTTTATTCTGGCGGTTGCTGGATGGCTTGGTCTGTACCGGTGCGTCAAAGGATGACTTACCAGACTGTCCTCTGCCGGAGCCCTGGCCGGAACGTCCGGAAAATCCGCCCTGACGGCCGTCTCTCTGGCCGTCCTTGTTAAATCCGCCCTGGCGGTTATCTCTCTGGCCGTCCTTGTTAAATCCGCCCTGGCGGTTATCTCTCTGACCATCTCTGTTAAATCCGCCCTGGCGGTTGTCTCTCTGGCCATCTCTGTTAAATCCGCCCTGACGGTTATCTCTCTGGCCGTCTCTGTTAAATCCGCCCTGACGGTTGTCTCTCTGGCCGTCTCTGTTAAATCCGCCCTGACGGTTATCTCTCTGGCCGTCTCTGTTAAATCCACCCTGACGGTTATCTC
>CALHQJ010000030.1 GCA_938036545.1 uncultured Clostridium sp. | reverse complement strand
ATTTGAACCCTCGCGCCGGTTGCCCGACCTACACCCTTAGCAGGGGCGCCTCTTCGGCCTCTTGAGTATTTCTCCGCAGTTTGCTATTTTCAATATACTTGGCTTTCAACAGCTTGCTGTCTCAAGCGCATGTGTTATTATACTAGACAACATTCAACTTGTCAACAACTTTTTTCAAGTTTTTTCATTTATTTGTAACAGTTCAATCATGCATCTTCTTGCCCGCTGTAAGCGTGCAAGAAGCGTCGGGCATCCGCCCTATGAAGATTCAGACAGAAACATCCTTATGAAAACAAGCTTTCAACGCTTTTTTCTGTCTGAATCTTCGCATGGCTGAACTGTTATATTTATTTCTTCCTGGATTCTATCATGGACAATCTGCGCAATTTCCACTGTTTTTTTTCCTTTATACTCTTCAGGATAAATAGGCTTTAAGTAGTGTACCTCTACCCTCTCTTTTTGAATGGATTCTATATCAAACGGTTTAAAGCTGTTAATTAACGCTACCGGTACAATTGGACACCGGGCATTTACAGCGCTTTTAAAGCTTCCCCCTTTAAAAGGCAGAAGTTCATTTCCATTTTTACTTCTGGTACCTTCTGCAAAAATCACATAGTTTCTTCCCGCCCCTACTTCCTCTGTTACTTTCTGAATCACTTTCATAGAACTGCGTATATCATCTCTATCTATGGAAATCCCTCGAATAAGGGTCAGTACCTGCTTTACCAGTATAATATTTGCTGCTTCTTTTTTTACCACCACACTAAGAGGATGGCTGCAGGTATCAATAATCGCCAGCATATCAAACAATCCCTGATGATTGGGGAACATCACAAATCCTTCTTTATCCGGAATATTTTCTATGCCATATCCTTCTACTGATACCCGTCCGCTTATATTGACCTTTTTAATCAGCTTTCTAAGATAATCATACCGTTCCTGTTCCGTATGGTTGTCTTCTTGTCTTCCAAGCCGGCAGATACGGTAAAACCAATACGGCACTTTTGGAAGAGATTTCAAAACCATTAAGGCTATCCGTTTCATTTATATCTCCTAAATGGCAACAGTTCAGCCATGCATCTTCTTGCCCGCTTAGGGCGGACTGTTACCCCTAAATTATATCAAAGAAGCTACTGTACCATGAATTTCTTCACTGTACTGCAGCTTCTTTTTATTTTTTATTCAGCAGAATCTGGATCGCAATCCTCATCTTCTTCATCACATGTCTCAAGTTCCTCTGAATCATCTGATGAGCTTTCCCGAACTTTCGCAATCGTAGCAACACGAATATCTGATTCTACATCAATATCCATTAATTTTACGCCGGAAGTATTTCTTCCTATAATGGAAATCGTATCAACTGCCATACGGATAATAATTCCCTCATTGGTAATCAGCATAATCTCACGATTATCATCTACCAGCTTGGCTCCGATTAAGCAGCCGGTTTTGTCTACTACTTTATAGCATCTTACACCCTTTCCACCTCTGTACTGGGCAGTAAACTCACTAATAGGCGTTCTCTTGCCATATCCGTACTCAGATGCCACTAAGAGACATTCTCCCTGGCTCTCTATCTGCATTCCGATTACTTCGTCATCTTCATCAAATTTCATGCCAATAACGCCCATGGAAACTCGTCCGGTAATTCGGACGTCTGTCTCGTGGAACCGGATACACATACCCTTTTTGGTAACCAGGAATACATCTTCCGTATTATCCGTTGCTTTTACTTCTATCAATTCATCTCCATCTTTCAAGATGATTGCCTGAAGGCCGTTTTTACGGACATTTTCATATTCATTCATTGGCGTCTTTTTCACCATGCCGCCTCTTGTAGCCATTAACAGGAACTTATCCTCGTCATATTCCTTCATTGGAACGACTGCAGTAATCTTTTCTCCTGCCTGAAGCTGTAATAAATTGACAATTGCCGTTCCTCTGGCTGTACGGCCTGCTTCTGGTATCTCATACGCCTTAATCCGGTAAACTCGTCCGGTATTGGTAAAGAACATCAGATAATGATGATTTGTGGTCATTAACAGATCTTCGATGTAATCCTCGTCAATGGTCTGCATTCCCTTAATGCCCTTTCCGCCTCTGTTCTGGATACGGAAATTATCAACATCCATTCTCTTAATATAACCTAAATTGGTCATGGCAATAATGGCATCGTCATCCGGAATTAAATCCTCCATGGATACGTCATCATCATAGCCGATGGCTGTCCGGCGATCATCACCGTACTTATCGGCAATTACCATGATTTCCTCTTTGATTACTCCTAACAGCTTATGCTCATCTGCTAAAATTGCTTTCAATTCTGCAATCCTTACCTGAAGCTCTTTATATTCATTTTCAATCTTCTCTCTCTCCAAACCGGTAAGAGCACGAAGACGCATATCAACGATTGCCTGAGACTGGGCTTCCGTTAATCCAAACCGCTCCATTAACTGAGCTTTTGCAATCTGAACATTTTGGGAAGAACGGATAATATGAATCACTTCGTCAATGTGATCCAGTGCAATCAGCAAGCCCTCCAAAATGTGAGCCCGTTCCTCTGCCTTGTTTAAATCGTATTTTGTTCTTCTGGTAACAACGTCTTCCTGATGCTTAATGTAGTATTCCAGCATCTGGGAAAGGTTAAGAACCTTAGGCTCATTATTTACCAGTGCAAGCATGATTACGCCAAAGGTATCCTGAAGCTGCGTATGCTTTAACAATTGATTGAGTATTACATTGGCGTTGACGTCACGGCGAAGCTCAATATTGATTCTCATACCTTCACGGCTAGATTCATCCCCAATGTAGGTAATTCCGTCAATCTTCTTTTCCTTGACCAAATCCGCTATTTTTTCAATCAGGCGGGCTTTATTCACCAGATACGGAAGCTCCGTAACAATAATCCTGGATTTTCCATTTGGAAGTGTTTCGATATTGGTTACTGCACGCACTTTAATCTTTGCGCGTCCGGTACGGTAGGCTTCCTCAATCCCTCTTCTTCCCAGAATGGTTGCGCCTGTTGGAAAATCAGGACCTTTTACAATTTCCATCAATTCCTCAATGGAAGTCTCTCGGTTTTCTAAAATACGATTGTCTATAATTTTTACAACAGCTCCGATAACCTCTCGTAAGTTATGAGGGGGAATATTCGTAGCCATACCTACCGCAATACCAGTTGTACCATTTACCAGAAGATTTGGGTAACGGGATGGCAGAACAGTCGGTTCTTTTTCTGTTTCATCAAAGTTTGGCGCAAAATCTACGGTGTCTTTATTAATATCTGCAAGCATTTCCATGGAAATCTTGCTTAAACGTGCTTCCGTATAACGCATGGCTGCAGCCCCGTCGCCGTCCACTGATCCAAAGTTTCCGTGTCCGTCTACCAATGGATAACGGGTAGACCATTCCTGGGCCATATTTACCAATGCCCCGTAAATTGAACTGTCTCCATGAGGATGGTATTTACCCATGGTATCGCCGACGATACGGGCACATTTACGATGTGGCTTATCCGGCCCATTGTTCAGCTCAATCATGGCATACAAAATTCTGCGCTGAACCGGTTTCAATCCATCTCTTACATCTGGCAGCGCTCTTGAAGCAATTACACTCATAGCATAGTCAATGTAAGATTTTTCCATGGTCTTTTTTAAGTCTATGTCATGGACTTTATCAAAGATATTCGGTTCCATCTATTTTCCTCAACTTTCCTTAGATATCCAGAGTACCATATTTAGCATTAGCCTCAATAAACTCTCTTCTTGGCTCTACCTGATCGCCCATCAGAGTTGTAAAAGTCAAATCTACCTCTGAAGCGGTATCTTCATCCATGGTAACCCGAAGAAGAACTCTTCGTTCAGGGTCCATAGTAGTTTCCCAAAGCTGTTCAGGGTCCATTTCTCCCAAACCTTTGTAACGCTGGATTTTATTATTGGTGTCACGTCCGATTTCCTGAAGAATACTGTTTAATTCTGCATCGCTGTAGGCATACCATACTTTTTTATTCTTCTCAATCTTATATAATGGCGGCTGAGCCAAATAGACATATCCCTGTTTAATCAGCTCCGGCATAAACCGGTATAAGAATGTGAGCAGCAGCGTACTGATATGTGCGCCGTCCACGTCCGCATCCGTCATAATAATAATCTTATGATAACGCAGTTTGGAAATGTCAAACTCATCATGGATACCAGTTCCAAAAGCTGTAATCATAGCTTTGATTTCTGCATTTCCGTAGATCTTATCCAGTCTTGCCTTCTCCACATTTAAAATTTTACCTCTAAGAGGCAGAATGGCCTGGGTAGCGCGGGAACGGGCAGTCTTTGCAGAACCGCCTGCAGAATCTCCCTCTACAATGTAAATCTCACAGTTTTCCGGATTTTTATCTGAACAGTCTGCCAGTTTTCCAGGAAGTGCCATCCCCTCTAACGCTGTTTTTCTTCTAGTCAGTTCTCTGGCCTTTCTTGCAGCAGCTCTGGCTCTCTGGGCCAAAATAGACTTTTCACACATTACTCTGGCTACAGAAGGATTCTGCTCCAGGAAGTACGTAAGCTGTTCGCTTACAATGCTGTCTACCGCACCTCTTGCCTCGCTGTTGCCCAGCTTCTGTTTCGTTTGTCCCTCAAACTGCGGCTCTCCAATCTTAACGCTGATAATGGCAGTCAGGCCTTCCCTGATATCTTCTCCTGAAAGGGCCGGTTCACTGTCCTTTAACAGCTTGTTTTTCTTGGCATAATCATTAAAGGTTTTAGTCAGTGCATTTTTAAATCCAGTTAAATGAGTACCGCCTTCAGGGGTATTAATATTATTTACAAAGCTGTAAATATTTTCATTGTAGGCGTCATTATGCTGCATGGAAACTTCAACATAAACTCCGTCTTTCATTCCTTCACAGTAAATCACCTGATCATATAAAGCCGCTTTGCCGTTATTTAAGTAGGTGACAAATTCTTTAATACCGCCCTCATAGTGGAAGGTTTCTGTTCTCTTTTCTTCCCGTTTATCCTCCAAGACAATTTTTAAATTCTTGGTTAAAAATGCCGTCTCTCTTAAACGGATACGAAGGGTATCGTAATCATATACAGTTTCTTCAAAAATCTCTTTGTCTGGAAGGAAGGTAACCTTTGTTCCATGTTCGTCCATGGAACATTCTCCTATTACCTTTAATGGGTACATAACTTTTCCGCGCTCATAACGCTGCTTATAAATCCTGCCTTCCTTGTAAATCTCAACCTCCAGCCACTCAGACAAAGCGTTTACAACAGAAGCGCCAACTCCGTGAAGACCTCCGGAAACCTTGTATCCTCCGCCGCCAAACTTACCGCCTGCATGCAGAATGGTAAATACTACCTCTACTGCTGGAAGTCCGGCTTTTTTCTGAATGTCTACAGGGATACCACGTCCATCATCTGTAACCGTGATTGAATTGTCTTCATTAATCTGGACATGAATCACATCACAAAATCCTGCCAGCGCCTCATCTACCGCGTTGTCTACAATCTCATAAACCAAATGGTGCAGTCCTCTGGATGAGGTACTGCCAATATACATGCCAGGCCTCTTCCTGACCGCTTCCAGACCCTCTAAAATCTGGATTTGATCTGCTCCATATTCAGCGCTCATATAAATCCTCCTAACGGTTAATTCTCATTTACAACAGTTCCATCTGTCACCTTAAATATTTTATCAATGGGGAACCGGTTATTTACAAAATCATCCAGTCCCGTACAGGTAATCATTGTTTGAATATGATGGATACTGGACAGCAGTTGATTTTGTCTGCTGCTGTCTAATTCAGACAATACATCATCTAACAAAAGAATGGGATAATCCCTGACAATTTTCTTAACCAGTTCAATTTCTGCCAGTTTCAGAGACAAGGCCGCTGTTCGCTGCTGTCCCTGAGATCCAAATTTGCGGATGTCCACATCATTAACAAAAAAGCTGATATCATCCCTGTGAGGACCGGAAAGAGTTGTTTTTTGACGAATATCCTGATCTCTGCTTTTTGCCAGCGCCGTCTCAAACTCCCCCATCCTGACATTTGGTTCATAATGAATCTCAAGCTTCTCCTTATTGCCGGAAAGCTTGTAATGAATGTCACGGATAATCTCATTTAACTGGGAGATAAATTCCATCCGGTATTCCATTACCTGATTGCCATAAGAAATCAACTGGGCGTCCCACACATCCAGAGTCGGTTCATACTCCGGCTTAAAAGCCAGTTCCTTTAACAGCTTATTTCTTTGAACAACGATACGATTATACTGAACCAGAGCGTGTACGTATAGCTTATTTAACTGGCATAGCTCTAAATCTACAAATCTCCGCCGTTCAGCAGGTCCGTTTTTAATAATATTTAAATCCTCCGGTGAAAAAAACACCACATTGGCAATCCCAAATAATTCACTGGCCTTGTGAATAGGAATACCATTAATAGCAATCCCTTTTGCCTTATTTTTCTTTAGATGCATATCAATCCGGTAAGGAATCCCGTCTTTTTCCAGATTCAGCTTAATATGGGCTTCCTCTTCTCCGAACCGGATAATCTCCTTATCCTTTGATCCCCTGTGGGATTTTGTCGTACAGCACACATAAACCGCTTCTAACACATTGGTCTTTCCCTGTGCATTGTCGCCGTACAAAATATTAGTGCCATCGCTTAATTCCATATGTAACCGGCTGTAATTCCGGTAATTTAAAAGTTCAATGGATCGAATAATCATGCCTGAATCTGAAACTCACTTCCCTCATAGGAAACCACGTCTCCATCTACCAGCTTTTTTCCACGCTGGTATTCTACCTGGCCATTTACCAGAACCTTTCCGTCCTGAATAACTATTTTAGCCTCTACGCCGGAATCTACCAGACCAGCCAATTTCATTGCCTGGCCTAATTTGATAAACTCATCCCTGATTGTAACAGTCTTCATAGGTTTATCTTCTCCTTATCGTTATTTTTTTATCAATAATGTCCGTCTGTGTTAGACGGATGCTGCATTAAAATTCACAGGAAGGATTAAATAAATATAGCGTTCTTCCTCGTCCCGAATAAAGCAGGGAGATTTCGGATTCATCATGTAAAGAGTAATCTCCTCGTCATCAATTACTCGTAACGCATCAATCAAGAATCTGGGATTAAATCCAATCATAATATCCTTTCCGGTTTTGTGAATGCAAACCTGAGCGTTCATAGTACCAAAGCTGGAATTTAATTTTAAATTCATTTCATTATCGGAAATGGTTAAAATCAATGGTTTTTTATCATTTTCTCGGATCAGGATGGTAGCTCTCTCGATACAGTCTAAAAATTCTTTTTTATTGATAGTCACCCTTGTCTCGTAATCATTGGAAAGCATCTGACTGATCCGGAAATATTCGCCTTCAATTAAGCGGGATACTACAACGGTGTTGTCAAATTCAAACATAATATGGTTCTGGCTAAAGGAAATCAGTACTTCTTTTTCATTATCACCGCTTAAAATTTTGCTGATTTCACTTAAAGTCTTGCCTGGAACAATTACTTTAATATTCTCATAATGCTCTTTTAATTCTACTTTTCTAATAGAGATACGATGTCCGTCTAAGGAAACAACCTTTAATTCATTTTCAGAAATCTCAAACAATTCCCCTGTCATCATTTTGTTGCTGTCATTAGGAGAAATAGAAAAAATGGTCTGACGGATGATTTCTTTTAAGGTAAATTGGGAAAGAGCAATGTATTTATCCCGTTCGATATAAGGAATATAGGAAAATTCGTCGCCGTCTCTTCCCTGAATGGTAAATACAGAGTTTTCACAAGAAATTACTGTATTTAATCTGTCATCACTTTCAATGGTAATTTCGGAATCTACACCAGACAGCTTTCTGACAATTTCAGAAAAAAGTTTAGCATCTAATGCAATTTTTCCTCGTCCTAAAATAGTACCTTCTACCTTTGTTTCAATACCCAACTCCATATCGTTGCCGGTTAATTTAATATCGGTTCCGGAAGCGTCAATTAAGATGCATTCCAAAATGGACATGGTTGTTTTGGATGTAACTGCTTTTAAGACAATATTAATACCGTTTAACAGGGCGTCTTTTTGAAATGTAAGCTTCATAATTGTTGATAACTCCTTTGCTTGAAATAAATGGAGAAAAGAAAGATATATATAGTTCTTTTCCGTAGTAATCGCCGTAGGGGGTGTGAATTTGTGTAAAAGCCTGAAAAACTGGATTAAGAAAGGATTTTCAGGTGTGAATAAGGGTGTGAATAAGTCCTCATAGTTATTCTCAGCTTCTTGAGGTTATCCACATGGGAAAACTGCGGGAAATTTAGGGATCAAATATCCACAACCTATCCACAGAACTTTACACAAGCTATTGTGGATTGATTTTCTTCGTTAAGATTTCAATGGTATTCTGCAAAGCAGGGTCTTTTGGAAGGTCCTTGGCGATCTTTTCAATACCATGGATAATGGTAGTGTGATCGCGGCCTCCTAAAAACTGTCCAATCTGCTGAAGAGGGGTACTGGTCATATTACGGCAAAGGTACATGACGATCTGGCGGGCTCCGGCAATTTCTTTATTGCGTTTTTGTCCTAAGATGTCAATGGACTGGATTCCCAAATGGTCAGATACAATTTGAAGAATCAGTTCAGGAGTTATTTCCCTGGCTAAATTAGGAGAAATCAGATCCTTTAAAGCTTCCTCAGCTAATTCGATGGTAATTTCTTTTTTGTTTAATTTGGAAAGAGCGACAATTTTGGTTAAAGCGCCTTCCAGTTCACGAATATTGGATTTCACATTGGTGGCAATATATTTGATGACTTCATTATCAATATTATAGCCTTCCATTTCCTCTTTTTTTCGCAGAATCGCCATTCGGGTTTCATAGTCAGGGGACTGGATATCTACAGTAAGCCCCCATTCAAAACGGGATCTGAGACGTTCTTCCAGTGTTTCAATTTCTTTTGGCGGTTTATCAGAGGAAATAATAATCTGTTTTTTACATTCGTGGAGGGCATTAAAGGTATGGAAAAATTCCTCCTGGGTACTTTCTTTACCAATAATAAACTGAATATCGTCAATTAACAAAACGTCATTGTTCCGGTATTTCTCTCGGAATTCTGTAGTAGTAATGTTGTTTTTATTACGAATGGCGTCAATTAATTCATTGGTAAATTTCTCGGAGGTTACGTATAAAACCTTGGCATTCGGATTATTCTTTAATATAAAGTGGGCGATACTGTGCATTAAATGGGTTTTTCCAAGTCCAACGCCTCCATATATAAACAGAGGATTGTAAATTTCGCCTGGAGATTCTGCAACTGCCAGGGATGCGGCATGAGCCAGATTATTATTGGCTCCCACTACAAACGTATCAAAGGTATATTTGGGGTTCAGATTGGCATTTTGGATGATTTCAGGACTAACTTCCTTAGAACCCTTTTTAATAAGAAGATTCTCGACTGTCGGAGCAGCGGATTCAGCCTCCTCTTTGGAGATAAAATCAAGCTTACATTCTACCCCTAATTTTTCGGCAATTGAGACTTCTAAAGGGAGTCCGTATTTTTTACGGATGTAGCCAATCATATTGCTGTCAGGTACTACAATGGTTGCAGTATTGGTATTTTTATCCACATGATGGACTTTTAATGGGAGAAGCCAGGTTTTAAATGAAATATCCATAATTTCATGCTCATCTTTCATATAAAGAAGGATTTCATCCCATTGTTCTTGTAATTTTTCTATCATTTCCGGTCTCCTAAATCCATGAAAAAGTATTAATGCATATTAACCCAGTATTAATACTATTTTACATGAAATAGAAATAGATTTCAAGGAAATAGAAAAAATTATGTGGAAAACTTTGTGATTAGTATGTGGAAACCTTGTGCAAAGGCTGTGTATAAACAAAATAGGGATCACTTATCAACATATTGTGGAAAAGAATAAGTAAAAGTTGTAAACATAACAAATAGGCAGAAAATTACTGGGAATTTAGTCTAAGCATGTGGAAATTAAGAAGTTATCCCGATGGTTATCCACAACTTATCCACACTTTGGGGATAACATTATGTAAATTAACAATCAGGCTCTGGAAATAGGCGAAAGATTTCTGAAATTCTACTTGACGAAGCCCCATTCCTTCGATATAATCAAGAAGATGTTTACCTAAAATAGTCGGAATATGTTCACCCATATTCTTAAGAGATAGTAATTAGAGGAGGTGCGCCAGATTATGAAAATGACATTTCAGCCAAAAAAGAGACAGAGAGCAAAGGTTCATGGCTTCAGAGCTAGAATGAGCAGTGCAGGCGGAAGAAAAGTCTTAGCTGCCAGATGCCTGCCTATTTCACAGCATTGGGCACACAGTCATCGGCAGCCA
>CALHQJ010000029.1 GCA_938036545.1 uncultured Clostridium sp. | reverse complement strand
ACCTGCGACCTCTCGGCCCCCAGCCGAGCGCGCTACCAAGCTACGCCATACCCCGTTGTTACAACGCCAGATTAGTATAACAAATTTCACCCAAAAAAGCAACTACTTTTTTTCAAACGAAGACTGTCAGGTTTCCCTGGCAGTCTCCGCCTTTGTTACGTTGTCATTATGAAGGCTGTTTGCCGATATAAGCGTGGATACCGCCGTCTACATACAGAATCAGACCGTTTACAAAGTTAGAAGCCTCGGAAGCCAGGAATACTGCTGGGCCGCCCAGATCTTCTGCCTCGCCCCAACGTCCTGCCGGAGTCTTGGCAATAATAAACTGATCAAATGGATGTCTGGAACCATCAGGCTGAACCTCACGTAAAGGAGCAGTCTGAGGAGTTGCAATGTAACCAGGTCCAATGCCGTTGCACTGAATGTTGTACTCGCCGTACTCAGATGCAATGTTTCTGGTCAGCATCTTTAAGCCGCCCTTTGCTGCTGCATATGCAGAAACGGTCTCACGGCCAAACTCGGACATCATGGAGCAGATGTTGATAATCTTTCCGCCGCCCTTCTTAATCATAGACGGGATTACAGCCTTAGCTACGATAAATGGAGCATTTAAGTCAACGTCGATTACCTGACGGAAATCTGCTGCGGACATTTCGATCATTGGGATTCTCTTAATGATACCTGCGTTGTTAACCAGAATATCAATCACGCCAACTTCCTTCTCAATCTGAGCTACCATTGCATTTACAGCGTCTTCATCACAAACGTTGCAAACATAGCCATGAGCCTTGATGCCAGCTTCCTCATAAGCTGCCATACCTTTGTCTACCAGCTCCTGCTTAATGTCGTTGAATACGATGGTTGCACCTGCTGCTGCCATAGCGCTTGCAATTGCAAAGCCGATTCCGTAGGATGCGCCGGTTACTAATGCTACTTTGCCTTCCAGTGAAAATGCATTTAAGTCTTTCATTGTACCTTCTCCTTCTTCGTAAAAATTTGTATACAACTTACTTATCTTGTATACAAATAATACCACATTCTAAAAGATTTTGCAATACGTTTTCTGCAAAATTTCGGACAAATTTGTAACCGTTCAGATAGCGGCAATTCTGTCCCGCAGTTCAACCATCTTCCTGTCTAAGTCAGCCACAACGCCGGAATATTCCTTTAATTCTTCCCCAATCAGCTTTGCTTCTTTTCTTCCTCTCTTATATCGGAGCTGATGATCCAGGCAGGCCCAAAAGTCCATTGCACTGGTTCTAAGCTGTACTTCTGCCTCTACCAGTTCCAATTCCCCCTGAAAATACACCGGTACTTCCACAATCAAATGCAGGCTTCTGTAACCGGAGGTTTTCGGCATTTTTAAATAATCTTTAATTCGTACAATCCGAAGATCCTGATGACCCTTTAAAGCTCTGGCAACCTGATACACATCATCCATATACGCACAGACTGCACGGACTCCGGCAATGTCGCAGATTGCAGCCAGCGCCTTTTCATCTGCTTTTTCATACCCTTTTTTAGCTGCCTTTTTCTCAATGCTTTCCCAGGTTTTCAAACGTCCGGACGTTGAGGCGATCACCGGCCTGGACAGTTCTATGGACAGCTCTGCATTAATTACTTCTAACTTTGCCAGCAATATCCGGATTGCACATTCGTATTTTGGTTTAAAAAAATTGTTCATCTTTTCACATCCTGTCACTTACTCACTAGAATCAATATATGAGCCTGATTCCTTTATGATGTGTATCTTTTTTCATACAACCACATTTTTACCTGACATCCTCTTTTTCTGCCCATACTGCTGTAAAGCTAAGACGCCGCAAAATAAAAAAATGACAAACCAGGGATTCCTCCCCAATCTGTCACTTGCTTCATCTCAACTTACTTCTTTTAAAAAACTGATTCTTTTTATTAAATGTCAAATTTGCCTTCTTCTGGCTCTTCTTCAAAATAATCCCGATATTCTACGTCAATCTGATGGCGCATTCTCTTCATACTGAAGTACAGATGATCTTTTAATACTTTCTCCATGCCGGCAATGTCTTTCTTTTCAATCATCTGGAACATGGCCTCATGTTCCTTGATAATTCGCGGAAAGTCTGTCTCTGTAACAAAATCCATCATACGAAACCTGGTATAATGAAGCTGCTGTGCCTGAATAATCTCCCACAGCTTCTGTTTTTTTGTTGCCTGAAACCAAATGCTGTGCATCTGGGCATCCATACGGTAAAATTTCTCCGGTTTAAAATCCGGTTCCGAAATTACTGCCTTTTGTTTGCGGATCTCATAGCGGATCCGTTCCATCTGCATAGGGCTTACAATCTCCATAAAATCTCTGAGAACCATGGTTTCTACTGCCACCCGCATATAAATCATCTGTTTAATATTGCTTAAATTTAGAAGGGTTACAAATATTCCCTTATAAGGTACTGTCTTTACAAATCCCTGTTCCTGCAAAAGCCGCAAGGCATCCCGTACCGGAGTCCTGGATACAGAAAAACGCTCGCAGATCTCATTTTCCCGAATTAACTGGCCTGGTTTTAACTCCAAATCCAGAATTTCTTTTTTTAATACCTCATAAACCATTTCTTCACGGTTTTTGTAGCTGCTTGCGTCCATATTTGCTCCTTCCAAATCCAGGTCATTTTGTATACACAGTAATGATATTACATACAAACTGTTTTGGCAAGATCAAACTTAGATTTCTGCTGCCTTTTTGGAAAAATACCGGATAATATCTTTTCTTGTAACGATTCCTATCAGATTATTCTGATCATCTACTACAGGCACAAAATTTTGGTTTAACGCCTTATCAATCAGATCTTCCATGGTCGTCTCAATGTGAACCGGATCGTAATCATTTCGGCGGCTGATTACGGTCACAGGAATCCTCTCGGACTCTTTCAGATTTAAATTCAGCTTATTTTTAATGTCCCACAAAAGGTCGCCTTCTGTAATGGTACCTATGTATTTGCCGGAACGGTTAATCATGGGGACGCAGGAATATCTGCGGTGTTCCATCTTTTCCATAGCCTGGCGCAGGCTGTCGTCATCGTAAATATAGGCAATATCCTTTTTAGGTGTCAAAAAAAATAAAATATTCATTTCATTCCTCCAAAGATGTCTGTTCAAATAAAAAAATCCTGTACTGTTGTTAAGTATAGCACAGGATTTCTTATTCGCCAACATGATTGTACAGCTTTGATTCTGTTTTTATAATTTCTTAATTTTATGATTTCCTATTCCATAAAATCCACTGGATCCTGAGGCGTTCCCTGATGGGTCAATTCCACGTAAACGCTGCTTCCCTCTACGCAGTAGTATTTGGTAGGCTCTGCCACATATCCCAGAATCTGTCCTTTTTCCAGATAGTCTCCGGCTTCTGCCTGTACTTCTTTTAACTGGCCGCAGGTGACGCTGTATTCATTTCCCAAATCCATCACCACATAACTGCCGATTTCTTCATTAGAACCTACTGCTGTTACCTTGCCGTCAGCTGGAGCTTTTACCGGAGCGCTGACCTCTCCCTGAATGACAATCCCCGGATTACATTTATATTGATCCAGTGTTGGAAAATAAATCGTAGAATCCATACTGTAGTCCAAAAGGATATTTCCCTGAACCGGCCAATCCATTCGGCTGTTTTCCGTAAAGTTCAGCTGGATGGCAGCAGCGGCTGACTGTCCGGCTCCTGCCGGCTCTGCTTCTGTAACAGCATCTTTCGGAGCTGACTGCGTTTCCGGACTCTGAACCTCTGGCTCAGGCTTTTTCTCTTTTTTTGTATCTGCTGCTAATTGAGTGTGTTTCTCTTTTTCCTGTGTATCCGGCAGATCTGCCGTCTGTACCCTGGTTTCTGACGGAACCTCTTCTTTTTCTGCTATCTCTTTCTGGGATTCTCCCATCTGCAGATACGGAGTTTCTTCCGTACTGTTTCCTTTGTGGATGGTCATGGTTCCTGCCGCAGCTACTATAGTCAGCAGGCCCAATACCAGCATGACAAGGACGAGTTTATCCTTGAACAGTTTATTTACTCTCTCTTTCACGTTTATCACCTCGGTAGTATTTTTACCAAACCGAAGCGACTTATTCAGGATTTATTGATATATCTTTAAAATAATATGATAAAATATCAGAAGCCGTCCACCCATCTCTGGCTTTTTGATTGGCTCCATACTGGGAAAGCCCATAACCATGGCCGATTCCGGAACAAACTCCCCGAATTTTCCCATCATATTCTTCAATAAAAAAATCAGGGGACTGAAGTCCTAAGGCATATTGAACCTCATCTCCGCTGCACGTCCTGTTTCCCACCTGGATTTCTTCTATGTAACCGGCGCTGTCTCTGGAAACCACCTGAACGCACCCTGGAACCATATCCGGCGTCAAATCCTCCCCTTCCGGCATTCCGCTTAACAAGGAAGCAAACTCCTCTTTTGTCCACATTTTCATTTGAAGAAATCCATCTGCCTCCACATCCCTCTGACTGTCTGCAGAAATCAGATACGAATGATAAGCGTCTCCGTTTCTGGTTTTTCCAGAACTGGCCCTGCAAAAAAGCGGATCAATCAGATTCCCATTCCAGGTAATCACAAGGCCTTCTGTATCTTCTACTGCTGACTCTATTTTTTCATAGTATTTCACAAATTTATCCGTTCCCCACAAAGCTTTTAGCTGTTCTTCTTCCAAAAAATCCAAATCCAGCGCAGATTCCGGAATCTCGGTTTCCCCGCCCATCTGTTTCCGGATATAGGTACGGGCCAAAATAGCCTGGGCTTTTAAAGCCTCCTTTTCAAATTCTGCCGGCATCTGTCTGGCTACCACTCCTGGCAGATAATCTTCTAAGTCCATATATCCGCCTTTGTCCCTGTCCAAAAAAATTCTTCGTCCTGACGCACTTTCCCTTCCCATTTCATTACCGGTTATTGCCGTTTTTCCAATTGCCAATGTGGTAATGTATGGGAATAACAGGCTGATTACAATGGCTGTCCAGATTTTCTTTTTCATGCCGCCGCACCTTTTCCCTCTTTTTTTCAGTTTATGCGGCAGTCATAGTAAACATTCCTTCCTTAAAAGCAAGAAAGAGCAGAAAATGGTTCTGCCCTTTCTTGTTTCTCTATCATTTTCCTGATTTGTTTCTAATTGTAGCTTACAGTTCTACTTTCACTTTCTCTAATTTCCAGATGTCGTGAACGTATTCCTCAATGGTTCTGTCAGAGGTAAACTTGCCGGCGCATGCTACGTTTAAGATCGCTGCCTTTGCCCACCAGCTTTCATCTCTGTAAGCCTTGTCAATCTTCTCATGTGCTTCTGCATAGGAGCGGAAGTCTTTTAAGATAAAGTACCGGTCTGCCTTGTCGCTGCTCTGGGTATTTAACAGAGAATTGTAAATCGGGCGGAACAGTTCCGGATCCTGAGGAGAATAATAACCGTTGATTAACTGCATCAGTACACGGCGGATTTCCTGATCATTGTTGAAAATATCCATTGGATTATAGCCGCCGTTGTTCTCATAGTTGATTACTTCATCAGAAGACATGCCAAAGATAAATGCATGTTCTTCGCCTACTTCTTCTACAATCTCAACGTTTGCGCCGTCCATGGTTCCCAGAGTCAGTGCGCCGTTTAACATCAGCTTCATGTTGCCAGTACCGGATGCTTCCTTGCTGGCAGTAGAAATCTGTTCGCTGACATCTGCTGCAGCAAAAATAATTTCTGCATTGGATACCCGGTAATCCTCAATAAATACCACTTTAATCTTGCCATTAATGGTCTTATCGTTGTTTACCACGTCTGCAACTGCATTGATTAACTTAATGGTCAGCTTTGCAACCTTGTAGCCTGCAGCAGCCTTTGCGCCAAAGATGAAGGTTCTTGGAACCATATCCATGTTTGGATTGTCCTTTAACTGGTTGTACAGGTACATTACGTGAAGGATGTTTAACAGCTGACGCTTGTACTCGTGAAGACGCTTAACCTGAACGTCAAAGATGGAACGCGGATTTACCTCAATGCCGTTGTGCTCTTTGATGTATTTTGCCAGACGGATCTTGTTCTGGTACTTAATGTTCATAAACTCCTGCTGACATTTTTCATCATCTGCATAAACAGCCAGCTTCTTAATGTGAGGCAGATCGGTAATCCACTCGTCTCCAATCTTGCCGGTTACCCAGTCTGCAAGCAGCGGATCGCCGTGAAGAAGGAATCTTCTCTGGGTAATGCCGTTGGTCTTGTTATTAAACTTCTCAGGCATCATTTCATAGAAGTCTCTTAACTCCTGATGTTTCAGAATCTCTGTATGCAGTCTGGCAACGCCGTTTACGGAAAAGCTTCCTGCAATTGCCAGATGGGCCATCTTTACCTGGCCGTCATAAATGATTGCCATCTTGCGCACTTTTTCGTGGTTGCCAGGATAAGCCGCCTCGATCTGAGCGATAAAGCGGCGGTTAATTTCTTCAATAATCTGATAAATTCTTGGAAGCAGTCTGGAGAACAGCTCGATTGGCCATTTTTCCAGCGCCTCTGCCATAATGGTGTGGTTGGTGTAAGCGCAGGTCCTGGTGGTTACTTCCCACGCCTCATCCCACTCTAAGTTGTAATCATCTAACAGGATTCTCATCAACTCTGCCACTGCCACAGTCGGATGAGTGTCATTTAACTGGAATACGTTTTTCTCATAGAACTTACGGATGTCGTCGTGGTGTTCCATGTACTTTGCAACTGCCTGCTGTACGCTGGCAGAAATAAAGAAGTACTGCTGACGCAGACGAAGCTCCTTACCTGCATAGTGGTTGTCGTTTGGATATAATACCTCTACGATAGTCTTTGCCAGGTTTTCCTGCTCTACTGCCTTCTGGTAATTACCCTTGTCAAACTCATCTAAACGGAATACTTCCATTGGCTGGGCATCCCAGACACGGAGAGTATTTACCACGTTGTTGCCGTATCCAACTACTGGCATATCGTAAGGAACTGCCATAACAGACTGGTATCCTTTTTGTACAAAGTGGTTTCTCTTGCCGTCCCACTGAGACTCTACGTATCCGCCGAATTTTATTTCTGTAGCGTACTCGGCTCTGCGTACCTCAAATGGGTTGCCGTTCTTTAACCAGTCGTCCGGAACTTCCTTCTGATAACCATTTTCGATTTTCTGCTTAAACATACCATAACGGTAGCGGATACCGCAGCCGTATGCCGGATAACCCAGAGTTGCCAAAGAGTCTAAGAAGCATGCAGCCAGACGACCCAGGCCGCCATTTCCAAGAGCTGCATCCGGCTCCTGATCTTCAATGACATTTAAGTCAAAGCCCAGTTCGTCTAATACTTCTTTAATTTCTTTCTGTGCACAGATATTAATAATGTTGTTGCCCAGGGCACGGCCCATTAAGAACTCCATGGAAAGATAGTAAACTGTCTTTACATCCTCTTTCTCGTAAGTCTTGTGGGTTTCAATCCACTCGTCAATAATCACGTCCTTTACAGCGTAGGAAACTGCCTGGAACATCTGCTCCTGGGTTACCTCGTCTACTGTTTTTCTAAACAGGTTTTTTACGTTGTAAATGACCGCTTTCTTAAACGTCTCCTTGTCAAATCCCTGATTCATGAATACTTTCCTCCTAAATCTTAGCTGGTCAGCTTTTCAACTCCCAGCATAACTTTCTCACCATTAATATTCCATTCCTTAGCGTATCCACCCATCTGTCCCAGAGAAATGCTGTCTGCCATAACCTCTCCCTTAATCTCTTCTCCGTGACTCTTTAAAAGCTCGGCAATCTTGTCATTTTCATCCTGGAATACACGGATGTGATCCATGACCTCAAAACCTGCTTCCTTACGCATGGTCTGAATCTTGCTGACAATCTCGCGGACAAAGCCCTCTTCAATCAGTTCAAGCGTCAGATTGGTATCTAATACTACGGTTACATAGTTATCTTTTTCTGTAACAAAACCTTCTTTCTGAGCCATGTCAATCAGTAAATCTTCTGCTGTCAGAACTACTTCTGCTCCGTCAAATTCAAAGGTTAATGCGCCCTTTTCATTTAAGGTGTCCATGGCCTCATTGCCGTCTACTGCAGAAAGAGCCTGACGGATTGCGCCTAACTGCTTTCCGTACTTCGGTCCTACTGTCTTTAACTGAGGCTTAAAGGTATAAGAAGTAAATGCCCTTACGTCATCTGTAAATTCTACAGCCTTTACGTTTAATTCCTCTTCGATGATTTCCTGATAGAACTCAGACAATACATGGTCTGCTTTTACATACATCTTTGCAATTGGCTGACGGTTCTTAATGTTAGCAGTATTTCTGGCAGCACGTCCTAATACAACTACCTTTAATACTTCGTCCATATCTGCTTCCAGCTGTTCGTCAATCCACTCTTCCTTTACTTCCGGGAAGTCGCATAAATGAATGCTTTCCGGAGCGGTCTTGTCGATGCTTCTAACCAGATTCTGGTAAATGTCTTCTGTCATAAACGGAACCATCGGCGCAGCAGCCTTTGCCATGGTAACTAAGGCAGTATAAAGAGTCATGTAGGCATTGATCTTATCCTGCTCCATTCCCTTTGCCCAGAAACGCTCGCGGCTTCTTC
>CALHQJ010000028.1 GCA_938036545.1 uncultured Clostridium sp. | reverse complement strand
GAAATTTACGTCGGCAAGAGCGTGTGCCGCAAAGTGATCGGCCAACGGCCCGACGCAACGGTTCTTATTGGGTGGGGGAGATTTTTTGCTCCTTTCTTATTCGTTTTATTTGGTAAAAAGCAGATGGACGGATAGGCGCTGTGCTTTTTCAGGATATGGATGATGAATTAGTAAAAGTGGCCTTTTTGGATGGAGACGGACATATTCAATGGTGTGGTATTGATGCAGAGATATATTCAGAACCGGAGTTTGCTTATCTGGGCAATGGTACTGTAACTTTTAAACTGAAATCAGAGGACGGTTCTCCTTATGAGGTTCAAGTTGCTTTTTCGGCAGACGGAAGTAGGGTATCGTTTACAGTAAAAAAAGAACTGGGAAATCAATAGACGGCAATTAGGCGATAGGGAAAAGACAGGGAGGCTGTTATGGCAAAATTTGAGAAAGAATTATGGAATGATTTTGATGAAACATTGGAACGGATACAACATGAAATCTTAAATGGCAGCGCTTCGGCATCTCTGGAAGATTCCAGTGATTTTTCAGGAGAAAATGCCCGATGCAGTGTCCGCGTATTTGAACGCTACAGTGCAATGGGAGGAAATCGGGTGAGTATGAGTGTTACCCTGTTCCAGAGCGGAGAAGGGCCTGTGCAGTTGTCTGCGATTACTTCAGGAGGAAGCCAGGCAGTGCTTTTTAAATTAAACACCTTTGGAGAAGAAGCATTTTTGGATTGCCTGCGGAGGCTGTTCCAGTGAAGATATAATCAGAAAAATGAAAAATTTGGAATGGGTAAAACGAGGAGAAGGACATGGAATTATCAAATTGCCTGCCTGTCTGGCAGAAACTGACTACAGAACAGCAAAACAGACTTTCGGCAAGCGCATATTACCGGAAAGTGAATAAAGGGGAAGTCATTCACAGCGGAAGCATGGAATGTACAGGACTTTTATTAGTGCAGTCCGGACAGCTTCGGGCTTATATGATTTCAGATGAAGGACGGGAGATTACGCTGTACCGTCTGTTTGAAATGGATATCTGCCTGTTTTCCGCTTCCTGTATGATGCGTTCCATTCAGTTTGAACTGGTTGTTGAAGCAGAAAAGGATACGGAATTATGGGTTATTCCCGCAGAGATTTACAAAAAGATTATGGAAGAATCTGCGGCGGCCGCCAACTATACCAATGAGATCATGGCGTCCCGTTTTTCAGAAGTCATGTGGCTGATAGAACAGATTATGTGGAAAAGCCTGGATAAGCGTGTTGCAGATTTTCTGTTGAAGGAAGCGGCAATTGAACAGACAGAACGCCTGCAGATAACCCATGAAACCATTGCAAACCATTTGGGAACCCATCGGGAAGTGGTTACCAGAATGCTCCGTTATTTTCAGGGAGAAGGCATGGTGAAAGTAAGCCGTGGAGTTATAGAAATTCTGGATTACGAGAGGCTTGAAAAGCTGGCAGAAGAGTAAAAGAACCCTTTGACTTTTTTTCTAAAAACTGATATTATACAACTAAATTTATGTGGGGAGCAACAAAGCCGTTGCGGTAAATTCGTCTGGCAGAGCCAGGGTGGATTTGCGTAGCGGCTTTTTTATCTGCTGGAATCGTAGTCTGGTATATGGTATCCCCAAAAGGACAAGAAATGGAGGACTCTTATGACAATCAAAATCGGAATCATGGGTTATGGAAATTTAGGAAGAGGAATTGAGTGTGCTGTAAAGTACAATCCGGATATGGAACTGGCGGCAGTATTTACCAGACGAGATCCGGCTTCGGTCCAAATCTTGACGGAAGGCGCCCGGGTATGCAGGGCAGACGAGATTGCAGATTGGCAGGGAAAACTGGATGTGGTAATCCTTTGCGGAGGAAGTGCTACCGATCTTCCGGTTCAGACGCCGAAGCTGGCAGAGATGTTTCATGTAGTAGACAGCTTTGATACTCATGCAAGGATCCCAGAGCATTTCGCAGCAGTTGATGCAGCGGCCAGGAAAAGCGGCCATGTAGCCCTTATTTCCGCAGGCTGGGACCCAGGGATGTTTTCTTTAAACCGTTTATATGCCAATGCCATTTTACCGGAGGGGCAGGATTATACCTTTTGGGGAAAAGGTGTCAGCCAGGGACATTCGGATGCAATCCGCCGTATCGATGGAGTAAAGGATGCCAGACAATATACTATTCCGGTACCGGAAGCTCTTAAAGCAGTCAGAAACGGAGAAAATCCAGAGCTTACCACCAGGCAGAAACATACGAGAGAGTGCTTTGTAGTGGCAAAAGAAGGAGCCGATCTGGCAAAAATCGAGCAGGAAATCAAAACCATGCCCAACTATTTTGCTGACTACGATACAACGGTTCATTTTATAACGGAAGAAGAACTGATGCGGGATCATGCAGGAATCCCCCATGGAGGTTTTGTATTTCGAAGCGGAAAAACAGGCTGGAATGGAGAACACAGTCATCTGATTGAGTATAGCTTAAAACTGGATTCTAATCCAGAATTTACGGCCAGTGTCATTGCTGCATATGCCAGGGCAGTATACCGCCTGGCAGAGGAACATGTTTCGGGCTGCAAGACGGTATTTGATATTGCGCCGGCTTATTTGATTAATATGAGCGGAGAAGAAATCCGCCGTACTCTGCTGTAAAAAACAAAATCTC
>CALHQJ010000027.1 GCA_938036545.1 uncultured Clostridium sp. | reverse complement strand
CTGCGGAAGCGGCAATCTTTTCAGCCATTCCGTCTTCTACGAAATCGCTGGCTTCTGGAAAAACCTCTTTATATGCCGCTATTTTTGCTTCTACTTCCGCCTTGTCAATGGGTTCCTTAGTAATTCCATAACCGCCGCCCAGGTAAAAATCGGCAATAGACACCTCCAGCCCCATCTCTCCGCCAGTGGTTTCAAACTGCTGATAAAGCTGTTTCAGGCCGAAAACCTCTTCCACAGGATTTACATTTTCTGCGGCATAGACCCCTTTAAACGCATCTACTACTACTGTCTTGGGGTCTTTGGCTTTAAAGGCAAAAAATCCAACTCCAGCCGCCACAACTGCCGCCGCTGCCACACCGCCGATAATGATTTCTTTTTTTCCACACTTCATACGTTTTCCTCCTTAAAATCTGGCTGTCATCTGTTCCACAGTAAGGCCGCATGGAATTTCCTCTGCCTGGCCGTTTTTCAGCACATACATTTTGGTACAGACTGCCAGTTCTGCCAGCTCATGGGAAGCCAACAGCACGGTTCCCCCATGTTTCAAATACTGACTGATGTATTCCTGAATCACCTGTTTGCACACTAAATCTAAAGCAGCTCCAGGTTCATCCATAATCAGGATTTTCTCATGCCCAGCTAAAGCAGAAGCAATGGAAAGCCGCTTTTTCATTCCGCCTGAAAGCTTTCCTACAGGAGTTTTTAGAAAGCCCCCGATTCCCAACATGGCAGCAGGGCCGTTTTCCAGATCCTGTTTCATGGCCTCTTTATTTCCTTTATACCAAAGCCTTAAGTTGTCCTTAACGCTTAATTCCTCCATAAAGGGATTCTCCTGGGGAACGTAGGCAATCTGGGCAGACTGGACAGCCGGACTTCCCAGGATTTCCTTCCCATCTATCCGAAGGCTGCCTCCGTCTGCCTTCCTGGCTCCTGCCAGAATTGACAACAGGGTTGTCTTGCCGCAGCCGTTGCCTCCTACAATCCCGACACACTGTCCAGGCTCTGCTGTCAGGGAAACTCCTGAAAGCACGGTCTTTTTCCCATAATTCTTGCGGATTCCTTCTGCTTCTAACATCCTTACTCCTTTATCATTTAAACCCCTTAATAGTTTAAAACAAACTCTGCCGTCAGGGCCCATCCAGCCCGATTTTCTGCCCACACGCTGTCAAATTCCGACATTGGCATTGGACAATCTGCTTTTCCGGTTTCTACGGTAATGCTTGGCACTGGTTTCTCTCTCAACTGCGCCCAGTCCTTAAAACCGCCGCCTCCGCCGCTGTACAGCATCTGATATCCTCCCGTAGCCTCAGACATCAGCTGGGCTAACTGGCGGGAACGCTCCCGCTCTTTATTTCCTTCAATATCCCAGTAAATTACCTTTCCCATAGAATGGTAATTCAGGACAGCCGCCCATGGATAATTGCTGTTCATCAGATTTACCAGGGCCTGGGATTCCGGCTCCGATACGGGAGTCAGACCTTTATAACCGGAATAGGACGGCATCATCCAATTACTGGAGGTATTGGTCCATAAAGCATCAAAATTGTGGTTTAAATCTACGCCTCTTGCATTGGCCTTCCAACGCTCTAAATAACGGTCAAACTCCTGGGTGGTCCGGTCTGCCGCCTGGTCAGAAGCATAGGCCGACTGAATGGTCTGCTTTAACGAAAGAGAGCGGATTGCATCCAATCCAAACTGGCTTAACGCCACTCCATCCGGATTTGCCATGGGTACAAAGTGAACGGCCACCTGATTCAAAAGGTCGGAAAGCTTTCTGCCATGGTAAGCTCCCGTATCATAAAATGCCAAAGCATCCTCTATCTGCTTCATCATCAAAAGCGGGTTGGCATATTCTCTTGCATGAATAGCCCCCTGAATCAAAATATGCTTTCCTGCATTTGGGTTTCCCACAATGATATCATAAATTTTCCGTCCATCTGCGGAAGTCCCTATGGAAGTTATCTGCATATGGGACGTGCCGTAACGCTGCTGCAGGGCTTGAATATCTGCTTCCATCTGCTCAAAGGAATACTTTTCCACTGTCTTTACAACGGGATTTTCCACTGTCATGGACGTAAACTCCTGAATTTCTCCCTGAGCCTGCCCCTGGCTTTGGGACGGTTTTTCATTTTGATTTACAGCGTCTCCCATGCCAGGGCCTATTTGAGAATACTCTTCAGGCTTGTGGGTTGCGTTTGAAATCGTCCCTCCAACCGCTTCTGCTATTCCTTCTCCTGGCCCCGAAAGTTCTGCAGGTTCTTCCGATACCGCTGTCTCCGCTGGTGTCTCAGTGGCATCCGGATCCGCTTCACTGGATTCAGATAGCACCGAACCAGTAGTTTCTGTAGAAACTGTCGGCATCACCTGCTGGTTCTGTCCCTCGCCTGGCGC
The DNA here is from genome assembly GCA_938036545.1 of uncultured Clostridium sp. Taxonomy (GTDB): domain Bacteria; phylum Bacillota; class Clostridia; order Lachnospirales; family Lachnospiraceae; genus UMGS1370. Next base: position 17,502 of record CALHQJ010000027.1, on the reverse strand, counting down.
TTCCAATGCTGGAATCTGGTTCTGGGGCTCTGCCATTGCTGTCATACAGGAAGCTGAGACTCCCAGCATCAGCCCCAGTCCAATTGCATAAAATTTATGTTTTCTCATAGTATTTTTGTCTTCCCTCTGCTGTAATGAAATTCAGTCGCTAAACGGCTGTTATATAATAAGCTAAAAAGGCCGCTGTCCATTAAGGACAGCGGCCCTGTACTGTTATCGTGAGAATTATTCTACATCAACCGCATGTTCTTCCCTGGCTTCTTCCTTTTCTGCTAAGTCACTTGGACGCATGCTTAAATTAATTCTGCCCATCTTGTCTACTTCGATAACCTTTACGGTAACCTCGTCTCCAATATTTACTACGTCTTCCACTTTTGCAACCCGGCGATCTGCCAGCTTGGAAATATGAATCATGCCGTCTTTATTTGGAGCCAGTTCCACAAAAGCGCCAAAATTCATAATACGGGCAACTTTTCCGGTAAAGATCATTCCGGCTTCAATGTCTGTTACAATGCTGTTGATAATCTTAACTGCCTTTTCGATCATGTCAGCATCTGTACCGCATACGCTGACAGCACCGGTATCCTCAATATCAATCTTCACACCGGTTTCTTCGATAATCTTGTTGATTACCTTGCCCTGCTTGCCTACTACATCGCCAATCTTCTGAGGATCAATGGTAATCTGTCTGATCTTAGGCGCATATTTACTTAATTCTTTTCTTGGTTCGGAAATAACCGGAGCCATAACCTGGTCCATGATGTAAATTCTTGCCTCGCGGCATCTTGCAATGGCCTCTTCAATAATCGGACGGGTTAATCCGTGAATCTTAATATCCATCTGAATTGCGGTAATACCCTTGTGAGTACCACCTACCTTAAAGTCCATATCTCCAAAGAAGTCTTCCAGTCCCTGGATGTCGGTCAGAACGATATAATCATCATCTGTATCGCCAGTTACCAGACCACAGGAAATACCTGCTACCATGCTCTTAATCGGCACGCCTGCTGCCATTAAGGACAGGGTGGATGCACAAATACTTGCCTGAGACGTAGAACCATTGGATTCCATGGTCTCAGATACAGTACGGATTGCATATGGGAACTCTTCCTCGCTTGGCAGTACCGGAACTAAAGCTCTTTCTGCCAGTGCGCCATGACCGATTTCACGACGTCCCGGACCTCTGGATGGCTTGGTCTCGCCTACAGAGTAGGATGGGAAGTTATAGTGGTGCATATATCTCTTTGCAGTCTCGTTTTCATCCAGACCGTCTAATTTCTGTGCCTCAGACAGAGGAGCCAGAGTACATGCATTTAAAATCTGAGTCTGTCCACGGGTAAACATACCGGAACCGTGAACTCTCGGAAGCAGATCCACTTCTGCTGCCAGAGGACGGATTTCTGTAATAGCACGGCCGTCTGGACGCTTGTGGTCCTTTAAAATCATCTTGCGGACTGTCTTTTTCTGATACTGGTAAATTGCATCGCCAAGCAGAGGCAGCCATTCTTCATTTTCAGCAAAGGCTTCTTCTAAACGCTCGGTAATAACACGGATATTTTCTTCTCTCTTCTGCTTCTCATCTGTAAAGACTGCTGCTTCCATCTCTTCCGGAGTAACAATCTCTCTGATTGCAGCAAACAGTTCTTCCGGAACTGCACAGCTTTCGTAGGAATGTTTTTCCTTGCCGCACTCTGCAACAATGGTATCGATAAACTGAATAATCTCCTGGTTTACTTCATGAGCCTTGAAAATAGCGTCAATCATAACCTGCTCCGGAACTTCCTTGGCACCAGCCTCAATCATGATAACCTTTTCTCTGGTAGAAGCAACGGTCAAAGCCATGTCAGAAACCTTTTTCTGAGCGTTAGTTGGGTTAATAACAAATTCACCGTCAATTAAACCTACCTGAGTGGTTGCACATGGGCCGTCAAATGGAATATCAGAAATCGTTGCTGCAATTGCAGAACCCAGCATAGCAGTCAGTTCAGGGCTGCAGTCCGGATCAACAGACATTACCAGGTTGTTTAACGTAACGTCATTGCGGTAGTCCTTAGGAAACAAAGGACGCATTGGCCTGTCAATTACACGGGAGGTTAAAATCGCATTTTCAGATGCCTTTCCCTCTCTCTTATTAAATCCACCTGGAATCTTTCCTACGGAGTATAACTTTTCTTCGTATTCTACGCTTAACGGGAAGAAATCAATGCCTTCTCTTGGCTTGTCTGATGCAGTAGCAGTAGAAAGAACTACGGTATCGCCGTAATGCATAAACGCTGCGCCATTGGCCTGAGCTGCAACTCTGCCCACATCTACGGTCAGAGTACGGCCTGCTAATTCCATACTAAAACTCTTATACATGTTGTGTCTCCTTTTTACTTTTAAATAATCATTGTCTGCGGCAAAAGATCCGAAACTACTGACCTGTACACGACTCCCATAAGCCTTCTATAAAAAGTCATGGATACGTCAGCGGTCTCGGTATGTCTTTTTGCCTGCTTTGGGCTGTACCCTTTTCTTAACAAATATAGGGCGGAGAAATCTCTCCACCCTAACAGCAGCAAAATTACTTTCTGATGCCTAACTTTTCGATCAGTGCACGATAGCTTTCCAGATCAGATTTCTTTAAGTAGTCTAACAGACCACGTCTCTGACCTACCATCATCAGCAGACCGCGTCTGGAATGATGATCCTTAGGATTGCTCTTTAAATGCTCGGTTAATTCAGTAATTCTTGCAGTTAAGATAGCGATCTGAACTTCTGGAGAACCGGTATCTCCTGGCTTTCTGCCGTATTCTGCGATAATAGCTGCTTTCTTTTCCTTAGAAATCATGGTAAAATCCTCCTTAAAATAAATTGAAACTTACCGCAAACCAAGCCGTGGTTGGAGTGATCCTGCCGGCTGAGTTTCGGCGTTTACTCATACTCTGCTATGATAGCATAGGAATAAAATGCTGTCAACGAAATTTTTCGCCTGCTTCTCTTCTTTTCTAATCCTGCAGCAGTTCAGCCCCTTCATAAAAGAAACTTAAAATTGTCTGATAGTCCTTCCCATCCTTTGCCATTTCCTGAGCTCCATTCTGACTCATACCGGCGCCGTGTCCATAACCGCCGCCGTAAATATAGAAAGAAAGGGTTCCGTCGGCTGCAGTTCTCTTTTCAATTGAAATATAGGCGCTGGGTAAAATGGAAAATCCAGTCTGGGTTTTTCCGTCTTTTTTCGTAATCTCCAGGGAAGCATCCCCCAGGACGCTTCGGATTTGATTTTGTCCTTCCAGGATTTTTTCTCCTGACGTTCCCTGTATCGCCAAACTTTGAACCACGCCTCCTGGCCCTCTGCCAGTCACCTCCATGCCTGTGATTTCTCCAATATCCGGTACTTTTGACTGGAGATACTGAGGCGTAATCCTGGTCTCCCACCGGTACATGGCATAGTTCTGGTCGTAGGCCGGATAATCCTTATTTTTAATAAATTCTAAAAAAGCGGCATTGCTGGACAAGTTAAGAGTTTCCTTCCGATCCCGCAGTTCCCTGGCCTTTAAGTAGGGCGCAGACGCTCCGCTTCCGCCCCAGGCGCTTCCGTCTGTGGTATGGCCGCAGGATGTAGAAAAATAAAAAGCTTCAATAGCCCTGCCCTCATAAAACAGCATCTGGCCATAGGTTGCATTGACTGCCTCTGTGGTGCTGGCAGACTCCTCTGTATTGTTATACACCTGAAATCCGGTGCTGTCATCCACATGGGCGCCATATTGGCTGTAGCTGTTTCCTAAAATCTGCCGGTATGCATAAGTCCTGGCGCAGACTGCCTGAGCCTTTAACGCCTCCAGTTCATAGCTGGCCGGCATCTCGCTGGGAACCACTGTTTTCAGGTAATCCTCCAGATACAGGTCATTAACAATGGTAAGTCCTTCCGGTTCTTCTCGAATCTCAATAGCTCCTCTGTAAGAAGGCACTCCCTGGCTTCTGGAGATCGAAGAAACTAAAATCCTTCCCTGATCCGTTTCCGGAACAATCGTCATACAGCCGTCCTTTAAATATTTGCTGCCTGGTTCAATGGTCAGACTTTCTCCTGCTTCCAGCTTTTTCTCTTTTTTGCCATATGTAAGCACTACACCGGTATCCCAGGTCAGGGTTACGGAAGGGTGAAAAACTGACTGAAAGCCAGTGTTCATCAACAGAACCCGAATCTTTTCTGCATCAAATTCCCTGGTAATCAGCGCTGCACACAGCTTTCCATTACTGGTGACAAACTCCTGGTTGTCATATCCTACTAAAATATCTGATAACTTACATTCACTGTACTGGCCGTAAACCCTGTGAACCTTAAAATTTTTATCCAGTTCCAGCAGGCCGTATCCTTCGATTTCAATTCCTTTTTCGCTGACTGCTAAAACCCGTCCGGTAATTTTATCATTCTTTACAGAAATTTTTACCAGCTTCCCAGACTCTAACTCCAAATCCACCAGACTGTTCCGAAATTCCTCCAGATTGTCAATTCCCTTTCCGAAAAAAGTCCTGCATACGCTTCCTAAATGAACCTGAAAGGTATCGGTTTTGCTGTCATCCAGCCAGACATTTTCATAAACCACGTCTTCGGATACCAGACGGCGGACGGCAATCATCTCATTTCCCCGAACCATTATCTCCAGACAGCAGTCAATATAAGCGTCTAAGGCCAGGCCTTCAAACCGGAAATTTCCTTCACTGGTATAGGCCATCCAGCTTTCGGAGGGTTTAATATTAGATGGAGTTCCATACAGCAGCACCTCCAGGGTCTGAACTCCGTCTGCTCCTTCTGGAGCTCCGGCCTCTTTAAGCAGCTTGTCATACAAAAGCCAGAAATCCTCTTCCGGATAAGGGTGTTTCCGGTTCTTTTTCACCAGCCCCACTGACGCCTCCAGAGGTTTGGAAAAAGCAGCTGCCAGATAGCTGACTTCCTCATAAGTAATCGGTTTTTGGGCCTCAGCCGCCGCAGGTTTTGTCAGTTCTTCTGATAGAATTTCCTTATCATAAAGATAGTCCATATAAGGCACATACCAGTTATTCTGCTCTTTTTGAGAAAAACGGGATCCTTCCATCTCCTTCTGATGCTGAAGCACTGCCTCTCTGGAGTCCAGCATCAATGCCACTGCTTTTGCCGCCTTTGCCCTGGTAAGGCCCTCCGCTCTGCGATCCGGCTCCAAAATCAGGATAATTGCTATCAGCACAAAGGCAACGGCCAGAATCCCTGCTATCGGCATCACGAATGACTTTTTTCTCATAACTTCTTATAGCTCCCGTCTGCTTCCTCTACATAATCCAAATCGCTGTAATCTTCAGTCCGGACAGACAGCTTCCTCTTTCTCAGCTTGCTGTTGATCAAGTCTCCAATCAAACGGTAAATTACCGCAAAGGTAGGAACTCCGATTATCATTCCCACAAATCCAAAGAGGCCGCCGAACAGCAAAATGGAAAACAACACCCAGAAGCTGGAAACTCCTGTAGAGTCTCCCAAAATCTTCGGACCTAAAATATTGCCGTCAAACTGCTGCAGCAGCAGAATGAAAATCAGGAAATACAGGCACTGGATCGGGCTTACCAGCAAAATCAGGAACGCACTGGGGATAGCTCCGATAAACGGGCCAAAAAACGGAATTACATTGGTAACCCCTACGATTACGCTGACTAACAGGGTATACGGCATCTTCATAAAACTCAGGCACACAAAGCACAAAATTCCGATAATCAGCGAATCCACAATCTTTCCGATAATGAATCCGCCAAATACCTTATGGATAAATCTGGCTTCTTTAATGATCCGGTTGGCCCACTCTACAGAAAACAGGCCATAGGAGATCTTTTTTGCCAAAGCTACAAACTGATCCTTAATATTTAACAGATAAATCATAACAATCAGGCCGATTAACAGATTTTTCAGCCAGACCACCAGACTCAGGACTCCCATAGACAAGTTTCCTAAAATCCCCAGAATCTTATCTAAATTAGGCTCCAATACTCCCTGGGCCCAGGCCGACAAACGGTTTAAAGAGTTAATGGCCAGACTCTCTGCCTCCGGATTGTTCTCCAAAACCTGAGATACCCAGATAGACAGGTTTCTCATATTTTCCGGCAGGCCGTAGACTGCATTCTGGATACTCTTAATCACCTCCGGAATCAGCATGGAAAACAGGCCCACTACAATCGCAATCAGGGTTACCAGGCTGACAACAGTTCCCAGGCTCTTTGCCAGCGCAATGCCCCGTTTTTCATTCTTTACCCATTTGGAAAATACCGGTTTTGACTTTTCCACGCACCGGTTGTAAATCGGCGTCAGCAGATAGGCCATGACTGCACCGTAAATCACCGGAGCCATAATGTCCGTCAACATGGAAAACAGGCCCTTTACGGTATCAAACTTCAGCAACACAAAGCAAAATGCAATGCTGGCCGCAATTACCAGAAACGCCGTAACTCCCCAGCAGATGTAATGATAAAATTTCTGTCTGTTCATAAATACTTACCCCTCAATTTCCAAATGGATTGTTATCTATTGGATAGTCTAAAATACAGATAAAGCAGCGATTGCTCGCTGCTTTCTTCTTTTGTAACCCCAAAATGCCGGTTCTTACTAATTGACCCCTAGCAAAGCTAGGTGGGCAACCTCAATCAAACTTCTGCCATCCACTCAAAGGAGGCTCGGCATCCGCCTGAAAATATTGGAATCCCGATGTCATAGTGTAGGTTCAAATACGTAAGAGTGTCGAACATTCCAGGTGTTACAAGTTCACATAATTTTTACATAAGTAAGTATACAATAAAAGCGTCATAATTTCAAGATGCATTTTCTCCCAAATGTGATAAAATGAATCCATCAGAATTTTCAGGAGGCTATTATGACATTTGAAGAGGCACAGAGCTGACCGCTGTAACCCGTCCCGTCAAGGAAGGCCGCCACGCCTGCTTTTATGAAACCGTCATAACCGACGACCTGGGCACAAAGGTCGCTGTGGTTACTGCCACAGGATATAGGAAGTAGCCTAGATTTCTTCTATATATTATTTTGCCTTTTACAGATCATCTAATAGCGCTGTACTCTTGGCGTAGGCCGTGCTCTTAGCTTCAAAGAAATCCGTCTTAACCATATTGGCATTGGAATACTGGCCGACCCAGGCCATGGTATCCGGTTCTTTCTGATTGTCCTCGTAGAGATAGCCAAAGCCCAGACCTGACCAGCGCAGGTTGCCTAAGTACCGGATATAATCGCTGACCATGGTCCGGTTTAATCCCGGGATGTCATCTCCAATGACGTATTGCCCCCATGCAATCTCCTGAGACACGCCTTCTTCCAGCATTTTTCTCAGCGTTTCCACCATCTCATCCGTAAACAGTTCGGGCTGCTCGTTTTTCAGCTCCAGCAAAATGTTGCGGAACAGCCAGAGATGAGTGTTTTCATCTCGGTTAATGTAGCGGATTTCCTGTGCAGAACCCGGCATCCTTCCATTGCGGGAAAGATTGTAAAAAAACATAAAGCCGCTGTAAAAATAAATTCCTTCCAAAATGTAATTGGCCATCAGCACCTTTAAGAACGTTTCCGGCGTCTGATTTTCCTGAAACTGATTATACAAGTCTCCAATAAAGGTATTGCGGCGCAGCAGGTGCTCGTCTGTCTTCCACTGATACAAAATGTTGTTTCGTTCTACCGGACTGCAGATGGTATCCAGCATATAGCTGTAGCTCTGGCTGTGGACACACTCCTGAAATGTCTGAATGGAAAGGCACAGATTTACCTCATTCGCCGTAACATAAGATCCGATATTGGGCAGATTGGCGCTCTGCAGGGAATCCAGAAAAACCAGAAAGCTCAAGATTTTATCATAGGCAGAGCGCTCCGGCCTGGTAAGCTTTGGATAATCTTTTACGTCCTGAGATAAATTAATTTCCTCCGGAATCCAGAAATTATTCATTGCCTGGCGATACCAGTCGCTGACCCAGGGATATTTTAAATTGTTAAAATCGTTTAAATTGGTGGTATTTCCTCCAATCATCCGGCGTTTCATAATCTCTGTATCGCCATCCGGATTAAATAAAGGCTTTTTTACAAGTACTGCCATGAACATATTCTCCTTCTCAATCATCGGTCTTTTCGAACAGTCTCATTCCTTTATGAGGAACAGCTTTCACATTCTTCCACTTCCAGAGATTTGCTGCGGATATAGTAAATCGTCTTTACCCCCTGCTCCCACGCCTGAAGGTAAAGTTCCAGGACCTGGCGGAATGTATACTCATTGGTAATGTATAGATTCATGCTCTGAGCCTGATCGATATGGCGCTGTCTGACGCCGCAGGCCCTCACGCTCCAGGTCTGATCCAGAAGATGGGCGTTTTTATAATACCAGAATGTTTTCGGGGATAACTCTGGCGCCACTCTGGGAAGCATCCCTCCCCGCTTTTCTTCCAGGAAAAATTTATTCATTACCGGATCAATTCCCGCCGTCGTTCCGGACACAATACTGGTACTGCTGGTAGGAGCTACTGCAAGGAGATATGCGTTCCGCATTCCGTACCGGTGTACTCTCTGAGCCAACTCCTGCCACTTCGGACTTTCGTATCCTCTCTTGGTAAAATAAGCCCCATTGTCCCAGTCGCTTCCCCGAAACAGGCTGTAGGCTCCCTTTTCCTCTGCCAGGCGGCAGCTTGCCGAAACAGCGGCATGGTTAATCGTCTCAAACACCTTATCCACAAAAGCCAGATGTTCCTCGCTTTCCCAGCGAATCTGACGTTTTGCCAGCATATGGTGATAGCCGCTTACCCCAAGGCCAATGCTCCGGTAACGGCGGTTGGTAATCTTGGCATAGGGAAGAGGATAAAAGTTTAAATCAATAACATTATCCAGCGCCCGAACAGCTGTCCCAACCACGTCTTCCATCACCTGCTCATCTTCTACCGGAAGATTTCCCAGAGAAAGACTGGCCAGGTTGCATACTACAAAATCCCCTGGTCTGGTTGTGGTGACTACTACCGTATCTCCGTCACTGGTCTGGATTTCCGTGCTGACAGACTCTACCGGAGACATATTCTGAGCAATTTCCGTACAAAGGTTGGAACAGTAAATCATGCCGCAGTGGCTGTTGGGATTGGCTCTGTTGACCGCGTCCCGATTAAACATAAATGGAGTTCCTGTTTCTACCGCACTCTTTAAAACCAGCCGGACAATTTCTTTGACCGTTACCTTTCTCTTAGTAATGCGGGGATCGTCCACACAGCTTACATAGCGGCGTTCCCACTCTTCTCCCCAGTAATCTTCTAACGAATATCCCTTTACAGTAAGAATCTCATGGGGACACATTAAGTACCACGCTGCATCCAAATCGGTACGGGCCAGCTTCCAGAATAAATCCGGCCAGCAGACTGCCGGAAAAATATCATGGGCCTTCATGCGATCGTCACCGTTATTGGTACGCAGCTGTAAAAACTCCGGCAAATCCTTATGCCATGCATCCAGATACACTGCTGCCGCCCCTTGTCTGACTCCCAGCTGATCCACTGCCACAGCCGTATCATTAACCAGTTTAATCCAGCGGATCACGCCTCCGGCGGCTCCTTCAAAGCCTCTAATGCTGCTTCCGGTTGCCCGAACCTTTCCAAAATACAGGCCCATGCCGCCGCCGAATTTGCTGACTTTGGCAAAGTTGTCAATACTGCGGTAAATTCCTTCCAGACTGTCCGGAACCATGTCAATAAAGCAGCTGGACAGCTGATGATATGGCTTTCTGGCATTAGAAAGAGTGGGAGTTGCCATGGTTACCTGCTGCAAACTGAGCATATCGTAAAACTTCTGTACCCACTTCATTCGATCTGCCGTTTCTTTCATTGCCAGATGAAGGGCAATTCCCAAAAACATCTCCTGGGGAGTTTCTAACGGCTCATGCCTCCGGCTCTGGATTACGTAACGCTTCAAGAGCAAATCCAAGCCTGACCAGGTAAACTTCTGATCTCTGCTGTCATCCAGAAAGGAAGCAGCCAGTTCCAGTTCTTCTTTGGAATAAGAACTCAGAATATAGTCTCCGTACAGTCCTTCTTCCGTCAGATAGGACAGCTTTTCATAAAAGCTGTGGATTCCCAAACGGTCAAGCTCTGCTGCCAGACGGCGGCGGAATCCATAATTTAAAAAACGGGCTGCGATTTTTTCCCAATCCGGCGCTTCAGGGCTGGTAAGCTCAATAGCCGCCTTGGTCAAAACTGCAATCCGTTCCTCTAATTCCATACCAGGTTTTACAAAACCGGAAAACTGGGCTGATAACGTGCTGATGGAATAAAGGGCAGGATCAAAATCCTTTTGAATGTCGGTCAGACAGGCTTCCATTCCGCTGTCTTTAAACTGACCGGCAATTTCTTCCCTGGCAGAGCGCAGCTCTGTACGCTTCTGACGGTAAAGGATATAACTTTTTGCAGCCTCGTAATGGCCTGACGCCATCAAAACCCTCTCCACCTGATCCTGTATCTCTTCTACTGCTGCCTCCGTCCCGTCAAAGCTGTCTTCCACAGCCTTCAAAAGCCCTGCCAGAACAGAGGCATCAACTGCTTCTCCTACGCTGGCAAAGGCTTTTTTCATTGCTTCTGTTATCTTTTGAGGCGTATAATCCTCTAATATGCCGCTTCGTTTTCTAATCCGCATAGCCACCTCCATATATTGCGCTTTGAATCAATATCATATACTATATTTCGTATTTTTTCAAGATGGTATGCAGATTTTTTATCCTGCGCCAAAATGGCACATTTTACTTTTTGGCAAAGCGATTCATAAAGAAATCTGTAAACTCCGCCAGTTCCTTTTCCTGGGATACGTAAACGTACAGCTTTTCATCCTCCAGCCAGTCATAAGCATTAATTCCAATATATCCTTTTTTATCCGGATAAATAATAAATGCGTCGGTAGGATATTTATTTCGATAGGCTTTCAAAATCTCCGGCCGGCGATAATATGCAGGTTCCCCGCATCCGGAAAGATCCGGAACAGTGGGAACTACTACTATCGTCTGATCTGCTTCCTTCCATCCAACAATCAAGTTGCCGATTTTGGTTTTGCTTCCATGGACAAATCCATAATTGAACCAGCTGACGTCTTCTGTATAGCCAAAAATCAGCTTATAATCCTCTCCATTTTCTACCTTCTGATTAAACAGCTCCCGCATTTTCCTGGCATTGGCATTGCTTTTTTCCATGTCTGGTTCTGGTCCCTTAAATAATTTGCTAAAAAATCCCATATATAGTCCTCCTAATGTTTTATATAAAGACATTTTTATAATTTTGTCTTTATTTTGTGTAGTAATAAGTCCGTCTCATATGACAACATCCCATATTAAGACGGACTTTTCTTTCATTGCTTTTTCAGCGTTTCCAAAGCCGTTACAATTGCATCAATCTGAAAATCAATGGTTCTGTCTGCTGCTTCCGGAATAAAGAAAGGCAGACTATCAGGAATCGCCCTGCGGATTACCAGGACTCCAAGGCACAGATTGGTAAACAAATCAATGCTTTCCTTTTCTCCTTTGACTCCAAAGCATTCTAAAATAGTTCCAAACAAATTTCTCTGCTTTTCCCGAAAAATCTGATATTGTTCCCTTGACAGACGTTTAAATACCAGCTGCTGTTCTTCAATGGTCAGGACTGCAATCCCGTTTTTCTCTCCATAACAGCAGGAATACAGAAACTCTTTGACTGCATCCCGCCAGCTTAGCCTTGAGTCTTTCATCAGCTTCCTGGCATAGGCAACAATCCTTGGCTGCTGAACATACAGCATCTCAACAATAAAATCTTCTTTTGTAGAAAAAAACGAGTAGAAAAAGGTACGGGAAATTCCCACTCTTTCATAAATCTGCTGAACTGTGGTATGCTGAATCCCCTGTTTTGCCATCAGTTCCAGCCCGACTGCAATCAGTTGTGTCCGAATCTCTTCCCGTTCCTCTTCTGAATAAGCCACTTTTGGCATTTCTTTTCCTTTCAGAATAAAAATACATTTGAAATTTTGTCTTTATTTTATCACATTGACCGCAATTCTACAAGTATTCTTTTATCTGCGTTTTTCCTTATTGCGGTACTTAAAGTTGGGGATCACGTCTCCCCAGTTTTCGATTCCAATGATTTTCTTGGCAAAATCCGTTACATCCAGGGTCTGATTTACTTTATCAATGTAGCGGTATACTTCCCAAATCTTTTTCTGCCCTGTTGGAACCACCCGGTTTCCTGCCTTCATGTCGCAGGTCCAAAGGCCAAAGGCACAGGAAAGCTGGGCCTCGGAAACCGCATCTACCTGACGGCTCATAATAAAGGCGTCAATGTGGGGATTGCTGTCTGCAATGTAATATGCATAGGCAAATGCCGCTGCCTGCAGATCCTCGCAATCGCCTCTGGTAGCGCTCTTGGAGGTAAAACCCTGCTCAGACAGGATAATAGGGCGGACTTCCCCTTTGCTGTCCAGCATATGATTCTGGCTGAAGTAATTGGTCAAAAGCTCCAAATTGGCAAAATTAATAATCGGAGAATTGTAATCCCAGGTAATCAGTCCAGTCTGATTGTCATCCCAGAACTCCGGTTCCGTCAGCGGAACGGAATAAGGATGGTAGGCCAGCCCCCAGTCCATCTGTCCTTTTGCCGTTACCAGGTTGTTAAAGGTATCAATGACTTCCTTTCCGCCATACTTGGTAGTGCCGTTAATCTCATGGTTCCAGTTATAGTCAACAGAAAAATACACCCGATCATTGGCGTTAGTACTCTTAATTGCCGTATAAAATACCCGGAATGCCCGTTCAAACTCAGTCATGTACCGGTTTACATCCATGGGGCCGATATAGTTCCACTGCTGGTTATTAATTTCGTTTCCAATAATCCAGTTGGAAACCTTTCCATGAGTGCCGTCATACCGTTCTGCCAGAAACGATGCCATAGCTTTAATATCTTCATAGCCTGCTTCGGTAGCTGCGTTAAACATGTAGTAATTGGCCGCAGACGTTTTCTTTGTGCCCGGGTAAATCAAATCCGGAGTGGTATCATTCCAGCTGTTTAAAATGACGGCTGTAACCGTAATTCCCTTGGCCGAAAAATCAAAAATCGTCTTATCATAAATATCAAAGAAATGCTTGCTGAAATGATAGGTTTTTCCTTCATATTCATAATCAATTCCCGTACCCAGCATAGCCTGGAACGGAATGTTGACAATGGTGTGCTTTACTCCCAGGGCAAATGCGTCATTTAACATATCATGCTCAATCAGCAGTCCCTTTTTGCTCAGGGGTTCGTGGAATGGCTTCTGGTTTTTCGCAATTTTTTCCGGATTGGTAATATAATGAGGCTGGCTGACAGCCACATAATTGGAGCCATCCCAAACCGTTACCACAAATTTGGAATACAGGCGGCTTTCTGACGTACCGGCATTTAAAGGAAATACAAAGGTTGCTTCACTGCCTTTATCCACTGCCTGCACATAGCCTCTGGTTCTGACGGAATCCTCGTAAGGCTTTAATTCCTTTAAGTAGAAATGGTTGTCTTCTCCGGAAATGGTTCCGGTATTTACCGCAGTAATCCTTACATTTCCGTCATCTGTAATTTCACATGAGGTAATCTGAACTTTCTCCGTGGCCTGTCCTCCTTCGGTATCTGCATACGCAGATCCCAGATTCAGCAGGCACAATACAGCCGCTAAAATAATCCAGACTGCAGTCTTTATTCGAGTCCTCCATTTTGTTATCACAATACTGCCTCCTTATTTTTTACTCTCTGTTGGGAAAATCCCATACGGATTACACCATATTATACTGGCTGAAGCCGAAAAATAAAAGTTCCTAACTCTTACATTGTCTTACGATTTCCTTAACAGAATTTTTTTAAAAACTACTTTCTATTTTTATACTTTTATGATATAATCTGGAATATCGCAAGGGGCATTGGCGCAGCTGGGAGCGCGTTTGAATGGCATTCAAAAGGCCGTGGGTTCGAATCCCATATGCTCCATATAATAAAATCCGAATCGGATTCGTTTGAATCTGATTCGGATTTTTGTTGTTTCTCTATTTGTTCAGTCCCTGGATGTACTGGATTAAAATTCCCTGTTTCATGCCGCTTCGGATTTTTTCTTTTACATCCTCTTCATATCCTGGCGGACAGATGGGTTTTACTCTGGCCCAAAGCATTTCATGGGTAAACCGGTTGTCGTACTGGTAAGGAACTACATCGCAGGTTCTCTGATACCAGCGCATTAATTCTATCTGCATTTCTGCAATTTTTTCCCGATATACCGGATTGTCAATCTGATTGTGCATCTCTGACGGATCCTGTTCCAAATCGTAAAACTCGTCTTCGCCTGTAATCCGGCTGATGTATTTATACTTCCTGTTCCGAATCATAGTTCCTTTTGCATGGGCTTCCCCGTCGGACTGGGCCTTCATTTTCGGCCAGTATACAAAGTTTTCCGGCGGGCCGGACGGACTGGATGCATGAAACTCGTCACAATGGCTTTCTTCCGGAAGCCGTCCTCCCTCACAGAATACGTAATTGCGGTTTTCAACTGCTTCCTTTTCCAGAATCGGCCTCAGGCTTTTTCCAAAATGAGTCCGTTCTGGATCTGCTCCTGCATAATCTATGGCTGTTGCATAAAAATCCACCAGCTCTGTCAATGCATGGCTGACTCCAAAACCATGTCCGGCGCCTTCTCCATAACTCTCACCTTTTGGTGCTTTCACCAGCAGCGGTACTCTGGTCAGGCAGTCTTCAAAGGTATTCTGCGCTTTTTCTGTCAGATTGTAATCACCGGCAAAATCTCCGTGATCGCTGAAAAAGAAAATCAGGCAGTCATCATAAATCCCCTTTTCTTTTAAAGCCTGGCACAGCCGCTGAAACTGTGCGTCTATCTTAGAACACATGCCCAGATAGACAGCCCTTAGTTCATTCCAGTCTTCCTCTGTATATTCATCCAGTTTCTGATACTGGCGGATCCGTTCCAGCATCTTTGCTTTTCCTGTACATTCTTCCTGAGCAATCCGCTTTGGAAGACATGTTCGGTCTATCGCAGAAAAATACGGTTCCTCCACTTGGTATGGAACATGAGGATAATTTAATCCCAGAAACATACACAGAGGCTGTTCTCCGTCATATTCTCTTATTTTCTTTATTGCCCCGTCAACATCTTCGTCATCGCTGTTGTAATTGCGGCCTTCTGCATCCAGCCCCAGTTTTCCTTCAAAATGAGAATATTTATCTTTTCCGGAATGATCGACCGGATTTACCGGCCCTGGAGCTTTTGGCACATTTCCTCCATAAAAGATTTCATCTGCATTGTTTTCCGGCCACCCTTCAATCTGACCGGCAAACAGATCGTTTCTGGCATTCATCCATACGTAATAACCGGCTTTTCTCAGCTCTGAAAACAGATTGCTCTCTCCTGGATGAAGGAGATAGCTCATGGTTCTGTGTCCGTTTACATGGGGATACAGCCCTGTAAAAAAGCTGCAGCGGCTGGGTACGCAGACCGTATTCTGACAAAAAGCCTGGGAAAATGAAATGCCTTCTTCCCTTGCAAACTGATCCAGAAACGGAGTTACCGCAGCCGGGTTTCCCATATGTCCCATGGTATCCCAGCGCATTTCATCCGGATTAAAAATAATAATATGAGGCTGTTTTTTCATCGTTTCCTCCTGTTCTTTCTGTATCACATCAAAACATCTGCCTAAAATCTGGCGTCCCAGGTTCCGCACCAAACATTATCTTCATACTGCCCTTCAAACGGCTCCAGTCCGGCAATCCGCTTTACCGTTTCCTCAATAGTATCCTGACGGTTATTATAAGCATTAATAAATGCCGGAACCCTGGATACATCAATTAAATGATTGGTGTAATTAAATGAGGTAAAGACTGTAGGAACATCGTGAATATACCAGGGATAGCAATTGGACATCGGATCCGGCCACATCAGGCGGACGGAATTGGTCTGGGCAAATCCGCTGATATCTGCAAAAATCATAATGGCGTCGTACCTGGATTTCAAAGCATGGATCGATCCCTTATTCATGGAAGATTCCATAAGCTCCGGCTCATAGCCATACTTTCTTAAAGCATCCAGAATATATCCTGTAGTAGCATCACTTCCTCCTGACTGAACTCCCTGCCCGTAAATACTTCTCTGATTTCCTACATTGCCCGAAAATACAAACACGCCGATTTTCTTATATACAGCCGGTGAAAGCGGAATCTGTCCCTTGGTATTTTTCACCAGCGTCACTGCTTTTGCCCCAGCTTCTCTGGCTATTTCCTGATGTGCCTTACAGCCGATTGCCTGTAACGCTTCTTTACCTGGATGGAACCGGTTTTCCTGCTTCTTTTTATGAAGTCCCAGGGCCGCTTTACAGCCCAGTATCCGTTCCAGGGCTTCCTGAAGCCGCTGCGGCGTAATCATTCCAGTTTCAATTCCCTCTTTCATGGCCGCATAGTCTTCTTCCATGTCGTTAATGCCTAATACCATATCACAGCCGCAGGCAATGGTCCAGGAGACTGCCTTTAAACGGCTCATACCGTAATATCCCATCATTTTCGTCTGATCTGTCACGGCTAATCCGTTAAATCCCAGCTGTTTCCTTAAAAGTCCGTCTACCAGTTCCTTAGACGTACAGGCTGGCTGCATATCCTGATCCTGCAAATCCGGATTTAATTTTCTCTGGTAAGCAGGCAGAGTAAAGTGAGCCACCATAATGCTTAACACGCCGTTTTCAATGGCATTCCGGTATATCTTTCCATAGGTATTGTCCCACTCTTCACAGGACAATCCGTTATTTCCGATTGCAAGATGCTGATCCCGCTCTTCCCATCCGTCTCCTGGAAAATGCTTCAGGCAGGGAGCTACTCCGTATTCCCTGCATCCCTTATTATAGGCTTCCACACACTGGCTGACAAAGTCTGCATCATCTCCGTAAGCCCTGGTATTAATCAGGCTGTTTCTCCAGTTCAGCAAAATATCGCCAACCGGGCCAAAGGACCAGTTATATCCCACTGCGGCCGTTTCTTTTCCGCTGATCCGGCCTACCTCATATGCGTATTGAGGGTTCCGAAGAGCCCGAACCTGAGCTCCCGAAGCCACAAGAGTCCCTCCTTTCAATGCTCCATTGGGGCCGGATTCGCAGTTTCCTGCATACAGATAGGGGATTTTAGACCGTTCCTGAAGCTCGGCCATAATGTCCTGAGCCTGTTCATTGCCGAAAAGAGCTGCCCGAAAGGGGATTCCTCCAATTGGATATTCTTCCAGGAACTCAATCAGTTCTTCCCTAGTCATGCCCATTAACGGATCTGCAAAAAGCTGGCATATTTTTTCATGCTGGCTCATTCCCTTAATTGTCTCTTTTACCCAGCGAACCCCTTCCTCATCCAGGTAAAACGGGTTTCCATATAAATCAACCATGTAACCGCCTCCATTTTCATATGATAGTTTTTGTTGTAATTTATTTATTTAATTTAATTAATTATAATATAACAAACTTTTCTGCA
>CALHQJ010000026.1 GCA_938036545.1 uncultured Clostridium sp. | reverse complement strand
TTCGCTATATCCCAAATTTACTGCCACTTCCGTGTAAGTGGCAGTAATGCTAAATATAAATATGTCAGCACACTAGTTTCTTTTAATGCTTTCATACTTTCTGCATCTAATTCACAGTATTTTTGGATTAAGGATGTTGTCATTTGAGCATTGCAGTTAATTCCTTCTTCATTTTTATATCTATGATATTGAATGTTTCTTGCTGCCACTACCTTCTTTCGCAATTCCTTTGAAGAATAGGATGCATTTTGTTTTTCTATATCAAAAAATCCAACTGGATGCACTTCCTTTCGAATGTCAATTCGATCCATGACAGGCCCTGATATTTTCCCCCGGTACTTGATTATTTCATAATCTGTACATCGACACTTCGAACTTGGATAATATCCACACGGGCATGGATTCATAGCTGTGACAAACATAAAACCAGCCGGATATGTGTGCGTTCCATTTACTCTTGCTACAGAAACCTTTTTATCTTCTATTGGCTGCCGCAAAGCATCTAGTGTTCTTCTTGAGAATTCTGCCAGTTCATCTAAGAATAATACCCCATTATGTGCGAGTGATACTTCTCCTGGCATTGCATTTACACCTCCGCCAATTAAAGAATTCAATGAGGCATTATGATGTGGTGCCCGGAACGGTCGGTTCCTTATTAAACTATGACCTGCCGGCAGTAATCCTGAAATACTATAAATCTTTGTGACCTCCAGACATTCTTCTTCCGTCATTTCTGGAAGAATCGTTGGGATTCTTTGGGCTATCATAGTCTTTCCGCACCCCGGTTCCCCAATCATAAGCATATTATGTCCGCCTGCTGCTGCCAAAAGCGATGCCTCAATAATTTCTTTTTGTCCCTTCACGTCCTTAAAATCAAACATCATATCTTTTCTTTGTGTGTTTTCACAGGATTTTTTAATTCTGTCCTCAGATTTTTCTTTCCCTTCCAAAAAACGAATCACATCCGTTAATTTTGAAAATCCCAAGATTTCAATTCCTTGTACCAATTTTGCCTCTTCCGTATTTACTTCCGGTATAATGACTTTTTTAATCCCTGATTGTTTCGCAGCAAGAATCATCGGAAGAATACCACAGCAAGCTCGTAGACCGCCATCTAGACACAGCTCACCGATGAACGCATACTGATGCAAATCCTTAGCTGCAATATTATTATCTTCCTGCAAGACTCCTATTGCCATTGCCAGGTCATAATGAGGCCCCCTCTTTTTCACATCTCCTGGCGCCAGACTTATAATTACACGTTTTTTCGGAAATACATATCCGCTTTCATCAATTGCTGACTGTATTCGGTCCGCTGACTCCTTTACTGCTGTATCACCCATCCCGATTATGGAGGTCATAGGCTGGCCATCCAGTATTTTTGTCTCTATGTCTACGTTATGTCCTTCGATTCCTTGTATTGCAAAACTTTTTACCACTGTAGCCATAATCCTCTTCTTCATATCCTTTCTTTTATAATACTATCATCATTGATTATTTCAAACAGCAGCGGGATAATCTCCCACTACTATTTATCCTCCGTTATTCTAATCTCTATATGCTTTTCCAGTGCATTCGCATATTTTTCCAACATAAGCAATGTTGGCACTCTAGAAGCCTTCTCAAATCTAGCTATGTTCGAGGCTCTTACCCCGGTTATATCCGCCATCTCCTGCTGGGTCTTCTTCTGGCGGTATCTCTCTTCTACTAGTATTTTTATAATCTGCTCTGAATCCTTCTGTACCTTTTCCTGAATCGATTCTGCATAGGCTGCCAGGCGTTTCCCCCTTAATTCTTTCTCTTCTTGATAAATTTCAACCGTATTTTCCATTCTAACACCCCATTAAACTTTTTATGATTGTATCATTTATGATATCATTGGTCAATATCATTTCTAGGGTTTATACTTTTTTAATGGGGTCTGACCCCGTTACTATTTTTGTGGCATCTCGTTATTAGCCTATAGTTTGAAGAAGGGTATTTCTGCCTTTCTGAAAAAAATTTGTTATCATTGGTTACAATCCCATCCGGATAAACTGTTCTTCCGGACAGTCGTTTTCGATCATCATTTTTTTCATCAGAGCTGCCATCCGCCTTTCCTCAGCGATATTTTTCAGAGGATGCTCCTCGTCAGGATCTGATTCCAGACAGAACAGCATGGTGGGATAACCGGCCTGGGAAACCTGCTGCCGGCTTTCCAGCTTCAGCACAGGAATACCTTTTGTAAAAGAAAACGGCGAAGCAAGTTTCATGGACTTGAGAATATCATGATTGATAAAAGCTCTTCGTCCCCCGTGGCGGGTGACCATCAGTGTATATTCATATCGGGGCTGGTTATCTGGAAGGGGACTTCTCATATAGACCCATGTTCCGTCTGTGCAGCAGACCTGTCCTCCGAAAATTCCGAACAATCCTCCTTCACGGACGGGAACGTCCTGCTCTATCACAGGGCGAAGCGGTTTTCCCTCCATATCAGGAAACAGAGGCAGGCCAAAGTATTCCAAAAGTGTTGCGGGAAGATCAATGGTCTGTACCAGCTGGCTGGTTCGCACATTCTGTCTCCGGCTTCTGGGATCCCAGATAAAGAGCGGCGTATGGGCAACCTCTCCGTAAAATGGACAGTGACATTTGGCCCATTGCCCGTGTTCTGATAAAAGAAAGCCATGATCCGTATTAACAATCAGCATGGTATCCTTCCAGAGATCGTAAGAATCCATTGCATCTAATATTTTTCCCAGATTTTCATCGCAAAGCTTTAAAACAGCTGCGTACTGATGGCGCAAATGCTGAATCAATTCCGGACTGTCCTCTTCGTTTACAGGACGGTAATCCGGCCAGTCACAGAACGGACCATTGTAGGAATCCGGAAACAGACTGCGGTATTCCGGCTGTGCAAAAAACGGTTCATGGGGATCGAAAGTTTCAATTTGAAGGAACCAGTTGTCCTTGTCGTGATTCTGCTCCAGAAAATCAAGTCCCTTTTGAAATGTTTGACATTGCGGCTGTCTGGAAACATCCTGCATAGCTGTTCGATTGGCAAAATCCTGCATCACCCAGTTGTCTTCCGGCTCTCCGCATACGTTTCTGGTAGGAGAAGGTCCGTCAGAAAAGCCCACCAGAGGCTGCCAGTTATCGCCCTCCTGCCCACGTACACATTCCCAGGTAGTATAGCGCTGATGGTAGGTGGCGCCTCCGTCTTCCCAGTAATGATAGTGATCACTGATCAGATGGGAATGGATTCCTGACTTTTTCAGTGTTTCAGGCATGGAATCATCAAACGGCTCCAGTGGTCCCCAGCTCCGATGAAGAAAATTATATCGTCCTGTATGAAGCTCTCTTCTGGCAGGCATACAGGGCATACTTCCTACCCAATAGTTATCAAAAGTTACAGAATGTTCTGCCAGGCGTGAGAAATTTTCTGTTCTGGTCCATTGACAGCCGTAGGGGCGAAGCAGATGACGGTTCAGAGAATCGTACATTACCATAATTGCCTTCATAAAGATTCTCCTTTTCTAGAAATATCAGCTTCCGCTGCGTCGGTATTCATACGGACTGACGCCGTACTTCTTTTTAAATGTAGTTGAAAAATAGCTGGCATTGTAGTAGCCTACTTGCTGGGCAATGGTCTGTACACGGAGTGCTGTATTTTCCAGAAGCTGCACCGAATGTTGGAGGCGAACGTCGGTCAGATAATTGATAAAGGTCTGTCCGGTTTCGATTTTAAATACTCTGGAAAAATAATCTGGATTTAAGTATACCTGAGCGGCAACCTGCTCTAAACTCAGCTGTTCTGCATAATGAGCATTAATATATTCCACTGCAAGGCAGATATTTTTTGATTTTGGCTGGAGCTCGTCTATAGGAAGGCAGCACTGCTTTGCTGCATCCAGCATAACTTCTTTTGCTGTATCCAGAGTAATGCATTGCTGCAGGCGTAAATGAAGCTCCTCTGCATGATCCAGAACAATACCATTTCCCTTTGCCTCAAATTCCAGCAGATCCAGAGCATCCAGGCACAGCTTGCAAAGAGGATCAACTGTTAAAATTTTCTGGCTGGGAAGAACTTCAAAAAACGTTTTTATCAGCTCGTAGCGCTGTCCTCCCTGAACCTGATGAAGATGCACCCGGAATTTAGTAAACGTGTTTTTCCACAGCTCATTTCTGCGGAACAGTTCCTTTAAGGGATATTGAGGCTCATAGACCCTTTTTTTGCCTGTGTAAAATCCCTCACCCAGAGAGCAGGATGCCTGCCAGACCATAAAGGGGATCTGGCTCATTTCATCTGTAATGGCGCTAATTCCTACCATGCAGTGATTAATGACCTGTACGTGTCTGGCATATTCCGTCAGTTGTCTGGCCTTTTCTGCAATGCTAAGAGTTTTTGGGAAATTTCCTACGATCATATATACTCGATCTGTATAGTCAAATCCGGCAACATGACGAGCTGGACTTTCTTCTGGAAATAGAAGGCCGTTTTCCTCCATATCCTGCTTCCATACAGCCAGGGCGAATAAGCCATTGTTTCTCCAGCGAATTCCACACTGACGAAGCCGTTCCAGATCGTCCTCTCTCAGCTCTCTGGTCTGTCTTAAGATATGGCTGATCACGGATTGTATCTGAGCTACATTTGCCACATCGGGCTCTTCCTGATGATTCTTTCGTTGCAGTTCCCCTGCAATCCGATTTAACAGCTCCTGAAGCAGATCATTCTGCATTTCTGTTTTTAAAAGATATTCAGACGCTCCATCTCGCAGAGCCTGACGAACCAGGCTGAAATCGGAAAAGGCCGTTAATACCACTACCTTTGCCCTGCTTCCCAGAGCTTTTAAAGCATGAAGAAATTCCAGTCCATCCATTACCGGCATTTTAATATCTGTTAAAATCAGGTCTGGTTCGTCTCGATGAAACAGTTCCAGAGCTTCCTGTCCATTGTGTGCTACTCCAGTCAGCTGGCAGGACGGATTTTGAGAAATGCAGAACTGCAGCCACTCACAAATCATTGCTTCGTCATCTACCACTAGAACTTTCATTGTATCTCCTCCTTTTGTTTTATGGCAGGCATCAAAAGGGTTATGGTAGTTCCCATTCCCTGAAAGCTGTCTATAGACATTCCATAATCTTCACCATAGTTTAAACGAATCCGGTTGTGTACGTTAGACATACCAATAGAATGTGCGTCTTTTATTACTGTCTGATGAAGGCTTGCACGTACTTTTTCTAAGGTTTCAGAATCCATCCCGACCCCATCATCGGTAATTGTCAGAAGAAGGTTATTACCCTGAAAAGCTGACTCAATGATGACTGTTCCTGCCTCGCTTTTGGCCTCTAATCCATGGAAAATGGCATTTTCTACCAGTGGCTGGAGAATCAGCGGCGGAACCATGCAGTCCTCTGTGTCTTTCGGCATCTCAATTTCGTAATTAATTTTTTCTCCATAGCGCAGCTTCTGGACTACCAGATATTTTCGTGTTGTCTCCAACTCGTCACTTAAGGGAATGGTTGTATTTTTTACAGCTAAAGTGCTTCTGAGCAAATCAATAAATGCGCTGAGCATTTTGGCTGCCTGTTCATTTTTTCCAACCTCCACTGCACATCGAATAGAAAACAGGGTGTTATACAAAAAATGAGGATTGATCTGTGCCCGGAGAAAGTTGACCTCCAGGGCTCTTTTCTGCTTCTCTCTCTCCTGAATCCGTTCCATCAGGCTGGTAATCTCATCAGCCATATGTTTAAAGCTTTCCTGAAGATGGTCAATCTCCTGAGTCCCTCTTGCCACACAGGGCGGCGTGAAATCCGGACTGCCAAACTTGTCCATAGCATCGCTCAGAGCTGTCAGAGGAGTGGAAATACGTCTGGAAATATAAACAGATACAGCAACCGCAAGAATCAAACCAGTTATCAGAATGCTCCCTATAATCCAGTAAGTATCGTTTAATGCCCCTAGAATGATTTTGGTTGGACTTTCCTCTACAATGGTCCACCCTGTTTTCTGATCCAGGTGGGTAGACAGCACATAACTCTTTCCCAGCTTTTGGATGATATTGGAATTTTCTGTGCCATAGGTCTTCTGCATATAATTCACATCAATAAACTGCTTTCCCAGCATTTTTTTATTGGAATGAGAGACAATAAATCCATTTTGATCATACAGATAAACCTGTCCACCCTGTTCCTGGACAGATCCATACAAATCCTCCAGCTGCTTTTCATCAATTAAAATCAACAGTACATGTTTCTCATCTCCGCTGCCTAAAAGCCGTCCTGCTGCAAACTGATATGTACGTTCGCCTTTTTTATATGCAGAAAAGGTACGGGAAAAATGAACCTCTCCTTCACTGCCCTCAGACATTGCTGTCAGCAGATTTTTATACCAGGGCTGGTATACCCAGGTATCCGTATCGATCTCTCCAGAATTGTAAAAAAAGCCATTTTCTCCCCAAATGACCACCTCATGACCAATTGGGCCAATAATTTCATCGTAAATCTTTTTCTGAGAATCTAGGTACTCCCAGGCTTTTTTATGTTCCCTTTCAGAGAGCGGTTTGTTCAGAAAGTCATGGCTGATAATTTCATGGGTATACAAATTCGATAACGTTGTACTGCTGGTTTTGATCAGGTTGGCTCTCTCTCCTATCTGTCTGAGCACAGCGATTCGGTTGCTTCCAATCTGTTTGATCAGCAGATCTCGTATCGATCCGCTGACAAGAAGGGAAACGGCAATAAAAAAGAGAGTGAATACAAAGCAATAGGCTCCAAAAAGCTGAGTACGTAGTTTCTTGGTACATACAGAAATTTTTTCAAACCATTTGTTCATCGTATTCACTCCCAGATGTTATTTCATTCGGTATGGTGCAAAGTTTGGATTTTCTTTAATATAGTCATCACAGCTATGACCAGAAACTCCCTTTCCCCATAAACCGGCTAGTCCGGTCTGCCCGGAACCAAATACCGCTTCCTTTGCTCCGTCGATTTCCGGATTGACGTATTTGGAAAACCAGGTTTCCAGACGGAGACGCATTTCCTGCTCCAGCTCTTCAAAGCCTCCGCTCATCAGGAGATTGTTTGTTTCTCCTGGATCCGTTTTCAGATCGTAGAGTTCATTAGGACCATAGGGATACCGTGCTACATATTTAAAACGGCGGCCTCGAATCATACGGTTTGGGCCGTATTCATCCATTACCACGACTTCCTCATGCTGGTTAAAAGCTTCGCCTCTTAAGGCCGGGGCAAAGGACATGCCAGGGCGGTTTCCATGATCAGAAGCTTTTAAATCCAGATAGTCCAGGAGAGTCGGCATAAAATCGTATGCAGAAACCAGCGCATCGCAAACAGCTCCTGCCGGAATATGTCCCGGATGACGGACAATAAACGGAACCTTTACGGATTCCTCATACATATTTAAGGGGAAGGTGGCGTTGCCTTTTCCCCAAAAGCCATGGTGGCCGCAGGAGAAGCCATTGTCTGCCGTAAATACAACCAGAGTATCCTCTGCGATTCCCATATCTTCCAATTTTTCCATAATTTTTCCAATGCCAGCGTCCATAGCAGTTACAGCTGCAAAATAGCCGATAAGATTGCCACGTTCATCCTTGGCCACTTCGTCTGTCAGATAAATACTGTCTGGATGTCTGGGAAGATGGGGAACAGACTCAAAAGGACAGTCCTTATAAAGATCCGTATATTCCTTTGGATGATTGTTCAGCCATGGAGCATGGGGAGCCGTATAGGCCACATGAAGATAAAAGGGCTGTTCCTGCTCCCTTCTTGTATCCAGAAATTCCAGGGCATCCTCTGTAATGGCCTCAGTCACATACCGCTCCTCCCGGTACAGAACTCCATCCTTGTACATAGGAGCGCCGTAATAAGGACCGCCGCCGGATTTATGACTGAACCAATGGGTAAATCCCTGCTGTACCTTTCCTGCTGCTCCCATATGCCATTTTCCGGACAGAGCGCAGCAATATCCATTTTCTGCCAGTGCTTTGGTATAGGAATACTGTCCTGCCAGATACTCCAGGGCAGACTGTTTTTCATCATCATCTCGAAGCCAGTCATGAACACCATGCTGAGAGGGAATCGTTCCAGTCAAAAGACTTGCCCGGGCCGGTGAACAGACGGGAGATGTACAGAAAAAATTTTCAAAGCGCATTCCCTCCTGAGCCAGGCGATCGATATTGGGAGAAATAATTTCCTCGTTGCCGCTGCAGCCCAATGACCAGTAGCCCTGGTCATCGGAAATAATAAAAACAATATTTGGCTGTTTTTTCATTGGAACACCTCCTGATTATAGCAGTATGTCTGTCTGGTGTAAAGTTTTATTCCATTACCACCATTTAATCAGATCTGTTACTTCGTTACGAAGTTTTACGAAATCCGGGCTGGCAATGTCTCTTGGGCGAGGCAAATTGTTGTCAATAGCGCATTTAATACTGGTAGGCTTGTTGGTCAGCACCAGGATCCGCTCGCCCATGTAAACAGCCTCTTCAATGTTATGAGTAATGAAAAGAACGGTGGTACCAGTTCTCTGCCATAAGCTGATCAGCTCGTCTTCCAGATGATAGCGAAGCTGGATATCCAGCTGACCATAGGGCTCGTCCATCAGCAGTAAATCCGGCTGGGTTGCGAATGCTCTTGCAATTACAACACGCTGAAGCATACTGGCAGACAGCTGATCTGGATAGTATTTGCGGTATTTGGTCAATCCCACAATGTCCAGATATTCATTTACAAGAGCTTTTGCCTTTTCTTTTTCCACACCCTTAATATCCAGACCAAAACCAACATTTTCTTCTACAGTCAGCCAGGGCATAGTAGAATATTCCTGGAAAATATAGGCAATGTTATGTTTCTTTAAATCTACAGGTTCCCCGTCCAGTAAAATTTCGCCGGCCGTAGGCTGGTAGAGCTTTGTCAGGCTATTTAAAAACGTTGTTTTTCCGCATCCCGTAGGACCTACAATGCATAAAAATTCTCCGGAACGCACATCAAAGGAAATATCATTTAAAACAAGAAGATCTCCGAATTTTTTGGTCAGATTTCGCACCTGTACCTTTGGCATTTTATTATCCTGCATGGTATTCTCTCCTCTCTTACAGCGTCAGATCCATATTATCGGTAATTAACTGGCGCAGACGCAAAAATTCAGGATCCACATAATCACGAGGATGGGGCATATTGATGACATACTCCTTCTTAATATGGGTTGGACAGTTTGTCAGCAATATAATGCGGTCTGCTAAGAACAGCGCCTCTTCAATATTGTTGGTAACAAATATAACAGTTCGTTTTTCCTTTTGCCAAATCCTCTGAAGTTCTTCCTCCATCATATAACGGGTCTGGGCATCCAGATGACCAAATGGCTCATCCATCAGCATAATATCCGGCTGATTGGCATAAGCCCGGGCAATTCCTACGCGCTGGCGCATACCACCGGAAAGCTGACTGGGATAACTTTTTTCAAATCCAGTAAGTCCGACTAATTCCAGATATTTCTTGACTCTGGAATTTTTCTCTTCAGCTGGAAGATGGCGTACCTTTGGTCCAAAGCCAACGTTTTCTTCGACAGTCATCCATGGGAAAAGAGAGGTCTTCTGGTAAACAACCCCCCGCTCAGGAGCAGGTCCGGTTACTTTTTTTCCTCGGGTATATACTTCGCCATCTGTCGGCATATCCAGACCGGCTAAAATATTCAGAAGAGTTGTTTTTCCGCACTGTCCGGCCCCAAACAGTACCAGAAATTCATTTTCATGCACTTCAAAATTCATTCCGCGGAGGACCTCATTGCGTCCGCTTCCATCATAGCTTTCAAAACTGCGTCCTACATTCCGGCATTCCAGCACGGCAGCTCCTGTTTTTACATTCCCTTCTGCTCGTTCCATGCGCACAGTCTCCTTTCTAATGCACTGGTTAAATTCGCCAGTATAAAGCCTACGATACCAATTGCGACGATACCAACCATGATCTGTACCGTATTTCCGGTATTCATTCCACGTACAATCATCCATCCAACACCTTCATTGGACTGAATCATCTCTGCGCCTACTACTGCGCTCCATCCAGCGGTTACAGCAATCTGAAGACCTGCGAAAATATAAGGAACAGAGGACGGAAGCACAATTTCGAAGAATACCTGGCGTTCGTTGGCTCCCAGCATACGGGCTGCTCCGATTAATTCCGGATCCACATTTTTTGCACCGTCATAGGTGTTTACCGTAATGAAACAGAAGCATCCTAAAAAAATAATGAAGAATTTTCCGGTATCGCCAAGCCCAAACCACAAGATGGACAGGGGAATCCATGCCAGAGGCGGAATCGGACGGATAAATTCAAAAATAGGT
The DNA here is from genome assembly GCA_938036545.1 of uncultured Clostridium sp. Taxonomy (GTDB): domain Bacteria; phylum Bacillota; class Clostridia; order Lachnospirales; family Lachnospiraceae; genus UMGS1370. Next base: position 3,712 of record CALHQJ010000026.1, on the reverse strand, counting down.
TTAAAAATAGCTTCAAAGGTTCTGGAATATCCCATTCCTACACCAAGGGCAATGCCTGCAATCGTGGCAAAGAAAAAAGCAACGGCCACCCGGTACAGACTGACCCCTACATGCGCCAGCATGGTGCGTTTACCAATCGGTTCTACAAAGCTTCTGAAAAACGCTGCAAGAACCTGACTTGCCGGAGGAAGAAACATGGATGCGCCGGTAAATCTGGCAGCCAGCTCCCAAACAATAAGCAGAGATACCAGAGAAATAATAGTGTAGATTACAATCAACTGTTTATTTGAAAAACGGCTATTTGTTGTAGAATCAATCATGCTGTCTTCCCCTCCTTACAAAACGTTTCTGCAGTCTTTCCAGAACGGTATTTAAAAGCAGTCCTACAAATCCAATGGTCAGCATACCAACGATAATGACATCTGGGCGTCCCAGCATACGGGCCATCTGAATCATATATCCCAGTCCGCTTGTAGCTGCAAGCATTTCAGCGGCTACCAGTGCAACCCATGCAGAGCCCAGAGCCAGACGAAGACCGGTAAAAATCATAGGGAGAGCTGTGGGGATTGCCACCTTAAACAAAAGCTGACGATTGGTTGCCCCAAAGGTTTTTCCAACCCACAGGTGGACCTGACTGGTACGGCGGATTCCGGTATAAGAGTTTACGGTCGCACTGATAAAGGCAGCAAAGAAAATGATGCCGACCTTAGATGCGTAACCGATACCCAGCCATAAAATCATCAAAGGAATCCATGCAAGTGCTGGAACAGGACGGATAATATCAAACAGAGGCTTTGCAAACAGCTCAAAGCGGCGGCTCCATGCCATTCCGATTCCCAAGGGAACTCCGATTAAGACACCTACTACATAACCGCCCAAGGCGATTTTCAGACTGGACCAGATGTTTTCGAACAGTGACGAACCATCAGGTACTGTACCTCCAGTCAGCTTATACCAAAGCGTATTTAAAATTTTTGTCGGGCTTGGAAGCATAACAGGGCTTACCAGATGGAATACATCAGTAACCAGCTGCCAGACCAGAAGCACAAACAAAAATGAGCATACGGAAATCAACTGAAACTTATATTTTTGAAATAACTCCTTCATTCGCTTTTCACACCTTTCCACACATAAAGCCTATTTCTAAGGAAAACGGCCTGCAGCAAACCTTGTCGCAGGCCATTCTTTGCAGGTTGCCTTTTTCTGACTGAATCCACATAAGGCGGACGCCTAAAGCTTCTTATCCGCTGTAAGCGGGCAAGAAGATGCAAGGCTGAACTGTTACGATTTAATGGATTGTTTACTGGTAATCCTTTACAAAATCAGTAATTATATTGGTGTTGAATTTTTCGGTTGCACTTGCTTCCAGCTGTCCCTGCTCTACATAGAATTCGCCTAATTCCTTTGCGAAGTTTCCAAGCTCGCGGCCCTTCCACTCATCCTTGGTCAGCCAGTTTACACGATTCAGGTCTGCTACACAGTTTTCCTTGCTGGTTTCAATACCTGCATCCTGCAAAAATTCTACCAGCAAATCTGCTGCCATGTCCGGATCCTTTTCCAGGGCTTCACAGGCCTCTAATGCACAGTTGATATAGCCCTGCATTAAATCAGATTTGCCATCCAGTGACTTTCTGTTTCCTACAATCATATCTACATAACGAGTACCCATATCGGCCAGGTTAGCAACCTGTACCATGCCGTCGTTTTTTGCATCAAAGAAGGTAGGAACATTCAAGGAAGCAGCATCGCCCTGTCCGGCCTGCAGTGCCTGATAAGCCTGTACGGTGTCCATGTTTACAATATTGACATCTGTCGGCTCCATTCCCAGCTTTTCCAGCCATTTTAAAACGGTAAAGTGCTGAGCAGTTCCTACTGGAGTTAAAATGGTAATGCCTGAAACGGATTCCGGGCTTCCAAGCACAGTGGGAAAGGATGGATTAAAACCAGTGTCCTGTGCTACAGGACAGTCCGGAGAAACAAATACGCCCTGTCCATCGGTAGATTCCAGAACTTCACCGATAATCAGCTCATCATAGTTTGCCATGCCGGTTACTGCGGCTGCACCCATCTGCCCTACATCCCATAAGTCTGCAGCCAGGGCTTCATTCATAGGAGCCCCGGTATCAAACATGGTAACTTCCATTTTAAAGCCTGCTTTTTCATCCAGTCCGTTTTTCTGGATATAATATGTGGGAAGGCTGGTAATGGTTGGCATTGCTGCTACACGCAGAGTCGGGAGTTCACTGTTTCCCCCTGCTGCATTTGAAGCATTGCTTCCACTTCCACCAGAATTTCCTCCGCATCCTGCAAGGGATACCATTGCTGCTGACGCCAGTAAAAGAGCTACTCCTTTTTTCAACTTCATAATCACGTTCCTCCTTAAAATTCTGCAGCCATTCTGCACTTGTTTTGTTGTCTTTATTATAACAAGAGGGCCTTTTTTTGTGTTTTAGATCTTTTTACTTTTCTTTATTGCCGGAAGGGTGAATTTTTTATTTTTTACTTTTTATTCATTATTCCGACATTTTTAACCGTTTTTTTGTCTTAAATACATAAATAAAACAACAAAGTTTTGTGCATTATTTTGTTTTAAATTGCTTTATTTTATTGGTGCTTTATTAATAATGGTGAGATTATTCGTTTTTTTATAGCAGATACTATGTAATATGCATAAAAGAGGAACGTGTTTTTCTTTTCCGCAGGGGGATTTCTTTGGAGCGCTTTCCTGTCATAGAAATTTCCTGTGACATAAAAACAGAGGGGTATCAAAAAATACCGCCTCTGTGAATGATGCTTTTTATTTGATTTACTTTTTTAGAACGCTTTGGCTCATCAAGCTTCCGTCAGGAAGCTGATCAGTATTCCACTCATCCAGCATATCTCATACCGTCAAATACATCCTCTGCAATAACACCATTTATAAGCTGAGGATATTGGTTTACCTCAATCTCTGCATAGAAAAGAGTTCCATCTGCATCCTTAAACAGCAGATAGCTGATTCCGTCTGTAGCATAGGGATACAGGACGGCACCCTTTGAAACGATCTGATTTTTGCCGGACGGCTTTTCGTCCTTTCCGCAAAGCTCCAGCTCAAAATCCTGTTTTAACTGAAAGCGCAGAGGATCGGATATGAGAAAATCCTGTTCTGACTGAGGCACTCCTGCTACATTTGCGTGATAATCCTTGCATCCAAAACAGGTGCTGAGTGTACTCAGGCGGGACGACAGCATCATATGCTCCGGATTTGTAAGGGTGTAATTGAGTGTTCTGTGAGCCGAACGATAGGAGTTCTCCAGATTGGTTTCCAGCTCTTCATAATTCTGTTCCAGGCAGAACGGAGCGAAATTATCTAAAGAGGCAGGGGTAACATCGGAATTTGTTATTTTATATATCAGTAAAACGCTGTAATCATTCTCATGGCTGGTGAACAGATACAGATAACAGCTTCCGTCTGTATTTTTTACAAAAAACGGTTCACAGTTGCCATAGCTTCGAAAATTGAAATTACACTCCATGCTGCCAGACTGTATTGTCAGGGTATATTCTTCTGGATATTCATCTTCCCGTCCGGTATAAGTGATATTGATATCTAGTGTATTGACATATTTATATTTAACACAATTATTCTTTTGCTTCATGCCGTTTCATGATATACTAAAAAGAAACGGCGGTGATTCATTATGGCAAGACCTAAAACATATCATATTATACT
>CALHQJ010000025.1 GCA_938036545.1 uncultured Clostridium sp. | reverse complement strand
GAAAAATTTGCCGCAGCCTGTATCAATTACCAGAAGTCAAGGGAGAGTGTCAGGAGATGGAAATAAGAATAAAGGAAGGCTTAAAGCTGGTACAGAAATTAGATGAAAGGGCTATGGTTCAGGCTAAAAAAAGGTGGGACAGCGTGGCAAAACCGTTAAACAGCCTGGGACTTTTGGAAGAAGCCGTTATTAAGATCGCAGGAATCCAGAAAACGCCCGATGTAAATCTGAATAAAAAGGCAGTGGTAATTTGCTGTGGAGATAACGGAATCGTAGAAGAAGGAGTGACTCAGACCGGACAGGAAGTTACGGCAATTGTGACCGAAAACTTTACCAGGGGAGAAAGCTGCGTCTGCCTGATGGCAAAGCAGGCTGGGGCAAAGGTATTTCCCATTGATTTAGGTGTAGCGGCAGAACTTTCCGGTACGCAAAAAACGTTTCCGGACGGAGACGGCCCAATCTGTATCTGGGACAGAAAAATTCGTATGGGAACCAGCAATTTTCTCCATGGTCCGGCTATGAGCAGAAATCAGGCGGAAGAAGCTGTAGAGACGGGAATTCTGGCGGTTTGCAATTTAAAAAAACAGGGATATTCTCTGATTGCAACCGGAGAAATGGGAATTGGGAATACTACTGCCAGCAGCGCAGTTGTGTCCGTATTGCTGGGAGTGCCGCCGGAAACGGTTACTGGAAGAGGGGCCGGACTGGACAGCAAAGGATTGAGCCGAAAGATTCAGGTGATAAAAGAAGGCATTGAAAAAAACAGGCCAAATCTGTCAGACGGCCTTGACGTACTGGCTAAAGTAGGCAGTTTTGATCTGGCCGGACTGACAGGCGTGATAATCGGAGGGGCAATTTACAGGATTCCGGTGGTGCTAGATGGATTTATTTCAGGAGCGGCTGCACTGGCGGCAGCTTCCATCTGTCCGGAAATTTCGGATTTTTTACTGGCTTCCCATGTTTCAGCAGAACCGGCAGGCAAAATGGTGCTGGATGCATTAGGATTAAAACCGGCGATTTATGGAAATATGTGTTTAGGAGAAGGAACAGGAGCAGTGGCATTTTTCCCTCTTTTGGATATGGCCTGTACGGTGTATCATCAAATGAGCACTTTTCAGGAGATTGATGTTAAGGAGTATGAACATTTGCTATGATCACAGTAGTAATCGGGGGAAGCGGAAGCGGAAAATCCCAGTATGCAGAACGACTTTTAAGCAATACGAAAGCAAAATACAGCTATTATCTGGCTACGATGGAAGTATACGGGGACGAAGGACTGCAAAAGGTGGAGAGACACAGGAAAATGCGGGAAGGAAAAGGGTTTGCCACCATAGAACAGCCCAGGGATTTATCGGGAGTCTGCATTAGAACGAAATGGGAGGAGTCAGCTGTCTTAGTCGAGTGTATTTCCAATCTGACGGCAAATGAGTATTTTTCCTGGGAAGGAGGAGCTTCTGAGGAAAATGCAAGAATGATTGAAGCCAAAATTGTACACGGAATCGCAGTTCTTGCTTCTCAGGTAAAAGATTTGATTCTTGTAACCAACGACGTTTTTTCAGATGGAATCCAATATTCAGAAGAAACCATGAATTATATGGAACTTCTGGGAAAAATTAACCAGAAGCTGTTCCAGATTGCAGACAGGGCGGTAGAGGTGGTCTGTGGAATTCCGCTTATACTGAAAGGAGAGTCAGAAAAAATTCAATGAATATATGGTATTCTTGCGTAATTGCGGTTGCAATGTATTCCAGATTTCCGGTTCCATCTGTGGAATGGACGAAAGAGAGAATGCGGTATGTGTTCTGCTTTTTTCCGCTGGTAGGTGTTTTGTGTGGAGTTGGTATGTGGCTTTGGCTGTTACTGGCAAAATGGCTGGGATTTTCAGCAGAAACTGTCGGACTGATTGGAACTGCGATTCCAATTTTTATTACCGGAGGAATCCATATGGACGGTTTTTTAGACACCGTAGACGCTTTAAGTTCTTATGGAGACAGAGAAAAAAAACTGGAAATTTTAAAGGACCCCCATACCGGCGCATTTGCAATTATCGGCTGCGGAGTGTATCTGTTATGCTATGCCGGACTGATGATTCAGTGGGCGGAGATGGCGATGGGAAGGGGAGATTCCAGCTTTCCTTTTGCCAAAAGCTGTCTGACACTGGGAACTGTATTTGTTTTGGAACGGGCTTTTTCCGGCCTTTCTGTGGCGTCTTTTCCCTGTGCAAAGGGGACGGGGCTGGCAGCAGCATTTGCAGACAGTGCTCATAAAAAAACGGTAAAGATTTGTTTAGCCATATGGATTTTTGCCTGCTTATTTTTCTTGATTTGGACAGCCGGATTTACGGGATTTTTAGTTGGAATCAGCCAGACAGCCGTATTTTACTGGTACTACCGGATGTCTAAAAAGAAATTCGGCGGTATTACGGGAGATCTGGCCGGATGGTTTTTACAGGTCAGCGAAGTGGTAAGCCTGCTGGTTTTGACGGCTGGTTTTCAGCTGCTACATAGATTATAATGGAGAGAAACATGATATTAATTATTGGAGGCGTATTTCAGGGAAAGCGCCAATTTGCAGAAACCATAATAGAGAAAAAAATAAGCTGGTGCGACGGCAGGACAGCTCAGTGGGAGGAATTTTGTCAATCTCCTTATTGTGTTCACCTTCCGGCTATGGTTGACAGAAGGATGAAAACAGAGGAAGATAATTTTTCAAAGGAATCCTTCGTCAGACAGCTTTTGCCAGGCAGAATCGATAAAATTCTGATTGGAGAAGAGGTGGGTTCCGGCATCGTTCCAATGGATGCCTATCAGCGCAGATGGAGAGAAGAGACAGGCCGGATTTACTGTATGCTGGCAGAACAGGCAGAACAGGTATGGCGGGTAATCGGCGGTATTGGACAGCGAATCAAGTAGATGCCCCGTCCTGAACAGTTACATTTTCAGAAAGCTTATTAGACAAAGACGTTACACCTTGGAGGATGACATGAAAGAGAGAGCAGCAGCTCTGTTAGCAGGATGTATTTTGGATTGGATAATCGGAGATCCCCACTGGATTTACCATCCCGTACAGGCTATAGGAGCAGTTATAACAGGACTGGAAAAAGCGCTTCGCCACCTTATTGGAAACAGGGGAAAACAGGCAGAATTATGGTCCGGCAGAGTTTTGGTTATTTTGGTGCTTTTGGTATCGGTCAGCATTCCATGGCTGATATTAAGGGCTGCATTTCGTTTTCACCCTCTGCTTGGCTTTGTTGTGGAAAGCTTGTTCTGCGGACAGCTTTTAGCGTCCAGAAGCCTTTATGAAGAGAGCTGGAAGGTGGGAAAAGCCTTAAAAAAAGGAGATGTGGACGAGGCCAGAAAGCAGGTTTCCATGATTGTAGGACGGGATACCAAACGTCTGGATGAGACCGGAATTACCCGTGCCGCAGTAGAAACGGTAGCGGAAAACACATCAGACGGAGTCATTGCCCCATTCTTTTATATGGCCTTATTTGGCGCAGTAGGAGGATTTTTTTATAAGGCTGTAAATACCATGGATTCCATGATTGGATATAAAAATGAGAAATATCTGTATTTTGGACGGGCAGCGGCCAGGCTGGATGATGTCTGTAATTATATTCCAGCCAGATTGGGTGCACTTTTTCTGACCTTATCTGCCTTTTTGCTTGGATATGACGGAAAAGAAGGTTGGAGAATTTATAAAAGAGACCGGTATTGCCACGCCAGTCCAAACTCCGCCCATGGAGAAGCCGTAATTGCGGGGGCTCTCCATCTGCGCCTGGCCGGGGACGCCTGGTATTTTGGAAAACTTCATCAAAAGCCTTATATTGGAGATGATATCCGGCCGGCAGAGCCGGAGGATATCAGACGGGCTGGACGAATGATGTTTGGGGCAGAGGGGCTGATGATTTTTCTCTATCTGATAATTACTTTGAAAGGATGGATTTGATGGAATACGGACATGGCGGAGATATTTACAGTCAGGAGATCAGGCTGGATTTCTCTGCAAATATTAACCCTCTGGGCCTTCCGAATGGGGTAAAAGCTGCCTTAAAAGAAGGAATTCCTTTATGTGCTAATTATCCGGACAGCCAGTGCAGGACTCTTACTGCCGCTTTATCGGATTACCACCATCTGCCCAAGGAGTGGATTATTTGCAGCAACGGAGCGGCGGATTTGATTGTTCAGCTGGCTTTCGGATACAAACCGGATAAAGCTTTATTGGTGGCTCCATCTTTTTCTGAATATGGAAATGCACTTTCAGCTGCAGGCTGTGAGATTCAGTATTTTGAACTGCAAAAAGAAACAGGATTTGCTTTGGAAGTGACCAGATTTTGCAGTTTTCTGGAGAAAAACAGTACAGGAAAAACGATGGTCTTCTTATGTAATCCCAATAATCCCACAGGCCTTGTCTTAGATAATTCGGACGTATTGAGAATCGCAGAAGTATGTAAAGACAAGGGGATTTTTCTGGCAGTAGACGAATGTTTTTGCGACTTTTTAGATAGACCGGAGACTTGCAGCATTATTCCCTGGCTGGGAGACTTTCCAAATGTAATGGTAATCAAGGCCTTTACAAAGCTTTACGGAATGGCCGGCCTGCGGCTGGGATACGGCCTTTGCAGCAACAGAGAGATACTGGAAAGTATCCAGAAAGTCAGGCAGCCGTGGAGTGTTTCCGTGCTGGCCCAGGAAGCGGGAATTGCCGCATTAAAGGAACAACATTACGTAGAAAAAACCAGGAAGTTAATCCGGTGTGAGAAGGAATATTTAAAAAAAGGACTGGAAGCGCTGGGATTTCTGGTTTGGGATTCCAGAGCCAATTACCTGTTTTTTCAGGATGTAAACCAGGAACCAAAAAAGCTGTATCAGCAGATGCTGGCTGAGGGGATTTTGATTCGCTGCTGCGAAAATTATGGAGGGCTAAACGGAAATTACTATCGGATTTGCGTAAGAACCAGAGAGGAAAATAAACAGTTTTTACAGTCTGTAAGGGCTGTGATTGGAGAATGATTATGGCAAAAGCAATTATGATTCAGGGCACGATGTCTAATGTGGGGAAAAGCCTGCTGGCAGCAGGATTGTGCCGCATTTTTAAGCAGGACGGATATAAGGCTGCGCCCTTTAAATCCCAGAATATGGCGTTAAACTCCTGTATTACAGAAGAAGGATTGGAGATGGGGAGGGCCCAGGCAGTTCAGGCAGAAGCGGCTGGAATTAAACCTTCTGCCGACATGAATCCTGTTTTATTAAAACCTTCCAGCGATACCGGTTCCCAGGTGATTGTAAGGGGAATTCCTCTGGGAAATATGGCGGCAAGGGAATATTTTTCCTATAAAAAGAAGCTGATTCCTCAGATTATGGAATCATACCGCCGCCTGGAAGAGCAATACGATATTATTGTAATAGAAGGGGCCGGAAGTCCGGCAGAAATTAACTTAAAGCAGGATGATATTGTCAATATGGGAATGGCAAAAATGGCAGGCGCTCCGGTACTGTTAGCAGGAGACATTGATCGGGGCGGTGTGTTCGCCCAGCTGTACGGAACCATGGAACTGTTGGAGGAAGATGAAAAAAAGCTGGTAAAAGGCCTGATTATTAATAAGTTTCGGGGAGATAAATCCATACTGGAACCAGGAATTCAGATGCTGGAAAACCTGTGTCAGATACCGGTAACGGGAGTTGTGCCATATATGGATGTTCAAATCGAAGAAGAAGACAGCCAAAGCGGATGTCTGCAGAATCAGGAAAAATACGGGAAACCGGAGGCCGCATGGATTACCATTGGAGTGATTCGTTTTCCACGAATTTCCAACTTTACGGATTTTGCAGTATTTTCCTGTATTCCAGGAGTACAGGTATCCTTTGTATCTTCTCCCGAGGAACTGAAAAACGTAGATATGGTTATTCTTCCAGGGACGAAAAGCACCGTCAGCGATTTGCTGTGGATGAGGCAGAATGGTTTAGAAGCGGCAATTTTAAAACTGGCAGAAAAAAAGACTCCTGTGTGGGGAATCTGCGGCGGTTACCAGATGCTGGGAGAAGAAATTTTCGATCCTCTGGGAATTGAGAAAATGCCGGAGGGAACGGACTTCTGCAGGGGAATGGGACTGTTGCCATTAAAAACGGTATTTGAGGCCGAAAAGACCCGAACTCTGGTATCGGGAGCATTTGGAGAACTGGATGGGATTTTTGGCGGCCTGACAGGAAAGAATGTGGAAGGATATGAAATCCATATGGGACAGACTGTCATTAACCGGGAAGAGGGAATCATTGATACGGTAAAGATTGTGGATGGCATTCCGGAAATCTGCCGCCCTACCGCCTATTTAATGGAATGTCAGCAGCAGGCTGCTCCGGTAAGCAAACGGGTGAAAACCGATGGATACAGCAGAGGGAATGTTTATGGTACTTATGTACACGGCATATTTGATGCAGAAGGGTTGGCTTCGTCTATTATCCGGCTTCTTTTGCAGAAAAAAGGACTGAATCCGGAACTGATTGACAGTAAGATGGATTACAAGGCTTACCGTGAAAGCCAGTATGACAAGCTGGCCCAGGTGCTGAGAGACCATTTGGATATGGACAGCATTTACAAGATTTTAGAGGAAGGGGTATAGAAGGCATATGGAAAAGAAAACGATTTGTTTGGAACAGGTACTCCCTGGAGATATAGAAGCCAGAAGTTTTGAGATAATCGGAAATGAACTGGCAGAACTGGGGTATGAGCCAAAACCTTATGAGGATCTGATACTGAAACGGGTCATCCATACTACGGCAGATTTTGATTATATGGATAATCTGGTATTTTCTTCCGGAGCTGCCCAGGCAGGAATTGAAGCACTGAGACAGGGGGGAATTATTATTACAGATACCCAGATGGCCTGGTCCGGAATCAACAAAAATAAGTTGAAAGAACTGGGTGGTGAAGCGATGTGTTTTATGTCTGACAGAGAAGTAGCCGAGAATGCAAAGAATAACAAAACGACCAGAGCAGTTGCCAGTATGGAAAAAGCGGCGGCTTTAGTCGGAGAAAACTGGGGGCCTGTGATTTTTGCCATAGGAAATGCGCCGACTGCTTTAATCCGTCTTTATGAGTTGATTCAGGAGGAAAAGATTCGTCCAAGCCTGATTATCGGAGTTCCAGTAGGTTTTGTCAACGTGGTACAGTCTAAGGAATTGATTATGACATTAAAAGATATTCCTTATATTGTAGCAAGGGGAAGAAAAGGCGGCAGCAATGTAGCCGCCGCTATCTGTAATGCTCTGATGTATCAAATTTAATTCCTTTGCTTAACCGGCTGTTTTGAAACTCTCCGGTAAAAGTAACGTCTCGATCAAACCATGCAGGAGGAACAAAAGACAGGGCTTCTTCTTCCGTATTAAATTCCACTTCAGCCAGAATCAGCCCCTGATAAGTGCCGTCAAATACATCCATTTCAATAGTATGGCTTTCCCAGGGAATCAGATACCGGCGTTTGGAAAGGACAATACCGTCTGCTTTGGCAAGAAGATGGCCATAAGCCTCTTCATTTAATGGAAGATTGTATTCCTCGCGGGAAAGCAGACCCCTGCCTTTGTAAGTAAGATAAAAATCGTCATTGTCCCGACGAACCCGAACCACAGGATCCGTGCATAAATAGCCCTGTTCAATTTTCCGTACAGGATAGTTCTGATAGTTTTGCGGCAGAGTTTTTACCAGATATTTTCGTTCGATTTCCATAATAACGCATCCCTTCTTGTCTGTTTATGATCTTTCCAAGCTTTCAACGCTTTTTCTGTCTGAATCTTCGCATGGCTGGACTGTTACAGTATACCACATTATTTTTTAGAATACACTCTTTTATAACCCTTGCTTTTGTGCTATACTCTAGTAAAGATTTCGAAAAATGGACTTTGGGATTACACAAGAGAAAGAGGGGATTCTATGACAAATTGGACGAGGGCAGAGTTAAAGGCCAGAGCAAAGGATTGTTTGCGGATTTATTACTGGCCGGCTTTTGGAGTGTCTCTGGTCTCCATGATTTTGACAGGAGGCATGACCCAGACTGGAAGCGGTATCGGGGCAGTTGGCGTTGCAGAAAGCGGTGCATATTCTATTGCAGGACTTTCCATGGCAGGACTGAGTGCAATTGACATGGCCAGCATTTTATTTATGTTTTCGGTTTCGCTTTTGGTTGCTTCTGTGATTTTTATGGTAATTCAGACTTTTTTGGGAAATATTATTTCTGTAGGAACCTGCCGGTTTTATATGGAAAGCCGTGTAAATCAGCGTTCTGCAGGCGTAGGACGGGTATTTTGGGGATTTACCTGTGGCCATTACCTCAATGAGGTAAAAATCATGTTTTTTATGACGATTAAGATTTTCCTCTGGAGTCTGCTGCTGATTGTTCCAGGTGTTATAAAGTACTATGAGTACCGGATGATTCCCTATATTCTTTCCGAAAATCCAGGTATTGATTCTAAGGAAGCATTTAGAATGAGTAAAAACTTAATGGATGGCAATAAGTGGGCGGTGTTTGTGCTGGACTTATCCTTTTTGGGCTGGGCGTTGTTAGCCTCATTGATTACCATTGTTTTAGAGAGAATGGTATTCTTTAATTTCCTTTCTATGGGGCTTCTTGCTATGCTTCCAGTATGTTTTTTAGCGCCTTATATCAGCGCCACCAATGCAGAATTATATGGGCGTTTTCGGAATCTGTAAGTTACATAATTAAGCGGCCGCTGAATGCGGCAGAATGGAGGATATGATGGCAAAAGTATTGGCATTTCTGGCAGATGGGTCAGAAGAAGTAGAAAGCCTGGCAGTTTTGGACGTACTGGTTCGGGCCGGGATTAATGTAACTCTGGTATCGGTTACGGGAAAGAGAGAAGTAGTTACTTCTCACAATGTCCATATTGTAACTGATGCATTAATTGAAGATGTGGATTTAAAGGGCGCAGACGTATTATTTATTCCAGGAGGACTGCCAGGAACTACTAACATGATGGCTCATGAAGGATTGTGCAGAGCGTTGACTGAGGCGGCAGAGGATGGAAGAAGAGTGGCTGCAATCTGTGCGGCTCCCAGCGTTTTAGGGCAGTTAGGTCTGTTAAAGGGGAAGAAAGCCACCTGCTATCCCGGATTTGAGGACAAACTGACAGGTGCAGAGTATACAAAGACCGGCGTTGTTACAGACGGCAATATTACTACAGCCAGAGGCCTGGGATATGGCCTGGATCTTGGGCTGGAGCTGGTAGCTTTATTAGAGAGCAAGGAGAAAGCGGAGCAGATTAAGGCGGCTATTCAGTATGATCAGTTTTAATAACCGTTCAGCTTCCGGACAGGTTTCTGACAAAAGAGACTTGTCCGGAAATGATTTTTCTAAGGGAAGCGTTGTCCAAAACATTATAAAGCTGGCAATTCCCATGACCATGGCCCAGCTTATTAACGTGCTGTACAGCATTGTGGATAGAATTTACATCGGTTTAATACCGGATCATGCAACCCTTTCCTTAACGGGGATCGGTCTCTGCCTGCCCATTGTGTCGATGGTAATGGCCTTTGCCAACCTATTTGGTATGGGAGGAGCGCCTTTGTGTTCTATCGAACGGGGCAGAGGAAACCAGGAAGAAGCGGAAGCCATTATGGGAAATTCCTTTTACCTGCTGGTGATCTGCGGCGTGATTCTGACAGTTCTGGGACTGGCACTGAAACGGCCTATGCTGTATCTCTTTGGAGCCAGCGACGCTACCATCACTTTTGCGGAAGAATATATAACTATCTATCTGCTGGGAAGCGTTTTTGTGATGATTGGCCTGGGAATGAACAGCTTCATTAATTCACAGGGGTTTGGCGGAATCGGAATGATGACGGTAGTATTGGGAGCCGTATCCAATATTATTTTAGATCCGATTTTTATTTTTCTGTTTCATATGGGAGTAAAAGGAGCGGCATTGGCTACGGTAATTTCCCAGGGGCTTTCCGCACTGTGGATTCTCCGCTTCCTTACGAGTCCTAAGAGTATTTTAAGGTTAAAAGCCAGCTGCTTCCGCCTTAAAGCTTCCAGAGTAAAAGACATTGTGGCTCTTGGCATGACCGGCTTTACCATGTCAATTACCAACTGCCTGGTGCAGATTATGTATAATGCCAGCCTGCAGAAATTCGGAGGAGACTTATACGTTGGCGTAATGACAGTGGTAAATTCCGTTCGGGAAGTCATCAGTATGCCGGTAAACGGCATTACCAACAGCGCCCAGCCGGTAATGGGGTACAATTACGGAGCCGAAGAATATGGAAGAGTAAAAAAAGCCATTGCATTTACCTCGATTATTTCCGTAATCTATACCGTTGTCGTATGGGCGCTGGTTCATGGGTTTCCGGAATTTTTTATTCGGATTTTTAATCGGGATGGGGATCTGGTGGCAGCAGGAGTTCCGGCCATGCAGATTTATTACTTTGGATTTTTTATGATGTCTTTGCAGTTTGCAGGCCAGTCTACCTTTGTGGCCCTGGGAAAGGCAAGGCAGTCGGTATTTTTTTCAATTTTCAGAAAGATAATCATTGTAATCCCCATGATTTTTATTCTGCCGTATGTAGGAGGATTAGGCGTAGACGGAATTTTTATGGCAGAACCGATTTCTAATTTTATTGGAGGCATGGCCTGCTTTGGCACCATGATGGCTACGGTATGGCCGGATTTAACAAAAAAGCAAAAGGAGAAAGTCAGATGAAAGTAATCACCAAAGACCATGTTACCCATGTGCTGTCTAAGGATAATCAGCCCTGCGATACTATCAAATCAGGAGAAATCGTGGCATTTGAAACCTATGATTGTTTTACTAACCGGTTTATCCCAGAAGGAACGGATTATTACAATACGCCGAAAATGCCTGGCAATCCAGCGACAGGTCCTCTGTACATAGAAGGGGCCATGCCTGGAGATATGCTGAAAATAGAGATTTTAGACATTGAAACAGGGCCGGTGGGAATTGTAATGCTGGGGCCCAACAATGGAAATGAGAGAGAGTTTTTTGAAAAAAGAATTGTAAAACGTGTTCCTGTGAAAGACGGATTTGCATGGTATGATAATAAAATCGCGATTCCTGTGCGCCCGATGATTGGTGTGATTGGGGTAGCTCCGGAGGGAGAGGGAGTGTCTACTGTAACACCACTGGATCACGGCGGAAATATGGACTGTACCCAGATTCGAAAAGGTGTGACTTTATATCTGCCGGTAGCAGCGGAAGGGGCGCTGCTGTCCATGGGTGATTTTCATGCTGTAATGGGAGAAGGAGAGATTGAAGACTGCGGTCTGGAGATTGAAGGCAGGGCTACCATGAGGGTGACTGCTGTGAAGGACTTCTATGTTCCATGGCCTATGATTGATACTGGAGAACACTGGATTACCATTGCGTCAAAGGAAACGGTTGATTTGGCTTATCAGGCAGCAGCCAGACAGATGTATCAGTTCCTGACAGAAAAAGTAGGGATGAAAGATGATGACGCAGCAATGTTAATGACTATGACAGGCGATCTGATTATCTGCCAGACCGTCAACCCGACCATGACAGTACGGATGGAATTTCCAAAACGGATTATCCGAGACTATAACCCAGACTTTTCAGTTTCATAACAAGAATTTATGACAGGCAGAAAAACAGCCAAAACAGGGCTTATGACAGGAAAAACACTATTGACAGCCTGTAGGTTTTGGAAGATAATTGACAGAAGATTTCCGACTCTTAAGCCGGATGGGGAAAGGAAGAGGAGTTAAGTATGCAGACAATCAGAATTGAAAAAACAACGAATCCAAAAGAAAAACCAGGACAGGATAATCCGCTGGTATTTGGTACTATTTTTACGGATCATATGTTTGAAGTGGACTATGAAGAAGGAAAGGGATGGATTGATCCCAGAATAGTACCGTATCATTCTTTGTCATTAGAACCTTCTGCCATGGTATTTCATTATGGACAGACCATGTTTGAAGGGTTAAAGGCTTATAAATCGGAAGACGGTCGGATTTTGTTATTCCGTCCAAATAAAAATATCGAAAGAGCAAACCGCAGCAATCGGAGATTATGTATTCCGGAAATTCCGGAGGATTTATTTTTAGAGGCATTAAAAGAACTGGTTAAAGTGGATGAAGAATGGATTCCAACCAAGCCAGGAACCTCTCTTTATATTCGTCCCTTTGTAATCGCAACCGACCCATTTTTAGGAGTGCGTCCTTCTCATACCTATAAGTTTATGATTATTCTGTCTCCAGTAGGTGCTTACTATGAGTCTGGCTTAAATCCGGTAAAAATCTGGATTGAAGACGAATACGTAAGAGCAGTCAGAGGCGGTATCGGCGAAGCAAAGACCGGAGGCAACTACGCCGCTTCCCTGGCTTCCCAGGTAAAGGCCCATGACGAGGGATATTCCCAGGTATTATGGCTGGACGGCGTTCACCGCAAATATATCGAAGAAGTGGGAGCTATGAACATCTTTTTCAAAATAAATGGAACTGTAGTAACTCCTGCATTAAACGGAAGTATTCTGCCAGGCGTTACCAGAGATTCCGTTATTGCATTGTGTAAAGAATGGGACGTACCGGTAGAAGAACGCCAGATTTCTGTAGATGAAGTCATTGAAGCTGCCCGTTCCGGCGCTATGGAGGAATGCTTTGGTACGGGAACGGCTGCAGTAGTTTCTCCAGTAGGCGAACTGCGTTTTGAAGACGAAAAAATGGAAATCGGCGGCGGTAAAATCGGCAGCCTGACCCAGAAAATTTATGATACCATTACCGGCATCCAGTTAGGCAAGGTGGAAGGGCCGGAAGGCTGGAGCGTTGACGTAAACAAATGAGCATGACCGACATCCTGATTAAGGCGGCTTCCTTTACCTGTATTATTCTGGCCGGATACCTGCTGCGCCGAAAGGGATTTTTTAAGGAAGAGGATTTTTACGTGCTGTCTAAAATCGTACTAAAAATTACCCTTCCGGCTGCCATTGTAGCAAACTTCAGCACAATGGAATTAGAGGTATCCATGCTGTCTATCTGCTTGTTTGGATTATCAGGCGGAGTAATCCTCATTGGATTTATCTGGCTCATTAATACGGGGAAACCCAATGAACGAAAGGGCTTCGACGTTTTAAATGTCGCCGGATACAATATCGGTAATTTTACCATGCCGTTTATTCAGGGATTTTTAGGCACAACAGGACTTGCGGCAGCCAGTCTCTTTGATACCGGCAACTCCATTATCTGTCTGGGCGGCGCCTGCAGCATGGCAATGGCGGCTATGAGGACAGGGCAGAAACAGACCATACGGGATCTGGTGAGGCCTCTGTTAAAATCCGTACCGTTTATTGCCTATATTACCATGACCATTTTGACGTTGATGAATATCCGGCTGCCCAGAATCTGCATCAGTTTTGCCCAGACCGTAGGAGGCGCTAATGCATTTCTGGCTCTTTTGATGGTAGGGGTTGGATTTAAACTGAGTTTTCAGCCAGATAAGATTGCAACGATTTTCCGTGTACTGGCAGTCCGTTATGGAATTTCCATTGTGCTGGCAGTCGTATTTTATCTGTTTGCACCGTTTGAACTGGAGATTCGTCAGGCTTTTGCAATTCTGGCTTTTTCTCCTATTGCGTCGGCAGCACCGGCTTACGCAGGAGAGTTGGGAATGGATGTAGGGCTTTCCAGCGTCATCAATTCCCTTTCCGTGATAATCAGCATTATTTTAATGACAGGTACTTTAATGATTATATTATAAAATTTAAGTTTAACAGTCTTTGCATCTGCGCCATGTAAGCCCTGCTGCAAAGGCTGTTTTTCTTTCTATTGACGCATCATCAGAATATGATAAAATGTTACTATTATGGATATAGGATTTGGAGTTTACAGATGAAAAACAGGAAAACAGTTAAAAAGCTTGAAAGAAAGGCTGGTATGTTTTTTGCTTTTTGTGCAGCCTTCCAGTTATTTCAATTTGAGGCAGGGGCAGTCCCGACACAGGAAACTTTGTCTGCTGCGCCGGTAATTCAAAGTCAGACAACGAGGATGCCTTATTTAAAATCTGCAACCTACTATGGGGACGACTGGGTGATTAATTTCTGGAATCTGGAAGATACCCATCTGGATGAGGATATGGAACGGATTGCAGCCGACGGTTTTAACAGTATTATTTTGGCAGTGCCTTGGAGAGAATTTCAGATCAATATGGACAGCCGTCATTACAACCAGTATGCACTTGACAAGCTGCACAGAGTTATGGATGCGGCAGATCGAGCAGGCCTTTTGGTGATACTGCGAGTAGGTTATACCTGGGATCATGCAGGCCATGACAATGTATTGGAACGGTATCAGCAGCTTATTTATGATGAAGATGTCAGGGCAGCATGGATGGATTATGCAGAACGGATTTATCAGGAAGCAAGCTGCCATGGAAATTTTTACGGCGGCTTTCTGACATGGGAAGATTTTTGGAATTTTACCCACGTAGCAGGTGATCTGGGAGATACCATAATTGGAAGAGAATTGGCCCAACTGGTTGGTTACAGAGATTATTTGAAGAAAACGGTGACGTTAGAAGAAGCTGGACGCCAATATGGAGAATCCTTTTCAGACTGGGAGCAGGTGTATCTGCCGGAACGGGAACAGGAAGCATACGGGCTGTTTCTGGAGTTTTACGATAACTGGCTGAACCGTATTCTTTTGGAAACCCAGGAAGTGTTTCCAAATCTCTCTATGGAAGTACGTACAGACGTGGATCCCATTACAATGGCAGATGGACACCAGACCGGATTTTCCCATGCAGCCACCTTTAACTGTCAAAATTCATCCTTTACGTCCCTGATGTATTCGGTTTCCATGGGAATGGAGGCAGGAAATCATCACATGAGCGCCGCCCAGGTTCTTCCCCAGACAGGAGCTGTTTTGGACTGGGTGACCAGATACAATGGAGGAAAACCTCTCTATATTGACCAGTTTTTATTTACAGACAATACTCCTGGATTTGAGGAAAATCCCAAACTGGACGAGGTTCAGATGCCGGATTATCTGATCCAGTGTGCCCCGATTTTAAAGGAAAAGACCATGGGATATGGGATTTGGACCTATCGGGATTATGGAAACAATATGATTTACAACAGCCAGTTTGGGCTGGGGAAAACTGGCTGGACGTCTTCCGGCCGGACTCAGATAGTAAATCGGGACGGTTCCAATCAGTTGGAACTGGAAGGCTTTGGACGGATTTCCCAGACCGTTAATCCGGCAGGAAGCGCTGTGGAAGGAGAGTTGGTAAAGGTACGGTTTCTGGCAGAAAGTCCGTCAGGAGCTGCTGTCACTGTAAAGATGGGGGCACGAACCAAGACTATAAGAGTACAGGGAAAGCAGCAGGTCTATCTGGAATTTCCAAAAGGAAGCCTGGGAGAATTTTCTATTTCCTCTGACAGCGCCCTGTATGTGGATAATATTCAGGTGTATACCCATGTAACAGAGGGAAAACTTTACGATATGGACGGAAATCCGGAGATCTGCCTGGAGGCGATCCGAATCTTAAACGGCAGTTTATAACAAGGAGAGACGGCTTATGGAATGTGCAAGAGCATTTTTAATATTGGGAATTTCCCAGTGCAAAGAAGAAGGGGAAATTAAGCAGGCATATAGAAAAAAACTGCAGTCTGTCAATCCAGAGGACAATCCGGAGGGATTTAAAGAACTGAGGGCCGCTTACGAGGCGGCGCTGGAATATGCCAGATCTCAGGATGAGGAAATGATGGAAGAAGATTTTTCTCCAGAAGGCAGGTGGGAAGAACGGCTGAAACAGATTTATAACTGTCTGCCCGACAGACTGAATCTGGATAGCTGGAAAGAACTGATGGAGGATGATCTCTGCGTTGCCCTGGATTCCGGACAGGAATGCAGGAGGCGGCTGCTTAATTTTTTAATGGAACATTACCGCCTTTCCACAGAAGTCTGGCAGTATCTCAATCGGGTCTGGGGTTTTACGGAACAGGAAAAGGAACTGCATGAAGAATATCCGGATAACTTTGCAGAGTTCCTCTTAAACGTATGCAGGGACGGAAGTTGGTTTCCTCTGGAAGTTTTTCAGGGGCCGGCGGACGGCGATTACGATCTATACATTAACTTATATTTTGAACTGGACAATGCTTTAATAGAAGAAAATCTGGAGCAGGCAGAGCGTCTGGCCAGTCAGATGAAGGGATTAAATATTACCCACCCATATGGAGAATTGGATTTTGCAAGACTGTTTTTGACCAGGGGAGAAAGCGAAAAGGCAAAAAGCCTTACAGACAGGGCGTGCCAATCTCTTCCAGAGGACGATCGGGTACGGTATGTTTCCGGACTGGTATACTGGGATTTGAAAGAAAAAGATCTGGCGGCAGAAAAATTTCAGGAACTGTTGGCCGGAAATCCACATAACTTTACGGCTAACAGGATACTGGGTTCCTACTGGCTGGAACGGGGAGATCTGGATAAAGCCAAGGAGTATACCATTGAAGCCATAGACGGAGGAACGGTTGGAGGAAACCGGGATCCACAGGTTATGGAGCAGCTGAATTCCATCAATGCCGCATTGATTAAGCGTTACCGGAAAAAGCTGGAGACCGATCCACAGGATTTTAAAAACAGATTGGAGCTGGGCTGGTGCTATCTGCAAAACGACAGTCTCCACCAGGCATTAGCCCTTCTGGCAAACCAGATTCCTGATGAGGCCAATGCAGAAGAATATCACAATTTCATGGGAAAACTTTATTATACCAATGAACAGTATGAAAAGGCCCTGGTTCATTTGAATTTGTGGAAGGAGTATCTGGAAAAACGGGAAGACAGCTGGAAAGGAACGGAGCCGGAAGAGGAAGAACGAGTCAAAAATAACCGCCGTATGATTACGGTTCATGGACTTCTGGCCAGAATTTACCGCCTGAACGGCGAAAATGGAAAACCAGACGATTTTGAAAAGGCGTTGGCATGCATCAACAAAACCAGGGAACTGGGCAGCAGCGATCCGGCTTACCAGATGGAAAAGGCCAACATTTATAAAATAAGGGCAGAACAGGTATCCTGCAGGGAAGATTATCAACAAGCAGTAGAAGTCTTATCAGAACTGATTGAGGAGGACCCCGGATATTTTCCGGCTTACGTCATGCGTCAGAACTGTTTTACAGCTCTTCGGGATGCCAGGGGCGTGATTGACGACTATTACCAGGCTAAAAGTATATATGCCGGTTATCCTCCGATTTATGTAGCCGCTGCAGAAGTTTATAATGATTTGGAACGGTGGTCTGATTTGCGGGAATTGTTAGAAGAAGCCAAAACGAATCAAGCCTATACCCTTCCTTTGAAAATTTATCAATGCCGGATGGAACGGGAAACCAGTGAAGATAACAAAGTACTGGAAGAAGCCTTACATTCCATGGAAGCGCTAAGGGCTGAAATGGATAAGAGGAAGCAGGAGTGTCCGGATGAAGAGGAACGGGAGTTTACAAGCCAGGATGAAGCCAGGCTGGAGGCAGAAATCTGTATTACCCTCAGTCTTTTGGGACAGCCGGAACAGGCGTTAGGAGCAGTTCTGCGGGCTCAGAAGTTGGATGAGACGGAAACCAGATATGACTGGATAGAAGGAAATCTTCTGCGCCGTCTGCGCCGCTATGAAGAAGCCATAAAAGCTTATGAAGCATGTAAAAAGGACTATGACGATACCGGCCTTTACGATTATTATGTGGGAGAATGCTATGAAGGGCTGGGAAAACGGCCTTTAGCAGCCGAGGCTGTAAAAAAGGCGTTGGAAAAGGAGCCAGATAATCCAGATTATCTGCGTAAAATGGCAGATATTTACCAGGTACTGTTGGACAATACCGGAAAAATGGAATATTTTCAATTGGGAATTCCTTATGCCAACCGCCGGATCGAGATAAATCCAACTACCTATGACTATGTCAACAGAGGGCTGATGTATCTGACAGCTAATGAGCTGGAAAAGGCGCTGGAAGATTTCTTAAAAGCAGGAGAGGCAGATAAAAATAACCAGTTTGCCTGGGCAAATGTGGCCTGCGTGTATAAGAGGATGGGGCGGTACGAGATGGCTCTGCACTATATTCAAAAAGCCGTCAGGCTGATGGAATCAGAACCAACTACCTATTTTTATGAGACCCTGGGAAGGATTTACACCTGTATGGGAGAGCATGAGAAGGCTCTGGAAGCCCATCTGGAAAATTTCAGGCGGTATCCGAAAAAATATTCCGTAGCCCAATCATTGAGCGAGGCTTATGAGAAATTGGGACGGTATCAGGAAGCCATTGATATGTGGAGAGCCTTTTTTGAAAAAGATAAAGATGCAGAATACTATGATGAAGTTGTAGAACTGTGTATTGCCAAAAAAGACTTTAAAAAAGCAGAAGAAGCTATTGAAAAAGGCACGCCTTACAGTGGAAAGGGAAAAGCGGCAACCCGTCAGGTTTTATCGGATATAAACCAGAAAAAGAGGTTCTTTCTGGGCATGTCCCTGGAAAAGGCGGTAAAGGCCTATGAGGACAGGGATACGGCAGATTACCGTACTGCCTGCAGAATGGCGGCTCTGTATTTCTGGATGAAGAAAAAGACAGACAAGGCCCGTAAATATACGGAACTTTACCGAGAATGCATCATCAGGGCATTTGGCAGTATTTCGGCAGAAATCGTGGAGGAGACCTGTACCTATAAGAGGGCGAGGCTGTTTCAGCTGGCAGTGCTAAGCCTGCTGGAAGGAGAAAAGGAACAGGCACGTCAGTATAGAATCAAAATGGCTCAGTGCCCCTGGTGTGCCCAGTGCGATGACGCTGTCTGCAAGGAAGAACAGACGGTAAATGCTCTGCTGGCTTGGGCAGATGGAAGAAACGAAGAGGCCCTGTCTCTTGCCAGAGAGGTGCTGAAAGCAGATCCTTCTTTTGAAGAGGCCTGTATTGTAATGGCAGTAATTAAAGGAGTTTAGATTGTATGATAATTGGAATTGACCTGGGAACCACCAACAGCCTGGCGGCATATTTTGGCGAAGACGGCGCAAAGATTATTCCCAACCGTCTGGGAAAGCATCTGACACCATCGGTAGTCAGCGTAGATGAACAGGATGAGGTGTGTGTGGGAGAGACGGCAAGAGAGAGGCTGTCCCTGTATCCCGATACGGTAGCAGAAGTGTTTAAGCGCAGTATGGGGACAGGACGGAAATACAAACTGGGAGGTAAAACCTTTACTTCGGAAGAATTGTCTTCCTTTGTGCTCCGTTCTTTAAAAGAGGATGCAGAGGCCTTTTTAGGAGAGCCGGTTACAGAGGCGGTAATCAGCGTGCCGGCATATTTTGACGATAACAGAAGAAAGGCGACCAAACGGGCAGGAGAGCTGGCCGGATTTAAGGTGGAACGAATTATCAGTGAACCTACGGCTGCCGCAATTGCTTACGGCCTCTATGACAAGAAAAAAGACACCCGTTTTCTGGTGTTCGATTTAGGCGGCGGCACCTTTGACGTGTCCATCTTGGAGCTGTTTGACAATATTTTGGAAGTGCGGGCAGTGGCAGGAGATAACTATCTGGGCGGCGAGGATTTTACGGAACTGTTAGAGCGCTGGTTTATTTCAGAAAAGAAGCTGGATGTTAACACCTTGGACAGAAAGACATTAGCCCACATTCATAAGCAGGCAGAGCAGTGCAAAATAAAGCTGTCCGATAGTAAGGAGGCGGTTATGCGCTGCAAAATCGGAGAGGACTATGAGGAAGCATCGATTACCTACGCTCAGTATGAAAAAGAATGTGAACCTTTGTTAGACCGGATTCGCAAGCCGGTTCAGAGAAGCCTTTCAGACGCCCATATTAAGCTTTCCGATATTGATGTGGTGGTGCTGGTAGGAGGCGGAACCAAATTTCAGATTGTCAGGGATTTTATTGTCCGTCTGTTTAAAAAGTTTCCAAACACCAGCATCAATCCAGATGAAGCGGTAGCTTTAGGAGCGGCGATTCAGGCGGCTATGAAGGAACGGAGAAAAGAAGTAAAAGAAGTGATTTTAACGGACGTCTGCTCCTTTACCCTGGGGACAGAAGTGGCCATAGATCGAGGAAACGGCCATTTTGAAAGCGGCCATTTCTGCCCCATTATTGAACGGAATACCGTGATTCCTGCCAGCCGTACCGAACGGTTTTATACTCTGCGGGATAATCAGGACAAACTTTCCATTTCTGTTCTTCAGGGGGAAAGCCGGTTTGCAGAAAACAATCTGCTCCTTGGAGAACTGACCATTTCCGTGCCGAAAAACAAGGCAGGAGAAGAGGCAGTAGACGTTACGTATACCTATGACATTAACTCAATTTTAGAGGTGGAAGTAACCGTTATTTCTACAGGAGAGAAGAAAAAGGCCATTATTAAAGGAAAAGACAATGGAATGACGGATAAAGAGATTGCAGAACGGATGGAAACCCTGTCTTATTTGAAAATTCCGCCAAGGGAAAAGGAGGAAAACAAGCTTCTGCTTCTTCGGGGAGAACGGATTTATGAGGAAAGCATTGGACCGGATCGGATTGCTCTGGAGTACGTACTCCGCCGGTTTGAAGACGCTTTGGACAGCCATGATGAGGCAAAAATTCAGGAGGCCAGAGAGAATTTACGAGAAAAATTGACAGAATTAGACGATTTTTAGCAATAAGGGGTTGTTTTTTCAGAAAAGAGTGACTATAGTAAAGGCTGGGCGTTTTTTAGCGCCCAGATAAAATTCCGGAATAAAACCGGATTTACAATGGTAGGAGGAAGAAATAATGAATCTGGAAAAACTGTTTCATCTGAAGGAGAACCGTACAGATGTAAAGACAGAGGTCCTGGCAGGCGTTACCACCTTTATGACCATGGCTTACATCCTGGCGGTAAACCCTAACATTCTGGCGGCGGCAGGCATGGACAGGGGCGCAGTCTTTACGGCAACCGTTTTAGCATCTTTTATTGCGACCTGTTTAATGGCTCTGATGTCCAATTATCCATTTGCCCTGGCTCCTGGTATGGGTCTCAATGCATATTTTGCATATACCGTAGTACTGGGAATGGGATATACCTGGCAGATGGCACTGGCAGCAGTATTTGTAGAAGGCCTGATTTTTATCGTGCTTTCTTTAACAAAAGTAAGAGAGGCTATTTTTAATGCGATTCCCATGAACTTAAAACATGCGGTATCCGTAGGTATTGGCTTGTTTATTACCTTTATCGGCCTTCAGAATGCCAAAATCGTAGTAAATAATGATTCTACCCTTCTTGGAATGTTCTCTTTTAGAGGTTCATTAGAAGCAGGAACCTTCCATACAGAGGGAATTACCGTGTTATTGGCTTTAATCGGTATTATTATTACCGCCATCCTTCTTGCAAAGAATGTAAAAGGAAACATTTTATGGGGTATTTTAATTACCTGGGTGCTGGGAATTATCTGCCAGTTTTTAGGAATTTACGTACCGGACGGAACTGCATGGTTCAGCCTGCTTCCGGACTTTTCCAACGGAATCTCTGTTCCAAGCGTAATGCCAACCTTTATGCAGATGGATTTTGCCATGGTATTTACCGGAGATTTCCTGATTATCATGTTTGCATTCCTGTTTGTAGACATGTTTGATACCCTGGGAACCTTAATCGGCGTAGCTTCCAAGGCAGATATGCTGGATAAAAACGGACAGCTTCCAAGAATCCGTGGCGCACTGCTGGCAGATGCCGTAGGAACTTCTGTAGGCGCAGTACTGGGAACCTCTACGACCACTACGTTTGTAGAAAGCTCTGCAGGCGTATCCGTAGGCGGACGTACTGGACTTACCAGCCTGGTAACAGCTCTGTTATTCCTGGTGTCCCTGTTCCTGTCCCCGATTTTCCTTGCAATCCCATCCTTTGCAACGGCTCCGGCTTTAGTAATCGTAGGATTTATGATGCTGACCTCAATTGTGAAAATTGATTTCAGCGATTTTACAGAAGCAATTCCATGCTTTATTGCAATTATCGCAATGCCTTTTATGTACAGCATTTCAGAAGGAATTGCAATGGGTGTAATTTCCTATGTAGCCATTAACCTGATTACCGGAAAAGCAAAAGAAAAGAAAATCAGCGTATTGATGTACGTATTAGCTCTGCTGTTTGTACTGAAATATGTTCTGATTTAACCTTAGCAATATGAAAAGCCTCTGCCTTACCGACCAGATTCAGCCGGAGCAGGGGCTTTTTTTGCAGGACTGGCAGACAAGGAGTTTGCCAGGGCGAATCAAAACAGAAAGGACGTCAAATGAAAACACTGGTATTAGCGGAAAAACCCTCGGTAGGGCGTGATATTGCCCGTGTGCTGGGATGTACAAAAAAGTTAGAAGGTGCAATTGAGGGAACAGATTATGTGGTTACCTGGGGCTTGGGCCATCTGGTAGAACTGGCAGATCCAGAAGAATACAGCGGGGATTACAAGGAGTGGAAGATGGATGTGCTTCCCATGATGCCGTCTCCTTTTAAGCTTACGGTAATCCGCCAGACGGGAAAACAGTTTCGGGTAGTCAAAGAACAGCTGTTCCGAAAGGATGTGGGACAAATCGTCATTGCCACAGATGCAGGAAGAGAAGGAGAACTGGTGGCAAGGCTGATTTTGGAAAAAACCGGATGCAGGAAGCGGGCTAAGAGGCTGTGGATTTCTTCTGTTACAGATAAGGCAATCCGAGAGGGTTTTGCACATTTAAAAGACAGCCGTGATTATGATAATCTGAGGGATGCGGCTATGTGCAGGGCAGAGGCAGACTGGCTGGTGGGAATCAATGCCACCAGGGCATTAACCTGTAAATACAATGCCCAGCTTTCCTGCGGACGGGTTCAGACGCCTACCCTGGCAATGATTGCAAAGAGAGAACAGGAGATCAAGGAGTTTAAGCCAAAATCTTATTACGGGCTGAAGGGGCAGTTTGGCGGCCTGACCTTTACCTGGCAAGATGGGGAGAGCAAAAGCCGCAGAACCTTTGACAAAAAACGGATAGAGGCTCTTGCGTCCAATCTGGCAGGACAGAAGGCCAGGATAACAGAAATAAAGAAAAGCCGAAAACGGATTCAGGCCCCCTTGCTGTACGATTTAACAGAGCTTCAAAGAGACGCTGATAAGCGGTATCAGTATTCGGCAAAGGAAACCTTAAATATCTGCCAGCGCTTATATGAAAATCACAAGGTTCTGACTTACCCCAGAACCGATTCCAGATATTTAAGCAGCGATATTGTGTCCACCATAGGAGAGAGATTGAAAGCCTGTTCTACAGGGCCTTACAGAAAGCTGGGAGGCTGTTTGATTAATCAGCCAAGAACGGAACAGGCATATTACATTAATAATGGAAAGGTGTCAGATCACCATGCCATGATTCCGACAGAGGAATTTGTACAGCTGGATCACATGAGCATTGATGAGAGAAGAATCTATGATTTAGTGGTACGTCGTTTTTTTGCTGTCCAGTATCCGGCTTATGAATATGAAGAGGTAATAATTTCAGTTTCTGTGGGAACCGAAATTTTCACTTCATCGGTTAAAAGGGAATTGGAAAGAGGCTGGAAAGAGGTCTATGAAGAAAATGAGTCGTCCTTAAACGGCTGGGATTTACAAATGCCAGACGCCCCGGATGCAGCCCCTGGATGCTCTGAAAAAGCGTTTGAAAACTGGAAAACAGGAGATCTGCTGGAGCCAGCTGGAATGCTGACTGTAACGGAAGGAAAAACGACGCCTCCGCCCTATTTTACAGAGGGAACCCTGCTGTCTGCTATGGAAAATCCTGCTTCCTATATGGAAACAGAGGATGAAATCGAAAAAAGGGCCATGGCGAAGACTCTAGGAGAAACGGGAGGACTGGGGACAGTAGCCACCAGGGCAGATATTATTGAAAAGCTGTTTCACTCCTTTTTACTGGAGAAAAAGGGACAGGAAATTCATGTGACAGCCAAGGCCAGGCAGCTTTTGGAGCTGGTTCCGGAAGAACTTAGGACGCCGGAGCTGACTGCAAAGTGGGAAAACCGTCTTATGGCCATTGCCGGAGGACGGGAAAAACGGGCAGATTTTATGGAGGATATCCGCAGTTATACCAACAGCCTGATTGATGAGATAAAGACAGGAGAGGGAAGCTTCCGCCATGACAATCTGACCAGTAAAAAGTGTCCGGTATGCGGAAAACGGCTTTTGGCTGTAAAGGGAAAGAACAGTGAAATGCTGGTGTGTCAGGACAGGGAATGCGGCTATCGGGAAACCGTATCCAGAACTTCCAATGCCCGCTGTCCAAAGTGTCATAAAAAGATGGAGCTTCGGGGAAGCGGAGACGGAAAGATTTTTGTATGTAAATGCGGTTATAAAGAAAAACTGTCTTCTTTCACTGAACGGAGGAAAAAAGAAGGAGCCGGAGTGTCCAGGCGGGATGTGGCAAAGTACTTAAATCAGCAGAAAAAAGAAGAAAAAGAAGCCATCAATTCTCCATTTGCAGCCGCCTTTGCAAAAATGAATTTGGATAATTAGATAAATCAAGACTTCCTGAATGGAATCTGACAAAATTGACAATATTTCGTAAGAATTATTTCAAGATTATTCTGGAAATTTGTGTTATAGTAAAGGCATAAGAAAGGAAATTCATTACAATATCGTGAATTTGTATAAAAGGAATAGGTAAAGGAGGATTTTTATGAGAAAGAGAAATTTATTAGCATCTATGGTAGGAGCAGTTCTTCTTAGTTCCGCAGCCACAATGACCGTTTTTGCAGCAGGATGGACCCAGCAGACCAATGGCCAGTGGTGTTATTTAGAAAACGACGGCAGCAAGGCCACAGATGTATGGAGAAAGAGCGGAGACAACTGGTTTTATTTAGACAGCTACGGCAACATGGCGGTAAACCAGTTAATTGATGATACCTATTACGTAAACGAAGCAGGTGCCATGATTACCAATGCATGGAAAGAGCTTCCTAATGACGACTGGGACGGCAGCGGCACAGTATGGTATTACTTTACAGACAGCGGCAAGGCAGTAAACGACGGTTTAAGAACCATTAACGGCCAGAAGTATTACTTTGAAGGCAATCACATGAAGACCGGATGGCAGGATGTCAACGGAAAGAATTACTACTTTAAGAGCAGCGGCGCTATGGCTACCGGCTGGGAATACATTACTCCAACCGATGATTACGACAGCTGGAGCGAGCCGGAGTGGTATTACTTCTCATCTACGGGACAGATGTCTGTTTCCAGAGAGCAGAAAATTAACGGTGAGACCTATGTATTTGACAGCGAAGGACGGATGCTGACCGGATGGATTGATAATGATCATTATACCTCTTCCAAGTTTAATGATGTAAGCGGCGCAACCGATTTAAGATACCATAGTGAAGATGGAACTGGCGCTAATGGCTGGAAATATTTAACCAATGCAGACAACAGCGAAGACGGCTGGTATTATTTCTTTAATGGCCGTGCTTACAGTACTGAGTATAAGGGCAAAAAGTTAAATGATTATTATGCATTAGCAAGCATTAACAGTAAGACATATTGTTTCCGCAAAGATGGACGGATGTATACCGGCCTGCTGGAACTGAATGACGGACGGAAGTTCTACTTTGACGAAAACGGCGCAATGAAGACCGGCCGTGTAGTTGTAAATGATGAAAATCACGATAATGAAGTATTCTACTTTACTTCCAGCGGTTCTTTAGGTTCCAAGGGCGACGGTGTAACCGGCGTTAAGAACGGATACCTGTATGAAGAAGGCGCTCTGGTTCATGCAGAGGAAGGCATGAAATACCAGATTGTGGAAGTTGACGGAGCACAGTATATGGTAAACGAAGCCGGAAAGGTAAAGACCAGTGGCACAGTTCGCGATGGCGACGGCGTGAAGTATAAGATTACCAAGGCTCAGGGCGAAGGCTACAATATCGAAATCGTACAGGAAGATTAATCTTGACAATTTTGACTTCCATGCTATAATGAGGACTATCAGAATAAATTAACACGCAGATGGGAAGAGTAAGGAATCAGAAGTGCTCAGAGAGGGATGCATATGGTGTGAGTATCCTGCACAGGCGGCTCCCCAAGACCACCCCAGAGTGTCCCTTAATCGGGAACGGTGATTCCGTTATCATCAGGACATAAGAGGTTTGAGTCAGAGACTCATTCAAAAAGGGTGGAACCGCGATTGCAATATCGTCCCTTGCTGTACTGTTTGGTACAGCAAGGGATTTTTTATTACATAGGAAATTGCTTCCTATGCAATAAAAAACGTTCCGCTTTCCCATCAAAAGGAGAGATTACTATGAAAATTACATTAAAAGACGGCTCTGTAAAAGAGTATGCTCAGCCAATGTCCATTCTGGATATTGCAAAGGATTTAAGCGAAGGATTAGCAAGAGTAGCTTGTGTAGGCGTAGTAGACGGTGAGACTGCCGATCTTCGTACCGTATTGGATAAGGACTGCACCTTAAATATCTGCACAGCTAACGATCCAGAAGGTCTGGCAGCCTTGCGCCATTCTGCCAGCCATGTACTGGCCCAGGCAATCAAGCGTTTATATCCGGCAACCAAACTGGCAATTGGTCCTTCTATTGCAGACGGTTTCTACTATGACGTGGATCCGGAAACGACCTTTACTGCAGAAGATATGGAAAAAATCGAAGCAGAGATGAAGAAGATTGTAAAAGAAGCATTTCCAATTAAGCGTTTTACCCTGCCAAGAGAAGAAGCTATTGCATTTATGAAGGAACGTCAGGAGCCATACAAGGTAGAACTGATTGAAGATTTACCGGAAGGCGAGGAAATCAGCTTCTATGAACAGGGCGAATTTGTAGACCTGTGTGCCGGCCCCCACTTAATGAATACCAAGGATCTGGGCAAGGCTTATAAGTTAATGAATCTGGCTGGCGCTTACTGGAGAGGCAGCGAGAAAAACAAGATGCTGACCCGTTTCTATGGTACGGCTTTTGGCAAGAAGGCAGAACTGGAAGCTTACATTACCATGATGGAAGAGGCCAAAAAGCGCGACCATAGAAAACTGGGCAAAGAACTGGGCTTATTTATG
This sequence comes from uncultured Clostridium sp., assembly GCA_938036545.1. Lineage (GTDB taxonomy): Bacteria > Bacillota > Clostridia > Lachnospirales > Lachnospiraceae > UMGS1370. The sequence continues at coordinate 787 of CALHQJ010000025.1, read as the reverse complement.
ATGCATGAGGCTGGTCCTGGATTCCCGTTTTTCCTTCCAAAGGGCATGGCATTAAAGAATACCCTGTTAGACTACTGGAGAGAGATTCATAAAAAAGCAGGCTATGTAGAGATTGCGACTCCGATTATTTTAAACAGAAGCCTGTGGGAGACTTCCGGCCACTGGGATCATTATAAAAACAATATGTATACCACTGTAATCGACGAGGAAGATTATGCAGTAAAACCAATGAACTGCCCAGGAGGTATTCTGGTTTATGCATCAGAGCCACGCTCCTACCGTGATCTGCCTCTGCGCTTAGGCGAGCTGGGACTGGTACACCGTCACGAGAAATCCGGTCAGCTTCACGGACTGATGAGAGTCCGCTGCTTTACTCAGGATGACGCTCACATCTTTATGACTCCGGATCAGATTAAAGATGAGATTAAGAATGTAGCAAACCTGATTAATGACGTATATTCCCTGTTAGGCTTTAAGTACCACGTAGAACTGTCTACCAGACCGGAAGATTCTATGGGAAGTGATGAAGATTGGGAGACAGCAACAGAAGGATTAAGAAGCGCTTTGGATGAACTGGGACTTCCTTATGTAGTAAATGAAGGAGACGGCGCTTTCTATGGCCCTAAGATCGACTTCCATCTGGAAGACTCTATTGGAAGAACCTGGCAGTGCGGTACCATTCAGTTAGACTTCCAGCTTCCTCAGAGATTTGAACTGGAATATATGGGTGCAGATGGAGAAAAGCACCGCCCGATTATGATTCACCGCGTATTATTCGGTTCTGTTG
>CALHQJ010000024.1 GCA_938036545.1 uncultured Clostridium sp. | reverse complement strand
ATTTGTACAAGAAAAAAACCTAAAAATCCTCTTCTATCCGAAGAAGCTGATTGTATTTAGATACCCTGTCAGAACGGCAGGGCGCCCCTGTTTTAATCTGACCTGCATTTAGTGCAACTGCAAGATCTGCAATCATCGGATCTTCTGTTTCACCGGAACGATGGGAAATAATCACTCCATATCCAGCATCTTTTGCCATCCGAACCGCTTCAAAGCTTTCACTTAATGTGCCGATTTGATTCACCTTTACTAAAATAGCGTTGGCAATTCCCATGTCAATTCCCTTTTTCAGCCGGCGGGGATTGGTTACAAATAAGTCATCTCCTACCAGCTGAACGGAAGAACCAAGGGCTGACGTCAGCATCTTCCAGCCTTCCCAGTCTTCTTCCCACAACCCATCTTCGATAGAAAAAATCGGATACTTTGCAGTTAGTTCTTTATAATACTGCACCATTTCAGAGGAAGAACGCCGAACCTGTTTTCCCTTCATTTTGCTTTCTCCAGGAAACAAATAGTATCCGCTTTCCTTATCATACAGTTCGGATGAAGCGGCATCTAAAGCAAAGCGAATGTCCTCTCCAGGACGGTATCCAGCCAATGTGACCGCTTCCATCAGATAATCCAGCACCTGTTCTGCATCCCTTAAATCAGGGGCAAATCCTCCCTCGTCGCCCACTCCTGTGGAATATCCTTTTTGCACCAGAAGCTTCTTTAACGTGTGGTATACTTCTGTACATATTTTAAGTCCTTCTGAAAAGGATTTGGCTCTCCAGGGCGCAATCATAAATTCCTGAAGATCCACTGTGTTATCTGCATGTTTGCCGCCATTTAAAATATTCATCATAGGCCTTGGGAACTGACAGGCATTTACGCCGCCCAGATACCGGTATAACGGAAGATTCACCGCTAAAGCCCCTGCTCTGGCAGCTGCCAGGGATACGGCCAAAATCGCATTGGCTCCCAGCTTTTCTTTATTTTCCGTTCCATCTGCTTCCACTAAAATCCGGTCAATTCGTTTTTGGTCCAACCCATTTTCAAACAGCAGATGTTCGGCTAAAACCGTGTTTACATGCTCGACTGCCTTTAAGACTCCTTTCCCAAGATAACGGCTTCCCTGATCCCGCAGTTCCACGGCTTCAAAGGTTCCGGTAGAAGCACCTGAAGGGACAGATGCCCTGCCGACAGCGCCGCAGCCTAATTCTACTTCTGCTTCTACCGTAGGATTTCCTCTGGAATCCAGGATTTCCCGTCCTCTCACAGACACAATTTCATATTTTTCGCTCATCACTTGTCTGGCCTCCTTGCTTACAATTCAATTCGCCATTAGTATGTGCTTTTTTTCAAAAAATATGGGACTGCAAAGATACCGTTTTTGTTTTCTAATTGTCCTTCCTATTCCAGATTCAGTTTTCTTTTTAAAATCCATCCGGTTCCCAGGGCAAACAGAGCTGCTTCTGCCAGCTGAGAAAGAATCATTGCAATTCCCAGCACATGAATTCCACCATATGGGAACTGAAATCTGTCCATAAAGACAGAAAATTGATCAATTCCAGTCACTGTCAGAAATCCCATTACAGAAGAGATAACAATGTACCAGACCACTGATAAAAAAACCCTGTGACTCTTCGCCATATGCCCCAGGCTGACGGCAAAATACACATGATATATAGAAGCCAAGTAAGCGATAATAAATGCCAGAAGCAGTTCCATGCAAAACAGAATCATCTGAGTAGAAAAGTTCTGGTCATAGGTAAATGCCTGTACCAGTAAATCCCTAATCACTCCTGGGGCCATAACCAGGGCTTCCAGGAACTGAAATCCTCCCAAAGCGCCAATACAAACGATGGAAACCGCTATAGACACCATTCCAATAAAAAAAGAAACCAGTGCTTTTGAAAAAACCAACTGCCAGTTTTTTACCGGGAGGGTAAACATCAAATAACCTTCCTGCCCTAACAGGCCTTTATAAAAACGCTGAATCGTAACAACACAGGTATAAGCACCCAGAGCCATCAGCACTCCGATATACAAAAACACGACAATTCCGCCAAAATAAGTCGTCAGCCATTGCCAAAACCTGGCAATCGGCCCGTCTCCTTCCACAAACATATTGAGAAACAGCGAATTTAATACAGAAACGGCAATGGCTGCACCGTAAATCGGCATCATACTCCGTATCATGGCTGACCATTCGTATTTTACTAATTTTCTAAACATCCTTTTCCTCCTATCTGATTTCCTGTACATTTGGATCTGACTGGGAATCTGACTCGTGATATGCAAAAATGCTGCGGAACAGCTGGTCCACAGACTTTCCTTCTGTCTCCCGAATATGATCCACGCTGTCCTGGCGTACCATACATCCTTCCTTCAAGAAAATCACTTCATCCAGCACCTTTTCCACATCGGCAATCAAATGAGTGGAAATCAGTACGGATGCGTCTTCCGAATAATTGCTTAAAATCGTCTGAAGAATAAAATCTCTGGCTGCCGGATCCACGCCGCCAATAGGCTCGTCTAAAATATACAGCCTGGCCTCCCTGCTCATAACCAAAACAAGCTGTACCTTTTCCTTGGTTCCCTTTGACAGTGTTTTCATCCTGTCCTCCAGGCCGATTCCCAGCTGATTCAGCATGTTCAGAGCTGTTTCTTTCCGAAAATCCCGATAAAAATCGCCAAACATTTTTACCATATCCTTTACCCGCATCCAGTCTGCAAAATACATCCGATCCGGAAGATAAGAAATCATGGATTTGCTGGAAACTCCAGGCCCATGACCGTCGATAAGTATCGTTCCGCTGTCTGGCTGGAGCAGTTCGTTTATCAGCTTAATCAAAGTCGTTTTTCCAGAACCGTTAGGCCCTAACAGGCCGATAATCTTTCCGCTTTCCAGCCGGATTGACACATCCTTTAATGCCTCTTTGCGGCCAAACCGCTTCGTCAGACCGCTGCATACCAATAATTCCTGACTCATATGTTATGCTTCCTCCTTTAACGCCTGTGTAAGAACAGCCCCGATTTCCTCCCTGGTATAGCCCAGTTCCTTCATCTGGGCAAGGAACTGGCGCACCTTATCCATAGCTCTGTCATTTCTCAACTGTTTAATGGTTTCCATATCCAGCGTTACACTCCTTCCTGCCGTCCGGTTGGTTATAATCAATCCTTTGCTCTCCAAATCCGCAAGAGCCCTCTGCATGGTATTGGGATTTACTCCTGCATCAGCGGCAAATTCCCTGACAGAGGGAAGCCTCTGTCCTGGCTGATACATGCCGGATGCAATCTGGGCAGTCAGCTGTTCAGACAGCTGAATCCAAATCGGCCGGTCATCTGCAATATTCCACTCCATAATTCCTCCTTGTCTCATGTCTGGTCACAGTCCTTTATCCCTGAACTATTGTATTATTGTATCGTTGTATTAGTGTCTTAATACAGTTATACATGTAATTTTCCAATTTGTCAACCGCTTTTTTTCTGTCTGAATCCCCGCATGGCTGAACTGTTATTTTCAGGTAAATAAAAAAGAATGAATCCGTTTTATTCAGACTCATTCTTTCTGTCCCATTCCATCCGCATCTGCGGACTTCTAGGTTCTGTCTATTCTTTTTGTGGACTGGCCTTCCACCAGTCTTGCCTGGAAAATCTTCTGCTGATTGGTCCGCTGTTCCGGATTCCTGCTCTTTAGCTGTTCAAACAGAATACGGATGGTTTCATAGGCCATTTCTTCTACAGGCTGATGAATGGTAGTAATCGCCGGATTGTAATAGTGGGCCATATCCAGCCCGTCAAATCCGGCAATGGAGTAATCCTCCGGCACAGATTTTCCAGCATCAAATACCGCTTTGCAGGCCCCAATGGCAATGCTGTCCGAAATAGCAAACACTGCCGTCAAATTCTGGCCGGAAGCCATCAGCTTTTTCATCAGGCTGTATCCGTTGGCCATGGTATACCAGTTGACATGTTCCGGACTGTAAAAACACCAGGCCGGATCATACTGGATTCCATGATCCATAAGCGCACGGCGGTATCCTTCCAATCTCAGCCGTCCAATGCTTTCGTCCTGAGGCGTCGCCGCTAAAATGCCAATCCGGCGATGACCTAGGCTGCATAAATGATCTACCATTTTGTAGCTTTCCTGAAAGTCATCTACTGAGACACAGGATAAAAAGGAATTCTGCATGGTATCTGTATTGGCAACGGTACTTAAGACAAAGGGAATATCCAGCTGTTCCAGCTTTTCTTTATTCTGGCAGAAATGGCCGCCAAGGAAAATAATTCCTTTCAGCCGCTTTTCTTTGATTAATTCAATAGCCACATCTACTTCATCTTCTGCTTCCTCAACTCTGTGAAGCAGAAAGGAATACCGTTTCTTCTGGATTTCTTCTTCAAAAATCCGGAGCATGCTGTAAAAAAATGGGTTGTCTATTCCCTTGATTAATACTGCAATGGTTTTGGAAACCGAACGCTTCAGATTTCTGGCGCTGTTATTGGGAATATAATGATTTTCCCGAATCACCTCCAAAATCCGATTTTTCGTCTCCTCATTGATGTCCGGATGATTGTTAATTGCCCTGGACACTGTACTGACGCCAACGCCGCATATTTTCGCAATATCTTTGATATTAAGCGTATCCATTCCACGTCCCCTTTTCTATTCTGGCTGTACACAGATTGCCGTCCCTGTACGCTGATGTAATACTACCTGCTTAAAACGCCCTTGTCAACCGGATTTCTTCCGTATATCTGAGCCATAAACCGGCACTTATCCACAATCTCCTGAGTAAATGCGCCTTTTTCCATTCTCCATGCCCAGTTTCTGCCCAGCGTAGAAGGAGTATTCAGCCTGGCTCTGCTGTCCAGCCCCAGATAGTCCTGAAGGGGAATCACCGCCAAATCTGCCACACTTGCCAAAGCCAGGCGAATAAAATCCCAGTGAATCTCTGATTTGGGCGTCCTCTGACTGTTCATATAATTGACTGCCATCTGCTTATCTTCCGCTATCAGAGTTTCATACCATCCGCAGATGGTATCATTGTCATGGGTTCCCGTATAAACCACGCAGTTATGAGGATAACAATGGGGCAGATAATTGCTCTCTTCTCTGGAATCAAAAGCAAACTGCAGTACCTTCATGCCAGGAAAGCCCGTATCCTTCACCAGCTTCTCCACGCTGTCTGTCACAAATCCCAAATCTTCTGCAATAATATTTACGGTTCCAAAGGTTTTCTGCATTTTTTTAAAAATTGACAGCCCTGGGCCTTTTTCCCAGTGGCCGTGAACCGCCGTTGTTTCTCCTGCCGGAATGGAATAGTATTCATCAAAACCCCTGAAATGATCCACCCGCACCACGTCATACATTTGGAAGCAATAGGCCATACGGCGCATCCACCAGGCATATCCGGTTTTTTCATGGTAATCCCAGCGGTACAGCGGATTTCCCCACAACTGGCCGTCAGCAGAAAATCCATCCGGCGGACATCCGGCTACTGCCGCAGGCATACCAGTTTCATCGAACTGAAACAGCTCCGGATGGGCCCAGGCATCTGCACTGTCAAAGGCCACATAAATGGGAATATCTCCAATAATCTGGATTTCCCGGCTGTGGGCATACTCCTTTAATGCCTTCCACTGTTTTAGAAAAATCATCTGCAAAAATTCATAAAATAAAATTTCTTCTTCCAGAAGCTGCTGATAAAACTTCATAGCCTCCGGTTTTCTAAGCTTAATCTCCTGATCCCACGAAGCCCAGCAGGCTTCTCCAAAATGGTGCTTAATGGCCATATACAGACAATAATCTCTGGTTTCCTCTCCCAGCCCTGACTCTAAAAATTCTTTTATCGTTCCAGGACCGCAAAAAGCCGTTTTCCACCGCACAAACGCCTTATGAAGCACTGCCGGCCGGCTGTGATACAGCTTTCCATAGTTAATATAACTGCTGTCATCTCCAAAATCAGCCTCTTCACACTCTTCTCTGGTTAAAAGGCCTTCTTCTATTAATCTCTCCAAATCAATGAAATAGGGATTTCCTGCAAATGCAGAAAAAGACTGATAAGGAGAATCCCCATATCCGGTAGGCCCCATAGGAAGAATCTGCCAGTAACTCTGTCCTGCTGCTTTTAATAAATCCACAAATTCATATGCTTCCCTGGAAAATGCTCCGATTCCGTATGGGGACGGAAGGCTGGAGACCGGAAGCAGTATCCCTGCCCTGCGCATCATAGTCTTTCTCCTTTAATCTCTTACTTTTAACCTGTTATTCCTAACCTTTTACTGCGCCTGCTACCACGCCTTCAATGATATATTTCTGGCATGACAGGTAAAACGCTACAATCGGAATAATTGCCAATACTAAAACGCCCATCATAGCGCCCATGTCGATAGAACCGTAACCGCCTCTTAAATATTGAACCGCAATGGAGATGGTCTTGTATTTTGTCATATCCAGAATCAGATAGGGCAGCAAATAGTCATTCCAGATCCACATTGCCTGTAAAATAGCGACTGTCACGCAGGTCGGCTTCATAATCGGCAGCACCACTCTGAAAAAGGTATGAACCGGAGTGCAGCCATCCATCATAGCCGCTTCTTCTATCTCCAGCGGAATGGATTTTACAAATCCCGTAAACATAAAGACCGAAAGCCCTGCGCCAAATCCCAGATAGACGATTACCAGCCCCCAGGGAGTAGTCAGCCCCAGCATATCTGCAATTTTAGACAGCGGAAACATTACCATCTGGAACGGCACAATCATGGAAAACAAACACAGATAATAGATGGTAGAGGTTACTGCATTTTTCACACGGCTGATATACCATGCACACATAGAGGTACACAAAATAATCACAGCCACAGATGCAACCGTAATAAATAATGTCCATCCAAAGGCTTCAAAAAATCCGGTTTTCTTAATACCGTTAATGTAATTATCCAGTCCTACAAACATCTTTCCAGTAGGAATTTTAAAGGGATAACGGCTGATATATGCTTTTTTCTTAAATGAATTCAGTACCACTAAAGCTATGGGAACCAGATAAATGACAGAAATCACAGAAAAAATCACAGTCAAAATCCGATCCATTCTTCGTTTCTTTGTTGCCATATTACTGCTGCACCTCCTTCTGTCTCGTCAGTCTGTTCTGAGCTACGGCAATGACTGCTACCAGCAGGAAAAATACCACTGCTTTTGCCTGTCCAACGCCTTCCCATCCCGTACGCCCATAAAATGTATTAAAAATATTCAGGGCCAGCATTTCTGACATGTTAGACGGTTCGCCGTTGGTAAGAGCCAGGTTCTGGTCAAACAGCTTAAAACCATTGGTTAAAGTCAAAAAGGTGCACACTGTAATAGATGGCATTACCATCGGAATGGTAACATTTTTCAAAAGCGCCCACTTATCTGCTCCGTCAATTTTGGCTGCTTCTATTAGTTCTCCTGGAATATTCTGGATTCCTGCAATATAGATAATCATCATATATCCAATCTGCTGCCAGCACATTAAGATAACCAGTCCCCAAAAACCATATACCGAAGAAAAGGTCAGGGTTTTATCAAAAAACTGCAGGATTCCGTTGAGCAAAAGGTTCCAGATGTAGCCTAAAATAATGCCGCCGATTAAATTAGGCATGAAAAATACGGTACGGAACAGATTGGTTCCCCGAATCTTTCTGGTTAAAAGCATCGCTGCTGCAAATGCAAAAAAGTTAATCAGCACTACGCTGACAATGGTAAATAGTGCCGTATACCAAAGGGAATGGACAAAGGTTCCGTCTGAAAAAATCTTGGTATAATTGGAAAATCCAATAAACACTGCATCATTGATGGTCGTAAACTTGCAGAAGGACAAATACACTCCTACCAGAAACGGCGCAATAAATCCCATGGTAAAGGCCGCCAGCGTAGGAAGTACAAAAATCGGAAAATATCGTTTGATTGCTTTTTCCATATGGTTTCTCTCCTAATTCTGTGAAAAAAAGATGGGATGGGTGAAATCCACCCACCCCGTCTCAATTACGGTTTTAATTATTTGCCGCCTGATATTCTGCTGCCCATCCCTCAACAAAAGCGGTTTCTACTGCAGCCCAGTCGCCTGTTCCCTGCGCATATTCCAAAAGGGCACTGCCTAACTGATTCTTCCACTCTTCTGACGGCATGGTAGTAAAATTCCAGGTTACAACAGTATTGCCTTTCTTTACATCCTCGGCTGCTGCTGCCACCAGTGGATTAGCTGGTAAATATTCTTCTGTAAAGGTGGTAAATGGAGTTACGAATCCCATGTCTGCCAGGCCTTTCCGTCCAGTTTCACTTTCTACTACCCACTGTAAGAAGTCCAGGGTTGCCTGAATGTCTGCCTCAGAAGCCTTGCTGTTAACGCACCAGTAGTTTTCAGAACCAGTACAAAGTCCCTGTTTTTCTTCTCCCTCTACACCAATATAGATCGGAAGCATTCCCAGATCCTCGTCTGCAACTTCGTTTTCTTTAATATCATTGTAAGCCCAGGTTCCGTTCTGATAGAATACGGCTTCACCTAATGCAAATTCAGAAGAAGCGTCTTCGCCGGTCTTTCCGGAAAGCAGAGTTGGCTCACAGGTAGAATTGTTGATATACAAATCAAAAATCTGCTTGTAGTTATCCAAGTAAGTTCCCTTTACTGCATCTGTAGAAGTAATTCCATCTGCTTTGTACTCATAGTATAATGGAAGGTTTGCCAGATGGGTCTTAAATCTCCAGTCAGAAGATGCATCAAATCCGGCAGAAGTAAATGCACCCAGAATACCTAAGTCGTCTTTCTTTGCCTGCAGATCCTCTGCAACTGCCTTTAAGGTTTCAAAATTATTAATCTCGTCAATAGAAGAAATCACTGCGCCGTCCATGGCAATGTAATCATTTAAAATCTTCTTATTATAAATCAGGCCATAAGTCTCAATTACATAAGCAACGCTCTTTACTGCGCCGGATTCATCAATCAGTGCAAATTCGTCACTAGATAAATCTTTATAAACTGCACTGTCTTTTAAGTCATAACAGTAATCCTTCCAAGATGCCAGACCTACAGGACCGTTCACCTGGAACAAAGTAGGCGCATTACTCTTAGCCATCTCAGACTTTAATGTCTGTTCATATGTACCGGAAGCTGCAGTTACAACGGTAACTGGTACGCCAGTTTCATCTGTATAAGCAGCGGCTAAATCTCCCCACTGGTCAGCCTGTTCTGGTTTAAAATTCAGATAGTAAACTGCTCCGTCTCCTACTGGCTCAGCTGCCTTTGCAGTCTCTTCCTCAGCCTTTGTCTCGGTCTCCGTTGCTGCAGTTGTGCCTGCTGTCGTCTCTGCAGGTGCATTCTGCTCAGAACTTCCACATGCGGTCATTGCTCCAACTACCATAGCTGCTGATAATGATACTGCTGCTAATTTCTTTAATTTCATAATAAACCCGTCCCTTCTTTGAACTTTTCTTTACCCTGACGTTTTCGGAACCAGCCGCTTTTTTGCAGGTTATGCTTGTGATCTGTATCTTGCAGTTTGTTCCGGCAACGTTATCGGTAACGTTTCCAATTTGATGTAATCAATATACCATAGTTTTGTTATAAATTCAAGCATTTTTGTAAATTTCTTTATGAGTTTTTACTAATTCACTTCTCGTTTATTATTATGTATTCGACCAAAAACAATATTTTTTACATATTTTTTGAATTATTTCTTGTTTTTTCATCTAATCTATCATATAATATTTGCTTCCATGTAAACACACCAATCCAGGTTTATAGCAAAAAATCAAGAGGGCGCTGCAAATTTTGCAGCACCCTCGTTTTCTTATGCTCTCAGTTCAATTCCCATTCCCTGAAGGCCATTTAAAATTTTATTCATTACGCCGGTAATCTCTTTTTCTTCCAGAGTGTGATCCTGTGCTCTAAAGGTAATGGAATAAGCCATAGACTTATATCCTTCCTTAATCTGGCTGCCTTCATAAATATCAAACAGCTTGCACTCTTCCAGAATCTTTCCGCTTCTCTGAACAATCATATCTTCAATCTGGCCTGCCAGTACAGTTTTTGGAACTACCATACTTAAATCTCTGCTTACTGCAGGGAATTTTGCCAGTCCAGCGTATTTTCTGTCAAATGTAGTGAACTCTAGCATTGCAGGCATATCTACCACTGCCACATATGCTTTCTCACCAATCTTATAATTGTCGGCTACATCCGGATGAATTTCACCCAAATAGCCAATTACCGTATTGTTATATACAATATCTGCCTTTCTTCCTGGATGGAGATACGGATGATCGCCCTTTGGATCGTAGTGAAGGCGTCCGGTCATGCCTACGCTTTCAAAGAACTCTTCTACTACGCCTTTCATGGTAAAGAAGTCGCCGTCTCCGTACATGCCCAGTACAAACTGCATCCGCTCGTCTGGAAGTTCTGTCAGCGGAAGGCTCTTTGGCAGGTAAATGGTTGCCATTTCATACAGGCGGACGTCCTTATTTCTGCGGTTGTAGTTGGTAGACAGAGAACTCAGCATACCGTTTAACGGCAGTGTACGCATAACGCTGAAATCTTCTCCTAATGGGTTGGAAATTACAACGGTCTGGCGCAGCCTGGAGTCTGCCGGAATTAACAGCTTATCAAATACCTTTGGACTTTCAAAGGAGTATGTCATTGCCTGTGAGAAACCGGAGAATTCTGCAATTTCTCTTGCTTTTTCTTCAATTCTCAGCTTATAGGACAGTTTTCCTGTGGTAGACTCTCCTGCTGGCAGCGTAGTCGGAATCTTGTCGTAACCAAAGAATCTGGCTACTTCTTCCGCAATATCTGCCTCTCTCTCCAAATCCTGTCTCCAGGTAGGAGCAATCACTTCTCCTGTCTCTTTATCATAACCGATTTCCAATGGTTCAAAATAGCTTAACATGGTTTCTTTGGAAAGCTCGGTTCCAAGCAGCTTATTAATGCGATCCGGATGGAACGGGATTCTCTTTGGTTCTTTTAATCCAGCGCAAACATCAATTACACCGCCTACGACTTCTCCGGCTCCCAGTTCTTCGATTAACTGGCAGGCACGATTAATGGCCTCCATAGCTGTATTTGGATCCAGACCCTTTTCAAATTTGCCGGATGCATCGGTACGAAGTCCTACTTTCTTAGCAGACAGACGGATATTGGTTCCGTCAAAACAGGCGCACTCAAATACCATGCTCTTTACATCATCGGTAATTTTAGAGTTTTCGCCGCCCATAATACCTGCAATGCCGACTGCTTTTTCGCCGTCATTAATCATCAGAACGGTATGATCCAGTTTTCTCACCTGACCGTCCAGGGTCTGGAACTCGTCGCCGTCCTCTGCACATTTTACCACAATCTCATGTCCAGCTAATAAATCATAGTCAAATGCATGCATTGGCTGTCCATATTCTTCCATAATGTAGTTGGTAATATCTACAATATTGTTGATTGGACGAATACCGCTGGCTGCCAGACGTCTCTGCATCCACTCTGGAGATGGAGCCAGTTTAATATTTTTTACCATTCTGGCACAGTATCTTGGACAAAGTTCCTGGTTTTCCACAGTAACCTTTAAATAATCGTGAATGTCTTCTCCATTTCCACTTTCTGTAACAACCGGAGGAACAAATGATTTTCCAAAGGTAGCGGCTGCCTCTCTTGCAATACCCAGTACACTGTAGCAGTCTACACGGTTAGAGGTAATTTCATATTCAAATACGACATCGTGAAGACCTAACACTTCCACTGCATCTGCGCCTACCTGGGTATCTTCTGGAAGAATATAGATTCCGCTTTCCGGAGCCAGTGGATACATATCCCGATTGGAACCCAGTTCTTCAATGGAACACATCATGCCATGGGACTCAATGCCTCTTAATTTGCCGCTTTTAATCCGGATTCCTTCTTCTGGAAGCGGACCGCCGTCATGTCCGCCTGCTACTTTTCCGCCGTCTAATACGACAGGAACCTTATCGCCTTCCTTTACGTTAGGAGCGCCGGTTACAATCTGAATGGTTTCCGTTCCCACATCTACCTGACAAATAATCAGCTTATCTGCATCTGGATGCTTTTCAATTTTTTTAATCTGTCCAACTACAATCTTTTCCAGATTTTTGTCCAGACACTCATATCCTTCCACCTTGGTTCCGGACAGTGTCATGGCATCGGTATATTCCTGAGCCGTCACGTCCAGATCCGGAACGTATGCTTTAATCCATGATAACGCTGTATTCATAATCTATTCTCCTTCTAATCCAACTCTGATCCAAATTTAGAACTGCTTTAAGAAACGGGCGTCATTCTCGTACAGCAGTCTCATATCGTCAATCTCATATTTCAACAGGGCAATTCTCTCCAGGCCTACACCAAATGCAAAACCGGAGTATTCATTTGGATCAATACCGCACATTTCCAGTACTCTTGGATGCACCATACCACAGCCTAAAATCTCAATCCATCCGGAACCTTTACAGAACCGGCAGCCCTTTCCGCCGCACTTAAAGCAGCTTACATCCACCTCTGCACTTGGTTCGGTAAATGGGAAATGATGAGGGCGGAATTTTACCTTGGTCTCTGGACCGAATAATTCCTTTGCAAACTCAGCCAATGTACCCTTTAAATCTGCGAAAGTAACGTGCTTGTCAATTACCAGTCCCTCAATCTGATGGAAGGATGGGGAATGAGTAGCATCTACTGCGTCAGAACGGAATACTCTTCCAGGAGCAATAATGCGGATAGGAGGCTTGCGGTTTTCCATGGTACGAACCTGAACAGGTGAAGTCTGGCTTCTCAGTAGAATATTTTCATTAATATAGAAAGTGTCCTGTTCATCTCTTGCCGGATGTCCTTTTGGAATATTCAACTTTTCAAAGTTATATCTGTCATACTCTACCTCTGGACCTTCTACCACTTCATACCCCATACCAACAAAGATACGCTCTACCTCAGCCAAGGCAATCGTATTTGGATGGCTGTGTCCCATTCTGCTTCTGTTGGCAGGAAGGGTTACGTCAATCACTTCTTTTGCCATCTGCTCTTCTCTGGCTTTTCTTGCAAGGGCTTCTCTGGTCTCTTCCAGCTTATTCTCAATCATTGCCCGTACTTCATTGACCATCTGTCCTACTTTTGGACGATCCTCTGGAGCTACATCCTTCATACTCTTTAATACAGTAGTCAGTTCACCTTTTTTTCCCAGGTAAGCCACACGGATGTCATTTAATGTTTCCAGTTTATCAGCTGCTCCAAGCTTTGCCAGGGCTTCTGATTTGATTTTCTCTAACTGCTCTTTCATAATATCTCCTTTACTTGTTTTTTGGTAACAGTTCTTTTGAAAGGACTTTGATAGGAACTCTCCTATCAAAACAAAAAAGCTCCGTCCCTCCAAAATGAAGGGACGAAGCAAAAACCTCGCGGTACCACCCTGATTCCTGTCTCAACAGGCTCTCATCCTATACGTAACGTGTACGAAACGTCACTGCCTACTGCCAGAATATCTGTCTTCTCTGTTTTCAGCAATGCAGCTCCTGTGGGAAATTCAGCCGATTATCCGAACCCAAGGAAGCTTCCAGCCGATGGCTTCCTCTCTCTGTGGGAAAATAAGGGCTTACTGTCACATTCACAGCCTTTTTTATAAACTACCTAACATTCTAAACATTAATACGGAAAATGTCAAGTATATATGTCTCTTGTTTGTGTGCACTGTTGTTTTCACTTACCTGAATTTTCCATCTCATATCCCAGTAAAAATGCTTTTTTATTTAATTCAATGGTTTTCGGCGGAACGGTTTTTTCAATGACATCCAGCCACAGCTCCTTATCGAAATCCATGTGTTTTGCAGCCACGCCCAGCACGATTACGTTAAAGGCTTTGCTGTTGCCCAGTTCCAGGGCCTTTTTTCCTGCTTCTACCGCATAGACGGTATGATCCTGCTTCAAGGTTTCCAGAATCCCTTCCGGATATTCTGCTGCACCGGTTACAACTGTAATGGGATCAATCCGCTCGTCATTGACTACAATTACGCCATCTGGCTTTAAAAACTGAACATAACGAAGGGCTTCCAGGCGCTCGAATGCAATCAAAACGTCTGCCTGTCCCTCTTCTACTATGGGCTCTGCTACTTTCTCGCCATAGCGGACAAAGGTTACCACGCTTCCCCCTCTCTGAGCCATGCCGTGAACTTCTGAAAGCTTTACATCATAGCCTCCTGCAGTAGCGATTCCGCCTAAAATACGGCTGGTAAGAAGCGTTCCCTGGCCTCCTACGCCTACAATCATGATATTTTTTGTCATCACCCTTTTACCTCCTCAATGGCATCGAATTTGCACAGCTTCATGCACAGGCCGCATCCATTACACATAGACGGATTAATCTTTACGGTTCCGTCTTCATTTCTTGTAAGCGCAGGACATCCCGGCTTTAAGCACTGCCCGCATTTCTTACATTTATCCGAGATGGCCCTGCACTTGTTGGGGAAGGTAACTCCCTTTAATAATACGCAGGGGGACTTGGTGATGATCACAGAAACCTCATCCCGTTCTACTTCTCTCTTTACTACCTCTGCCAAAGTATCTGTATCGAAGGCATTGACCTCATAAACGTGTTCGATTCCCATTGCCTTGCACAAATGATACAGGCTGATGGCATAAGTAGTTTCGCCCTTTAAGGTCTTTCCTGTTGCAGCGTGATCCTGATGTCCCGTCATACCGGTGGTAGAATTATCTAAAATCATAACCGTTCCGGCAGATTTGTTATATACCATATTCATCAGGGAATTGACGCCTGTATGTAAAAACGTAGAATCTCCGATTACTGCCACCCAGTTTTTGATATACTCTCTTCCCTTTGCTTTTTCCATGCCATGAAGGGAGGAAATGCTGGCTCCCATACAAATAGTAGTATCTACTACATTTAATGGCGCCACTGCTCCCAGGGTATAGCAGCCAATATCACCTGCCGCGTGGATTTTCAGCCGGTTTAATACAGAGTATACGCTTCTGTGAGGACATCCGGGGCAGAGAATCGGCGGCCTTGCCGGAACCTTTGCAGGCTGGGCTGCCTGAATCTCCTGTCCCAGCACCTTTGTACGGATTAAATTGGCGCTGTACTCTCCCTGACGGGTAAACAGTTCTTTTCCCACACATTCAATTCCCCAGGATTTAATCTGCTCTTCAAATACCGGTTCCAGCTCTTCAAAAATATACAGTTTTTCCACTTTTGATGCAAATTCTTCGATTAACTTTTTAGGCAGGGGATGTACCATGCCCAGCTTTAATACAGAAGCATCCGGCATTGCTTCTTTCACATACTGATAAGGAATGCCGCTGGTAATAAAACCAACGGATAAATCACGGTACTCTGCACGATTGATTGCAAATTGGGAAGCATCTTCTGCCATTTTGTCCATTCTGGCTTCCACTACCAGATGACGTCCCTTGGCATTGCCTGGCATCATAACATACTTGGCCGGATTTCTGGTATAAGGCTTATCCTCTGGAACCACTCGTTCTTCCAGAGTTACCACGCCCTGGGAATGAGACAGCCTGGTGGTGCTGCGGACAATAACAGGTGTATCGTACTCTTCGCTCAACTCATAGGCCAGTTTTACAAAATCCTTTGCTTCCTGGCTGTCTGACGGTTCTAATACCGGCACATTGGCAGCCCGTCCAATCATTCTGGTATCCTGCTCATTCTGAGAGCTGTACATGCCAGGATCGTCAGCCACAATCAGAACCATTCCGCCGCCTACTCCGGTATATGCCGCCGTATACAGAGGATCGGCTGCCACATTCAGTCCCACATGTTTCATAGACGCTAACGAACGGACGCCGCTGATGGATGCGCCAATGGCTACCTCTGTGGCTACTTTTTCATTAGGAGACCATTCTGCATACACTTCCTCATATTTTGCAAGATTTTCACTGACTTCTGTACTGGGAGTCCCTGGATAAGCAGCAGACACTTTTACGCCTGCTTCCCAAACGCCTCTGGCAAATGCCTCATTACCCAGCATAATTTTCTTTTCGCTCAATTTACATATCCTCCTTTGCGGGGTTTTACCTGTTTTGAAGTAACTGTTAAAGACGGTTACATTTATCAGCATTATATCACATCAACGCGCTAAACACCAGAAGAAAATAAATTGTAACAGTCCAACCCGGCACTTCTTACACGCTTACAGCGGGCAAGAAAATACATGGCTGAACTGTTACTCTTTTCCTTTGACAGGCCGGCGTTTCTCTCTCAGATTAATGCTATCGGATATTTCCGCTTAAAATATGCGCCAGTTCGCTGTCTCCATCTAACACAATGGTCTTATTTTCCCCTGTCATAGATGCCTTTAACGCATCCAGAGAGCGGACAAAGTTATAAAAATCTGCTTTTGCCTCATCATTATAGGCCTCTGACAAAATTCTCATATACTCTGCTTCGCCTTCTGCCTTAATCTTTTCTGCATCTGCGTCTGCTTTTGCAATGGTTTCCCTTACAGTTCGATCCGTTTTATTCATAATCAGCTTGGATTCGTATTCACCGTCTGCCTTATAACCGGCGGCAATGTTATTTCGTTCTGAAATCATTCTGGCATAAACGCTCTCCTTATTGGAATCGGGAAGATCCAGTTTTTTCGTCTCAACTGCATAAATCCGGATTCCGTAGCTGTCTAACGCATTACCGATATTTTCTGTAATGGTCAGAGCCAGTTTTCCATCACGTCCGGTAATAATGTCTTCCTGATTGGTGGCTGCCAGTACGTTTTTGATGGAGTTGTATACCACATTGCTGATACGGACCTCTGCATTTTCCTTGCTGGCATTTAATGTAGTCAGGTATTTCAGCGGATCTGCAATGTCCCAAAGCACAAAACTGTCCACGGTCATAACCTTTTTATCTTTTGTAGTGACATCACTGGGAACCAGGTCGGAAATCATTTTATATTTCGGTACGCTCTGCACCTCCTGAATAAACGGAATTTTAAAGCTCAGCCCAGGTTCTGATGAAATCCGGACTACTTTTCCAAACTGAGTTACCAGCTTATATTCTTTGGCTGTTGTCGTAACCATACTGGAACTCAGTAAAATAATCACTGCAATCAGTATCAGCGGAGTTACAATCCATTTTAAGGTTTTCTTCATAACTAATTTCCTCCATTCTGTGCTGTCTGGCTGTCAACAGCCGGCTGTGGTACAGACTCCGACGCTTCGGAAGTTTTGGTTCCCGTACCTGTTCCACCAGCAGTAAATGGCTCCAGAGGAAGCAGAGTCTGGGTTCCATCGGAAGAATTGATAATGACCTTTAAATCTGGAAGAATTTCTTCCATTGCTTCATAAAACATCCGCTTTTTAGTAATCAACGGATATTTGCTGTATTCCTGATACAAGTCATTAAAACGTGCTGCCTGACCTGTAGCCTCGCTGATTTTCTCCTGTTTATAGGCCTCTGCATCCTGAATGACCTTATCAGCCTTTGCATTTGCAGTAGGAATCTGCTCAGACTGATATTTCTTTGCCTGATTAATTGCAGTATCCATACCCTGCTTCGCGTCTTCAACGGCCTTAAATGCGTTGGTTACTTCTGCTGTCGGCGGCTCTGCATCCTGAATGGTTACATTGTAAATGCCATATCCGATATTTTCCTGCTCCAGGCGGTTGGACAGTTTTTCCTTTACCTTGGACTGAATCTCGCTCTTTCCAGTGGTAATCACGTCGTCTACATTATAGGTTCCCACGGTATCACGGATATAGGACTGAGCCAGGTTTTTGATAATTTCCCTATAAGTATCCGCATGAATAAATGCCTGAATCGGATCAACTACCTGATATTCAATATAAAAATCTACATTTAAAAAGTTGAAATCCTTGGTAATCATCTCAGATTCTTTGGAAACAGTAGCCGGATAATCCTCGCTGACCTCCGAATCTTCGTCATCTTCTACGGAATATCCGATGGGCATGCCCATAATGTTTTTAGTAATCTTATGGACTCTCTGAATAAAAGGCACTTTAAAATGAAGGCCTGCTGTTTTCACTACAGAGGGGCTTCCAAAAGTAGTCACTACCGCATAGGTATTTTCATTCAGCATGTAAAAGGAATCCCATGCGCAAAATGCTGCAATGATCACAGCTGCTGCGATTCCCACAACCCGAAAAGCGGAACCTGCTTTTCCTTTTTTCTTTCCTCCGTCTCCCATCCTGCGTCCTCCTTTTTTCTTCTTTTTTGCTCCGGATTCTTTCTTTTCTCCGGTTTCAGAAAACGCTTCTGCATAAGCGGCCTTTTTGCCGGTTTCTTTTGCAGCTTCCTGATCTGCGTCGGCTGCATCGGAAGAGCTGCTGTCCCCTGCATCCTGTTCTGCTGTTGCAGGGCACACATTGCCGTAGTCTGCGTCCGGACGCAGCCCCCCTGTGGTCTTCTGATTTTTCTCAAACATGCGTTTGATTCTGCCGCCCAAATCCAGTTCTTCATTCTGGGCCGCAAAAATCATAATGATAATGATAATGACTAATAAATCCATCCTGTTCCCCCCTTGTCTGTTATTGTACACATTTTAAATAATGGGTTATCGGATATTATATCACTATTTCTTTTTTTGTGCAATATTACCAATTCTAAAGAATCCATAAAGAAATATTCCTCATTAAAATACATTGTTAGTAACAGTTCAGCCATGCGGAGATTACGACAGAAAAAGGCGTTGAAAGCTTGTTTTCATAAGAATTTTTCTGTCAGAATCTTCATAGGGCGGACGCCCGACGCTTCTTGCACGCTGTAAGCGTGCAAGAAGATGCATGGCTGAACTGTTACCATTGTTAAAAATAAAACTTTTTTATTGCTTTTATTAATGAATCATGTATAATATGATTAGAAGAATCGTTTTTTTGATTGCTTCCAGTATATCGTCATTTTTGGACGGTAATTTCACTATGAAAGAAAAGAGGTAAATGAATGATGTCAAAGATCGATTTAACCAAGTATGGCATTACCGGCACCACTGAAATCGTGTACAATCCTTCTTATGAATTGTTATTCGAAGAAGAGACCAAGCCAGAGCTGGAAGGCTATGAAAAAGGCCAGGTAAGTGAACTGGGCGCAGTAAACGTAATGACTGGTATCTATACCGGACGTTCTCCAAAAGACAAATTCATCGTTATGGACGAAAACTCCAAGGACACTGTATGGTGGACCTCTGACGAGTACAAAAACGACAACCATCCAGCTTCCCAGGAAGCATGGGATACCGTAAAGGAAATCGCATTAAAAGAGCTGTCTGGCAAGAGACTGTTCGTTGTTGATGCATTCTGCGGCGCAAATAAAGATACCCGCATGGCTATCCGTTTCATTATGGAAGTAGCTTGGCAGGCTCATTTCGTTAAGAACATGTTCATCCAGCCTACCGAAGAAGAATTAGCAAACTTTGAGCCTGATTTCGTTGTTTACAACGCTTCCAAGGCTAAGGTCGAGAACTACAAGGAGCTGGGCCTGAACTCCGAGACTGCTGTGCTGTTCAACATCACCAGCAAGGAGCAGGTCATCGTCAACACCTGGTACGGCGGCGAGATGAAGAAGGGTATGTTCTCCATGATGAACTACTACCTTCCATTAAAGGGCATCGCTTCCATGCACTGCTCTGCAAATACCGATATGAACGGCGAAAACACCGCTATCTTCTTTGGTCTGTCCGGAACTGGCAAGACCACTCTGTCTACTGACCCGAAGCGTCTTCTGATCGGTGATGATGAGCACGGCTGGGACGACAACGGCGTATTCAACTTTGAAGGCGGCTGCTATGCAAAGGTTATCAACCTGGACAAAGATTCTGAGCCAGACATCTACAATGCAATTAAGCGCAATGCTCTTCTTGAGAACGTAACCTTAGACAAAGACGGCAAGATCGACTTTGCCGACAAGAGCGTAACTGAGAATACCCGTGTATCTTACCCAATCGACCACATTGAGAAGATCGTTCGTCCTGTTTCCGCTGCACCTGCTGCTAAGAACGTAATCTTCCTGTCCGCAGATGCATTTGGCGTACTTCCTCCAGTATCTGTATTAACTCCTGAGCAGACCCAGTACTATTTCTTATCCGGATTTACCGCTAAGTTAGCCGGTACTGAGCGCGGTATTACCGAGCCTACTCCTACCTTCTCCGCTTGCTTTGGACAGGCATTCTTAGAGCTTCATCCAACCAAGTATGCAGAAGAGTTAGTTAAGAAGATGGAGCAGAGCGGCGCTAAGGCATACTTAGTAAATACCGGCTGGAACGGCACTGGCAAGCGTATCTCCATCCGCGATACCCGTGGCATTATCGACGCTATCTTAAACGGCGACATTTTAAATGCACCAACCAAGAAGCTTCCATACTTCAACTTTGAGATTCCTACCGAACTTCCAGGCGTAGATACAGGCATTCTGGATCCTCGCGACACTTATGTAGATGCTGCTGAGTGGGAAGCAAAGGCTAAGGATCTGGCTCAGAGATTTATCAAGAACTTCGCAAAATACGAAGGCAACGAAGCTGGCAAGGCTTTAGTTCCTGCTGGTCCTCAGTTATAATTTTTTATAACATCGTCTGCCAGCGCCAGCCGCTGACAGGCAAACCATAGAAAAAGAGCAGTCTCCTGCAAAACTTATCTGCAGGGAACTGCTCCTTTTTAATTAAAAAATCTCTCTTTACCGGCTTCCTCTAAACCGGCTTTTGAACCATGCCGTAGCGGTTGCAGTAAGCATATAAAAATCCATGACCCTTTTTCCGTCTCCCACTTGGATACGGTTTTATCGCTTACATTAATGATTTCCGCAAATTCTCTTTGGGTAATCCCTCTTTTGCTTCGTAAGTTTCTGATTAATTCTCCAGTTACATAACTCATATCGTTAACCTCTCTTCATTCTTATGAGCTGATTTTAACTTCTTTTAGAGAATCCGGCAACCTACGAAGCGTAGAGTTTTCCTGTCACTGTCCTGTTGCCCCCAGATAATTAATCCCGTCTCCATCCATCACGATCCTGCCACGAAATTCCCCTGAAGCTTCTGTTCCCCCTGCTTCCTTACTGTATACAAAATCCGTAATCTGATACCTGGCAGTACGCACATTCCGAAGCGTAATGTGAAGGCAATTCTCAGTATCGATCCAGACGTCTGCCTCTGGCTCTCCCAGCTGAACCGCCTCATCAAACAGTACATACGAATCTCCATTGGACACTGCCTGAATCAAAAAACGCCCTCTGTCATCCATGGCCAGTTCTCCCTCTATCAACATATCTTCTGGAACCAGCTTTTGCAGCTCCCATTCCGTTTCTCCATAGGTAAATGGAACAGAACCATACAATACCATGCCTTCCGGTTGTTCTGCCTGCTTCATTCCCGAAATTACAAGGGCTTCCGATTGACTGATTCCATCCTTTGCAGTCTCTCCTTCTGTCCAAAAGACGTATTCCGCCTCGCCGTAAAATCCCCTCTCTTCTAATTTGGATTCTTCCCACACAGCCGTAAGGCCATAAACCATTCCGGCTTCAAGTTCAATCATATAAGGCGCTTCATACGTATCTGTTCTTTCCGCAGAAGCTTCTGTATTTCCCAAAGCCATCCGACTCCAGCCAGTCAGCAAAATCCGATCCGGCATAACCGAACAGGAAATTGTAAAGGATGGTCGTTCCATCTGGTTATAAGCAGGCACGTATAAAGGTTTTGCCGTCTCTGCATCTATTTGCAGCGGATGCATCCCACATGCCACCAGGTTCACCGTTTCTCCTCCGAAAATCCCCTTATCGGACTGATAATTCCAGCTGTAATTTCCGGAGGTAATGGAAAACTCATTGAATTTACCGGAAAGCGGATCGGTCAAGATGAGCTCTGGTGGCGACTCGATATCAACTTCTTCCTGTACCGGTTTTGATTGTCCGTTATCCCCGTCAATGCTGCTTACTTCTTCTGTGATGCTTACTTCTTCCGTGCTGCTTACTTCTTCTGCGCTGCTTTCAACCGCCGGCTCTGGTTCTGTCACAGCCGCTGGTTTTTCTTTCTGACAACCCCAGACTGACGCTGCCATACACATAATTAAAATCCCTGCCGTCCAATGCTGTTTTTTCATGGCCACCCCTCCTAAAACTCATGTGTAACAGTTAAATCACTCTTGACTTGTTTGATACTTTTATTTTAACACAAAGATTTTACAGAGACTGTGGGGTTTTCCTTACAATTTTCATAACTATCCAGAAAACAGGAAACAAACAAGAATGAAAGAGGCGGCTGGCCTCATTTTATTTTGACCAGTCGCCTCTCCTATTTAGGGCCAGATAGATCCAGTTTGGTACGCATACCCATGTTAAACCGATAGCAGTGCTAAAACCTCTCTACCTCATCTTTTGTTACTCTGGCATAAATCAGCTTTTTGGCTTCAGGCGCTTCTTCCCCGATTACATAAGCCTGTTTCAGCTTTTCTGCCGCATCTGGGAATAAGTTTTCATCAGAAGCCAGCAATACTGCCAGCACGTCTCCTGCCTGTACCTGTTCCCCATATTTTTTCTTTAAGAGAATACCTGCTGCCGGATCGATCACATCCTCTTTCCTGCTGCGTCCTGCTCCCAGCAAAACGGAAGTAATTCCTACAGATTCCGTATCCATATGGGTAATCCATCCGTCTCTCTCTGCTCGAACCTCAAAGGAATATGGTGCACAAGGCAGCTTTTCCGGGTGCTCCACATAACTCTTATCTCCGCCCTGGCCTTCTGCCATCCGAATCAGTGCTTTCCATGCAGTTCCGTCTGCAATTACTGTCTCTGCCATCTGGCGGCACTCTTCAATGGTTCCTTTTTCAGCCATATATAACATGTTGGCTGCCAGCCCTAACGAAACTTCCCGAAGATCGTCAGGCCCGCCGCCCTTTAATACTTCTATGGATTCCTGAATCTCCAGGGCATTTCCCACTGCATGGCCCAACGGCACATCCATATCTGTAATCAGGGCACAGCAGCGCCTTCCGGCTCTGGTTCCAATGGCTACCATCTTCCCTGCCAAAGCAATGGAATCTTCCAGAGTCTTCATAAAAGCTCCGCTTCCCGTCTTTACGTCCAGTACAATTCCATCGCTTCCTGCCGCCAGCTTTTTGCTCATAATGGAAGAAGCAATGAGAGGAATGCTGTCTACTGTAGCTGTTACGTCCCGAAGAGCGTAAATCTTTTTATCTGCCGGAACCATATTGCCGGACTGTCCGATTACTGCAATGCCGGTACGGTTTACAATGTTGAAAAACTCTTCTCTGGGGATGGAGGTGGAAAATCCTGGAATGCTTTCCAGCTTATCAATGGTCCCGCCTGTATGGCCCAGCCCCCTTCCAGACATTTTTGCAACCTTGACGCCACAGGCCGCCACAATGGGGCCGATAATTAATGTTGTCTTATCTCCTACGCCGCCTGTGCTGTGCTTATCTACTTTTATGCCTTCGATGGCGCTTAAATCCACCATATCTCCGGATTTTGCCATCTCCATTGTCATTGTGGTAATCTCTTCATCATTCATGCCCTGAAAGTAAATTGCCATCAGCATGGCGGACATCTGGTAATCTGGAATATCCCCTGCAGTAAACCCCTGAATCATATACGCAATTTCTTCATCTGAAAGCGCTGCTCCCCGTTTTTTCTTTTCAATCAGGTCATACATCCTCATAAGCTTTTCCTCCTTCTTCCGGTTCAGAGCCATAATTCAGACAGACTTATGAATTAATAGCTTCCTTCTTCAATTGTTTCTGCTTTTGCCAACTTCACAATGCGGCTGGTTCCCAGTCTGGATGCTCCCAGTTCGATAAATTTTTCCGCATCATCAAAGGACTTAATGCCGCCTGCTGCCTTCACCTTTACATCAGGGCCTACATGGGCTGCAAACAGTGCAATGTCGTCAAAAGTTGCTCCTGCAGTGGAAAAACCTGTGGAAGTCTTAATGTAATCGGCGCCTGCATCGGTTACAACTTTACACATCTGAATCTTTTCTTCCTCTGTCAGCAGGCAGGTCTCAATAATTACCTTTAAAATCTTATCGCCGCAGGCTTTCTTGATTTCCCGAATTTCTTCTTCAATCTTATCGTAATTTTTATCCTTCAAATCCCCAATGTTAATTACCATATCGATTTCTTCTGCACCGTTTTCAATGGCGTCTCTGGTTTCAAACACCTTGGTCTTGGTGGTATTGTAGCCATTGGGGAATCCAATTACCGTACAAACCGGCATCTTATCTCCCAGATAATCTGCTGCACGTTTTACATAAGACGGAGGAATGCAGACAGAAGCTGTGCCGTAGGCAACTGCGTCGTCGCAAATTTCCTTGATCTCTGCCCAGGTTGCTCCCTGAGTTAATAAGGTGTGGTCAACTGTTTTAAAAATTTCTTTCTTATCCATGTTTTTTCCCTCGATTCTTATTATTTTTCTGTAACAGGCGGACGCCCGACGCTTCTTGCACGCTTACAGCGGACAAGAAGATACATAGCTGAACTATTACTTATTTACTGTAAATTTCCTTTAAAAAGCTTTCTCCTGCAATCTCTCCATGTACTCCCAAATACTCTAAAATAGCAGCGGCAATATCTGCAAAAGAAGTTCTGGTTCCCAGGTTTGCTCCGGCTTTTACTCCGGCTCCGGCCATTACTAAAGGCGTATATTCTCTGGAATGATCTGTAGATGGCGTAATGGGATCACAGCCATGATCGGCGGTAATCATCAAAATATCCTCTTCCTTCATGGCCCCCAAAATCTCCGGAAGCCTTTCGTCAAAATAGGTTAAGGCTTTGGCATACCCGTCTACATCATTGCGATGTCCATAAAGCATATCATAATCCACCAGATTGATAAAGCACAGTCCTTCAAAATCTCTGTTCAGATATTCTATAGTCCGGTCAATTCCCTCTGCATTTCCAGCAGTCCGTACCATCTCGCTGATTCCCTGTCCTGCAAAAATATCATTGATTTTACCTACTGCCAAAACCTTCTGTCCGGCTTCTTTAATCGCATCCAGCATGGTAGCCTTCGGCGGAACCAATGAATAATCATGGCGGCGTGACGTTCTCTTGTATGGCCATTCTCCCTCAAATGGTCTGGCAATCACGCGTCCAACTCCGTATTTTCCCATGCAGAGACGGCGGGCAATCTCACAATACTCGTATAACTGTTCAATGGGTACTACGTCCTCATGGGCGGCAATCTGGAATACACTGTCAGCAGACGTATAAACAATCAGGCTTCCCGTTTCCACATGCTCCCTGCCATAATCCTTAATGACCTCTGTGCCGGAGTAAGGCCGGTTGCAGATTACCTTCCGTCCTGTTTCCTTTTCGAAAGCCTCTAACAGTTCTTCTGGAAATCCATCAGGAAAGGTAGGAAGGGGTTCCGGCGAAATAACGCCTGCAATCTCCCAGTGGCCAATGGTGGTATCCTTTCCTTTCGAAACCTCCGTCATTCTGGCAACAGCTCCCGTTGGATCTGCCTCTTTTTCCCCACAGGTGACTCCATCTATATTAAATAGTCCCAGCTTTTTCATATTGGGCATGGAAAAATAAGGACTGGTTGCCGCAGCCGCCAGCGTATTGCTGCCTTCATCTCCAAAATCGGCAGCATCCGGCATTTCTCCGATTCCTACACTGTCTAATACAATTAAAAACACTCGTTTCATGCAAAAACTCCTTTCAGCGCTTCCTTGAATCAGCTCATAAAGAACTGCTTCTCCCCTGGTTTTACCGGAATTTCCGTAATGTCCAAATCATCGACCCGCATATAGCCGTTTCCTTTTCGGATAGCATCTAACAGCATGGAAAGCTTAACCGGATCTCCCTGAAGCTCCATCTGTACCGTGCCATCGTAAAGATTTTCCACATATCCTGTAATCCCCAGAGGCCTGGCCTCCATACATACGAAAAAACGGCATCCAACATCCTGAACACGCCCCCTGGCAATTACATGGTAACGGATGATTCTTGCCACAGAAACACCTCCCCAGTTTATGATGGTATTAGTCTACCACATTTTTTTCCAAATAACTAGAGACTCTGCGAAATATTGGCTTACAAAAGCCGCTTTATGAAAAAAAATAATGAAGACAATTCCCCAGTTCATCCGTTATAATAAATAGAGTAACTATTCAGGACGGCGGGGAATCTGGCGTAACAAGCTGTGTCAAGCTGGCTTGTAAACAGCTTGTTACACCAGATTTCACATCGGAGGAATCTCCAATGCTTCTTGTTCGGCAAAGCCGGACAAGAAGATGCCCCGTCCTGAGCAGTTACTAAATAGAAAAGAATTACATAAGGAAGGAGAGAACACTGCTTGAGCGATGAAGAAGTGCTGGAACGGTTAATCCGCCAGTATCAAAATTTAATTTATTCTATCTGCTACCGTCTTACCGGCGATTATTTCGACGCAGAAGACCTGGCCCAGGATACCTTTCTCTCTGCCTATAAAAATCTGTCCCGTTTTGACGGAGCCAATGAACGGGCATGGCTGTGCCGCATTGCCACCAACAAATGCATTGATTACCTGAAACGGGCCGGACGGCGCAGCGTCCCTACTGCAGACGAATATTTTACTGCCATTCCGGACGGTCAGTCCTCTCCGGAAGACGCCTGTCTGGAACGGGATATAAAAAAGAGACTTTATGACTGCTGCTGCCAGCTGTCCCCTCCTTATAAGGATGTGGCGCTGGATTATTATTACCGTGAAATCGAAATCAGTGAAATCGCTGCCAAAACCGGTAAAAATATCAAAACCCTGCAGACCCAGATTTATCGTGCAAAAGGAATGTTGAAAAAACTTTATCGAAGGGAGGACTTCACATGAGAAACAGCCCAAACTCCAGAATCTATCTTGAAACTCTGGAAGAAATCGCCGGTTCTGACGAGTTAATGAATGCCTTTGCAAATGAAACGGAACAGTATTATTTTGTTCCGGCTCCTAACAATTTTGCAGAATCCGTGCGGAATAAAAGCCGTTCCCTGGACGTCCAGGTAGCTGTAAAGACCAGCCATGCCTCTAAAAAACTGCAGTTTTTCATTTACAGCCTTCAGGTAGGCACTGCTGTAGCCGGAGCAATTTTCCTGTTATTTGCTCTTCCGGGGATTTCCTCTCCCAATCTTCACGACAGCCAGAGGATAGAATCCCAGCTTTCCCAACATTCCAGGCGGCTGTCCCATTCGATTATTGATTTTTCTTATGACTTTTTTAATTGGAGGTAATTTACTATGACAAAAAAGAAAAACCGGTTATTTACATTTTTCTGCTCCCTGATTCCTGGTGCAGGAGAAATGTATCTGGGATTTTTCAAACACGGACTCAGCGTTATGACCCTCTTCTTTCTGTTGATGTTTTTCAGCAGTATGCTGTTTCCGCCCCTTATGTTTCTCGCTCCTGTTTTATGGTTCTACAGTTTCTTTCATGTCAATCATCTGATTACCCTTCCGGATGACGAATTTTACATGATCGAAGACGACTATTTCTTCCATGTTGACCGGTTTATTCAGGATCGGAACCTGCTGCTTACCAAATACCGAAAAGTTACTTCCTATGCCTTAATCTTTTTAGGTGCGGCGATTCTGTGGCAAAATCTCAGTGATTTTATTCAGATGTTTTTCAGCCGCTATCTCTCCATTCCAGAACCTATCCAGAGTCTTCTCTTCTGGATAAACCGCCGGATTCCTCAGATGGCTATTGCCCTTGGAATTATCCTTCTTGGATTCTGGCTGATTAAACAAAAGAAAAAAGATCTGTTCCTGACAGACGGCAATGGGGGGGATATTTCAGGATTTCCGAAAGTTGATTAAAGAAGAAAAGTAGATCGGAAGAGC
>CALHQJ010000023.1 GCA_938036545.1 uncultured Clostridium sp. | reverse complement strand
TCTGGTGGACAAAATAGGCGAGATTTCCAGAGACATCGCAAAGCTGTAGAGGAGGACATACATGGCTTTTGAGAGTTTATCCGAAAAACTGCAGAATGTATTTAAAAACCTGCGGGGAAAAGGCCGTCTGTCAGAGGCTGATGTAAAGGCCGCATTAAAAGAGGTCAAGATGGCTCTTTTGGAAGCTGATGTAAGCTTCAAGGTAGTCAAACAGTTTATCAAATCTGTAGAGGAACGGGCTGTCGGTGAAGATGTTATGGGCAGTCTGACTCCGGGACAGATGGTAATTAAAATTGTAAATGAAGAACTGGTTCGCCTGATGGGCTCGGAGACCACGGAGATTGCATTAAAGGCTGGCGGTGAGATTACCGTCATTATGATGGCCGGTCTTCAGGGTGCAGGTAAGACCACTACCACGGCAAAAATTGCCGGCAAATTAAAAGCAAAAGGTAAACGTCCGCTGTTAGCTGCCTGCGATGTATACCGTCCTGCTGCAATTCAGCAGCTTCAGATTAATGGTGAAAAACAGGGTGTTCCGGTATTTTCCATGGGCGATAAGCAAAAGCCGGTCAATATTGCAAAAGCCGCTGTGGAACACGCAGCAAAAAATAATCTGAACGTAGTTATTCTGGATACTGCAGGCCGTCTTCATGTAGATGAAGACATGATGAACGAACTGATTGAAATCAAAGAACAGGTAGACGTTTATCAGACCATTTTGGTAGTAGATGCCATGACTGGCCAGGACGCAGTCAATGTAGCCGGCATGTTCAATGATAAAGTCGGTATTGACGGTATCATTTTAACAAAGCTGGACGGCGATACCAGAGGCGGTGCTGCTCTTTCTATCCGTTCCGTAACCGGAAAGCCCATTCTTTATGTAGGTATGGGAGAAAAACTGTCTGATTTGGAGCAGTTTTATCCGGAACGTATGGCTTCCCGTATTTTAGGAATGGGAGACATCCTTTCTCTGATTGAAAAAGCAGAGGCGGAAATTGATCAGGATAAAGCCAAAGAGTTAAGCCAGAAGCTGAAAAAAGCAGAATTTGATTATAACGATTTCTTAGACCAGATGAACCAGATTAAAAAGATGGGCGGCATGGCCAGTATTATGAACATGATGCCTGGAATGAGCAATCTTGGCAACATCGACATGGATGAGAATGAAAAAAATATGAAGCGGGTGGAAGCCATTATCCTTTCCATGACCAAAGAGGAGAGGGCAAACCCATCCCTGATGAATGTTCCCAGAAAGAAACGCATTGCCAAAGGCGCTGGCGTGGATTTAAATGAGGTCAATCGTCTGTGCAAACAGTTTGAACAGATGAAGAAGATGATGAAGCAGCTTCCGGGAATGATGGGAGGCGGCAAACGCAGAGGCGGCCTTGGCAGTCTTGGCGGATTAATGGGCGGTAAGTTTAAAATGCCCTTTTAAGAGTTAGCAAAGCAGATTCCTGCGTTGTCTATAAACAGTATTACAAGGAGGTGAATTGAAATGGCAGTAAAGATGAGACTGAGAAGAATGGGTCAGAAAAAGGCTCCTTTCTATAGAGTTGTTGTTGCAGATTCCAGAGCTCCAAGAGACGGCAGATTCATCGAGGAGGTTGGTTACTACGATCCAAACGTAGATCCAAGCGTAATTAAGTTCGATGAGGAGGCAACCAAGAAGTGGTTAGCAACAGGTGCTCAGCCTACTGAAACAGTAGGAAAACTTCTGAAGATCGCTGGCATCCAATAATTGAGAGGTGAGCGCTATGAAAGAATTAGTAGAAGTTATAGCAAAAGCACTGGTTGACAATCCTGACGAAGTTGTCGTAACTGAGACTGAGAAAGGCAGCGACCTGTTGCTGGAATTAAAGGTAGCGCCCTCTGATATGGGAAAAGTTATCGGTAAACAGGGACGTATTGCAAAGGCAATCCGCTCTGTGGTAAAAGCTGCTGCTTCCAGAGAAGACAGGAAAGTTATTGTTGAGATTCAGTGACAAGATGGGGGTTGTTTCAGACAGCCTCCATTTTTTTGATATAAAAGCGAGGTATCAAACATGGAAGAGATGCTGAGAGTTGGCGTCATCAGTTCCACTCACGGAGTCAGGGGAGAGGTAAAGGTCTATCCGACTACCGACGATCCGGAGCGTTTTCTGGATTTAGATGAAGTGACGCTGGACGCAGGAAGAGAGCAGATTGTTTTAGAAATTCAAAATGTGAAATTTTTTAAAAATATGGTAATCCTGAAATTTAAGGGATACGACAATATTAATGATATTGAAAAGTACAAAGGCAGGGATTTGTTAATCCGCAGAGACCAGGCTGTAGAACTGGAGGAAGACGAATATTTTGTCACCGATTTAATTGGCCTTAAGGTGGAAGCAGAGGACGGCACAGTGTTGGGAGAATTAAAAGAAGTCATGCCTACAGGCGCAAATGACGTATACATTGTCCGGCAGAAAAATGGAAAAGAGCTTCTTCTTCCGGCCATTAAAGACTGCATTCTGGATGTGGATTTGGAACAGGGCATTATGAAAATCCACGTAATGGACGGTCTTCTGGATTTATAAAGGGAAGGTGGAACAGCCATGAATTTTCATATTATGACACTTTTTCCAGACATGGTAATGGGCGGATTAAATACCAGTATTACCGGACGTGCCATAGAGAAGGGGATTATTTCCGTAGAGGCCGTTAATATTCGGGATTATGCCGGAAACAAGCATAATTCTGTGGATGATTACCCTTATGGGGGAGGGGCTGGAATGGTGATGCAGGCGCCTCCGGTCTGTGCCTGTTACGAAGATATCTGCCGCCGCCTCGGTAAACGCCCCCGGGTGATTTACATGACCCCTCAGGGCAGGGTGTTTAATCAGAAAATCGCAGAAGAGCTGGCAGAAGAAGACGATCTGGTGTTTTTGTGCGGCCATTATGAGGGAATTGATGAACGGGCCTTGGAGACCATCTGTACCGATTATCTTTCCATAGGAGATTACGTCCTGACCGGCGGAGAACTTCCGGCCATGGTTATGATTGACTGTATCAGCCGTCTGGTTCCAGGCGTGTTGAACAATCAGATATCGGCAGACATTGAATCCTTCCATGACAATTTGTTAGAATATCCCCAGTATACCCGTCCGGAAGAATTTCGGGGAATGAAGGTCCCTGATGTACTGTTATCCGGACATCATAAAAATATCGAAGAGTGGAGAAGACGGGAGTCCATTAAGCGGACTTTGGAGCGCCGTCCGGATCTGCTGGAAGAAGCCAATTTAGATAAAAAAGAACGAAAGTTTTTGGAAGAACTGCTTGCAATTTCAAAAACTTTGTGATACACTGTGGTAGTTGTGATTAAGAAGAGATGGTCCTCTGTTACTTAAAGTATTAAGAACATCCAATAAACTTAAGGAGGTTCACACGATGAACGAAATTATCAAGAATATTGAAGCAGCTCAGTTAAAGGAATCCGTACCGGAGTTTCATGTTGGTGATACTGTAAGAGTACACAACAAGATCAAAGAGGGTAACCGCGAGAGAATCCAGATTTTCGAGGGAACTGTTATTAAAAGACAGAACGGTGGCGCAAGAGAGACTTTCACTGTAAGAAAGAACTCCAACGGTATCGGCGTTGAGAAGACCTGGCCATTACACTCCCCATCTGTTGCAGATGTAGAGGTTATAAGAAAGGGTAAAGTCAGAAGAGCAAAACTGTACTACTTACGCGATCGCGTAGGTAAGGCTGCAAAGGTAAAAGAGTTAGTACGATAATTCTTGAAGGCAGAAGGGGCTGTCGCAACGTATCATTTTGCGACAGCCCCCTTTTTAACATGAGGTGAGAACAGTGGAATTTTATGAAAGCGAAGAAACCAACCTGCTTCGCCGTATTGTCAGCTGGGTAACGGACATTATTGTAGTGATTGCCATTGCCTGCTTTACTGTTTACGCCTTTGGAACCCAGATACCCATCAGCGGCAGTTCTATGCAGCCGGTGCTGGAAACGGATGACGTGGTGCTGATGAACCGGCTGATTTACGATTACCAGTCTCCGGATCGGTTTGATGTTGTCGCATTTCAGCGGGAAGACGGGAAAATGAACGTAAAGCGTGTCATTGGGCTGCCAGGAGAGACCGTACAGATAGCAGACGGGCAGATTTATATTGACAGCCAGCTTTTAACGGAAGAAGGCGGGACGTCCAGGATTACCTCTGCCGGCCTGGCAGAACATCCCATAACCCTGGGAGAAGGAGAGTATTTCCTGCTGGGAGACAATCGGGACAGCAGCGAGGACAGCCGTTTTGCAAACGTAGGCAATGTAAGAAAAGAACATATAATTGGAAAAGTATGGCTTCGGCTGTTTCCGCTCCTGAATATCGGGCTGGTGGAATAGCCGGACCTTTCGGATAGAGGGATAAAATGAATATTCAATGGTATCCAGGGCACATGACAAAAGCAAAACGTGCCATGAAGGAAGATA
Source organism: uncultured Clostridium sp. (assembly GCA_938036545.1). GTDB lineage: Bacteria > Bacillota > Clostridia > Lachnospirales > Lachnospiraceae > UMGS1370. The sequence goes on along the minus strand of CALHQJ010000023.1, from coordinate 19,273 downwards.
TTAAATTAATTGATTTGATAATTGAACTGGTAGACGCCAGAACACCCCTTAGCAGCCGCAATCCGGATATTGACGATTTGGGTGCGGGAAAAGCCAGAATGGTGCTGTTAAATAAGTCTGATTTGGCAGACGACAGGCTGAATGAGCAGTGGATTCGATACTTTACGGAAAAGGGATTCCACGTCTTAAAGGTGAACTGTAAAAGCGGAGCCGGTTTAAAGCAGATTAATGCCACCGTTCAGGAGGCATGTAAAGAAAAAATTGAACGGGATCGCAGAAGAGGAATCTTAAACCGTCCGGTACGGGCTATGGTAGTTGGAATTCCTAATGTGGGAAAATCAACATTTATTAATGCTTTTGCAGGAAAAGCATGTGCTAAGACCGGTAATAAGCCGGGAGTTACCAAAGGAAACCAGTGGATTCGTTTAAATAAGACTTTAGAGCTGTTAGACACTCCCGGAATTTTGTGGCCTAAATTTGAAGATCAGACGGTTGGATTAAATCTGGCGTTTATTGGTTCCATTAATGATGAAATTTTAAATAAAGACGAGCTGGCAATGGAGTTAATAAAAGTGCTGGCAGCTCGTTATCCCAGGGCTTTGGAAGAACGGTACCAGGCAGAAGCAGTTTCTTACTGTAAGAAAACTTCCGATTGCCTGAGGGTATTGGAGCAGGTGGCGAAGGCCAGAGCCTGCCTGTTAAAAGGCGGAGAACTGGATCTTTCCAAAGCAGCGGCTATTTTGCTGGATGATTTCAGAAGCGGACGGCTGGGAAGGATTACTCTGGAAGTTCCAAAGCTGCAGGGATCTGACGGAAATAATCAAAGTACCGGCCAGGAAGAAGTCTGAGGATGAAAACGCAGCAGGCAAAAGCTGTCTGGACAGAAATCAAAAGCTTTCTCCGTTATCTGATTATTGCTGCCGCTGTGATTTTGTTTCTCATAACCTTTGCAGTGCAGCGGGCTGACGTATATGGGGCGTCTATGGAACCAACTTTAAAAGACGGCGATATTATGCTGGTAGACAAACTGTCCTACCGGTTTTCACAGCCAGAGAGATTTGATGTGATTGTCTTTTCTTATCGGTATCAAAAGGGCCGGTATTATACCAAACGGGTAATCGGGCTTCCTGGAGAAACGGTACAGATAAAAGACGGCGCTGTTTTTATAGATGGGAAGCGGCTGATGGATGATGTCAGCACAGAATGGATAAAAAAGTCCGGAAGGGCTGAAGAGCCGGTCCGTCTGGAAGAAGACGAATACTTTGTGTTAGGCGACAACCGAAATTACAGTTCAGACAGCCGGGATACGGATGTAGGCAATATTAGACGGGATGAGATTATCGGAAGAATCTGGCTGAAGATTTGGCCGATTGGATAGAGCAGGAGGAATTATGGCCAGAGTACTAAAGGGCGAAAAGCTGGAACAGGAATTATTGCGTTTGGACCAGATGAAGGTCTATGAACGGGAGTATGGACAGGCAGGAGTGATTTGCGGAATTGACGAGGCAGGCAGGGGGCCTTTGGCAGGCCCTGTAGTAGCCGGAGCTGTGATTTTGCCGGAGGGTTGCCAAATTCTCTATTTGAATGACTCCAAAAAGCTGTCAGAAAAGCGCAGAGAAGAGTTATTTTTAGAAATCAAAGACAAGGCAATATCCTGGGCAGTGGGCATTGTAAGCCCTCAGGATATTGATGATATGAATATTCTTCAGGCTACTTATAAAGCAATGAGACAGGCCGTAAACCAATTAACGCCCAATCCTCAGATTCTTCTCAATGATGCAGTAACCATTCCTGGACTGCCGGAAAGTATGACCCAGGTACCGATTATAAAAGGCGATGCCAAAAGTGTTTCCATTGCGGCGGCAAGTATTCTGGCTAAGGTTACCAGGGATCATATGATGATCGAGTATGACAAGCTGTATCCGGAATATGGCTTTGCCCGTCATAAGGGGTACGGAACTGCCGTTCACACTGCGGCAATCAGGGAATACGGCCCCTGTCCCATTCACCGCAGAAGCTTTATTACCAGGTTTGTGGATACTGAGGAGAGATAACAGTTGAATAACAGACAAGTCGGAAGCCGCTATGAATCCATGGCGGCTGATTATTTAATCAGCCAGGGCTACGAGATCGTAAGCCGGAATTACCAGAACCACAGGCGGGGAGAGATCGACTTAATCGCCAGGGAAAATGGCGTAATCGTCTTTGTAGAAGTAAAATACAGGACTACGTTAAAATCCGGAGAGCCGGAAGCGGCAGTGGATGGACGGAAACAACAGCGGATACGAAAAGCCGCCCGTTCCTATCTGTATGAACACAGGCTTTCCATGGAAACTCCCTGCCGTTTTGACGTAGTGGCAGTTTTGGGGACGGAAATCAGGCTGATTCGGGATGCATTTTAGATAAGGAGGAACAACAGATGGAGATTAATTGGAAAAAGACAGACAGGCCGGATGAATTGATTACAAGATGCAGAGAAGGCGTAACCTATCTTTCTTTTACAGCCCTTGAAAAATCCGGCATGGTAAAACATGGATTTTCCACCCGCTATGGCGGAGTCAGCACTGGATGTTATACTTCTATGAACCTCTCTTTCACAAGAGGAGATGATTCGGAACATGTGCAGGAAAATTACCGTCGTATGGCTTTGGCCCTTCAGGTAGATGTCAACAAAATGGTAACCACCTGGCAGTCCCATACTGTTCAGGTACGCCAGGTGACAGAGGACGATCTGGGAAAAGGCATCTGGAAGGAACGGGATTATCGGGACGTAGACGGACTGATTACCAATATTCCAGGTATTACCCTGGTGACCTTTTATGCAGACTGTGTTCCCCTGTACCTGTTAGATCCCGTTCACAAGGCTATTGGGTTGTCCCACTCCGGCTGGAGAGGAACCGTGAAGCGTATGGGCTTTCATACCCTTTCTGCTATGGGGAAGGCGTTTGGAACCAGGCCGGAAGAGGTAATCGCCTGCATTGGCCCAAGTATCTGCAAGTCCTGTTTTGAGGTGGGAGAAGAGGTAGTAGAAGAGTTTCGGAAGGAATTTCATCCCAAATACCACACAGAACTGTTTGGTCCCAATGGAAAGCCTGGAAAATATCAGTTAGACCTGTGGAGAGCCAATGAGATCGTGTTTGCAGAAGCAGGCGTTTTGCCGGAAAACATTCATACTACCAATATTTGTACCATGTGCAATCCGGAGCATCTGTATTCTCACCGCATTATGGGAAATGAGAGAGGCAATCTGGCGGCTTTCCTCTGCCTGAACGAATAAAAGAAAAGGATTCAACCTCCTGTGTATCTATGGACATGGAGGTTGAATCCTTTTTTGAATGTAACAGTTCAGCCATGCATCTTCTTGCCCGCTTACAGCGGACAAGAAGCATCGGAGATTCCTGCCTGATTTCCCGCCGTCCTGAATTGTTACTTTTGAATTATTTAGACGATACTTCCAACATAGTCATAGCCGTCTGCCTGATATTTCTGGAGAAGCTTCTGGATCTTTTCCGTTGGAGACAGGGAAGCGCTGATGGAAACGTCATGGTTCAGGCTGTTGATAATAGCAGCCATATATTTGCTCATGTCTGCTTCAATGTACCATGGACGGGACAGCAGTTCTGCCGGACGGTAATTTAAGTTGGTGGTGATGACATAGTCGATATAGCCTCTGTTATAAAATTCGTCAAATTTTTCCAGACCGCTGGTAAACAGTCCAAAGGTACAGCATACAACAACTTTTTTTGCCTTGCGTTCTTTTAATTCTCTGGCAGTATCCAGCATGCTTTCTCCGGAAGAAATCATGTCGTCAATGATTAAAACCGTCTTTCCTTCTACAGAAGAACCTAAAAATTCATGGGCTACAATAGGGTTGCGTCCGTCTACCACTTTGGAGTAGTCGCGGCGTTTATAGAACATACCCATATCCACGCTTAAATTGTTGGCCAGATAAACAGCCCGATTCATAGCGCCCTCGTCAGGGCTGATTACCATTAGATGGTCTTTGTCAATCTGTAAGGTATGATCGTGAGAGAACAAGGCTTTTACAAACTGATAGGTAGGCATAAAGTTGTCAAACCCGTAGAGAGGGATGGCGTTTTGAACTCTTGGGTCATGGGCGTCAAAGGTGATGATATTGCTTACGCCCATGTTGATTAACTCCACCAGAGCCATTGCACAGTCTAAGGATTCTCTCTTGGAACGCTTATGCTGGCGGCCTTCGTATAAAAATGGCATAATCACATTGACGCGGTGGGCTGTGGCGCTGCAGGCGCCGATAATTCTCTTTAGATCCTGGAAATGATCGTCAGGAGACATGTGGTTGGTATAGCCGTTTACTGTATAGGTCAAGCTGTAATTGGTAATGTCTGCCATTGCAAAAATATCAGTGCCGCGGACAGACTCGTTTAAAACTGCTTTTGCTTCGCCAGTGCCAAAGCGGGGACAGGAGCAGTTCAGAAGATAGGACTCTGCGTCATAGCCGCGGTAATTTAAATCTTCTTTGCGGCGGAGCAGTTCCTTAGTGTCGTTTTTTCGAAAGGTCACAATATGATCGTTTACCTTTTGAGCCAGGTCCTTACAACTTTCCAAAGCTGCCAGTTTTAAGGGACCTACCGGCAGGGAATTTTGAAAAACAAATGAATGTTCCATGTTTATCCTCCGTAAAATAATGTGGGGTTATTGAGCTTTCTACTATGTTTATACCATTTTCTGGGGATAAGCGTCAATAGGTGGATGGATTTTTTTACGGCTATAACTTGTCAAAGAGAACTTACTCCTGTATACTAAAGAAGATAGAGAGGAAGGCAGATACTATGAAGAAACCATATACAGGACACCGGATAGCCAGTGTAGACCCGGGTTCCATTGCAGAAGAAATGGAGCTGGAAGCCGGAGACTGCCTGCTTACCATTAACGGGCAGGAAATAGAAGATATATTTGATTATCAATATTACGTAAACAGCGACAGGATGACCATGCTTGTCCGAAAGGAAAATGGAGAAGAGTGGGAACTGGACATTGAAAATGACTATGAGGATTTAGGCATAAACTTTGAAAACAGTCTGATGAGTGATTATAAATCCTGCAGCAACAAGTGCATTTTCTGTTTTATTGACCAGATGCCTCCTGGAATGAGGGATACCCTGTATTTTAAAGACGATGACTCCAGATTATCCTTTTTACAGGGCAATTACGTGACGCTCACTAATATGAAGGAAAAGGACATTGACCGGATTATCCGGTTTAAATTAGCTCCTATCAATATTTCCGTACACACAACCAATCCAGCTCTCCGCTGTGAGATGCTGCACAACCGGTTTGCAGGGGAATCCTTAAAACTGATTGACCGGCTGTACGAGGCAGAGACTCCCATGAACGGCCAGATCGTATTGTGTAAGGGGATTAATGACGGGGAAGAACTAAACCGCACTATTTCGGATTTAACCAAATATCTTCCCTATATGGAAAGCGTTTCTGTGGTTCCGGTAGGACTTTCCAAATTCCGAGAAGGCCTCCATCCTTTAGAACCCTTTACCAAAGAAGATGCAGAAGAGACTATTGACTTAATTGAGTCCTGGCAGAAAAAAATTTATGAAGACCATGGGATTCATTTTATTCATGCCAGCGATGAATTTTACATTCTGGCAGAGCGGCCTCTGCCAGAGGAAGAACGGTATGACGGATATCCTCAGCTGGAAAACGGAGTAGGCATGTTAAGGCTTTTAGCCACAGAAGTACGGCAAGCTTTGGATGAAAAGAAGGGACAGGAGGAGCCAAACGCCATTGCAGGCGACATTTCCATTGCTACAGGCCGTCTGGCCTATCCTTATTTAAAGAAGTATTTAGGCTGGATTATGGAAGAATATCCTGGACGCAGGGTTCACCTCTATGCCATTCAAAACGACTTTTTCGGAGAGAGGATCACGGTGGCAGGTCTGATCACCGGCCAGGACATTATGAATCAGTTAAAGGACAAAGAATTAGGGGAGTATCTCCTTCTTCCTGCCTGCATGTTCCGCAGCGGGGAGGAAGTATTTTTAGATGACGTAACCAGAACCGAAGTACAAAACGCTTTACAAGTTCCGGTGCGTATAGTAAAATCAAGCGGATACGATTTGGTGGAGTCTGTTCTCCATCCGGAAGAAGAGGACGGGCTTCCCGTTTATGAGGGATATGAGCCTGACAGAATATTTGAGCACCGTCCGGGGGATCACATGGAAATTGGCCCAGACGGAATTGTCTTTGAGGTAGAATAAGGAGGAATTATGAGTAAACCGGTAGTAGCAATCGTAGGACGCCCAAATGTGGGAAAGTCCACGCTGTTTAATGTCCTGGCAGGAGAGGCAATCTCCATTGTAAAAGATACGCCAGGAGTAACCAGAGACAGGATTTATGCAGACTGTTCCTGGCTGGATATGAATTTTACATTAATTGACACCGGAGGTATTGAGCCGGACAGTAAGGATATTATTTTGTCCCAGATGCGGGAACAGGCAGAGATTGCCATAGAGACTGCAGATGTGATAATTTTTATTGTGGATGTGCGCCAGGGACTTCAGGATGCAGATTCCAAGGTGGCAGATATGCTGCGCAAGTCCAGAAAGCCGGTGGTGCTGGCAGTTAATAAGGTAGACAGCATCCAGAAATTTGGAAATGACGTCTACGAGTTTTATAATCTGGGAATCGGCGATCCCATCCCTGTATCAGCTGCTTCCAGATTGGGAATCGGCGATTTGCTGGATGAAGTTGCCAAGCATTTTGACCCAGACCAGATGACAGAGGAAGAGGACGAGCGTCCAAGAATCGCGGTAGTTGGTAAGCCCAATGTAGGAAAATCTTCCCTGATTAACAAATTGTTAGGAGAAAACCGAGTAATTGTCTCCAACATTGCAGGAACCACGAGAGACGCCATTGATACAGAGATTACCCACAATGGAACGGAATATGTATTTATTGATACGGCAGGACTTCGCCGGAAGAGCAAAATAAAAGAAGATTTGGAACGGTACAGCATTATCCGCACCGTTACGGCAGTAGAACGGGCCGACGTGGTGGTAGTAGTGATCGACGCAACAGAAGGCGTTACAGAGCAGGATGCCAAGATCGCAGGAATTGCCCATGACAGAGGAAAGGGCGTTATTATTGCAGTCAATAAATGGGATGCCATTGAAAAGAATGACAAAACCATTTATGAGTATACCAGAAAGATCAAAGAAGTGCTGGCTTATATGCCATATGCAGAATATTTATTCATTTCTGCGGAGACAGGACAGCGGTTAAACAAGCTGTTTGATTTGATCGATATGGTAAGAGAAAACCAGACATTACGAATTGCAACCGGTGTGCTGAACGAAATCATGACAGAGGCTGTGGCAATGCAGCAGCCGCCTTCCGATAAGGGAAAACGGTTAAAACTCTATTACATGACCCAGGTTGCCGTAAAACCGCCGACGTTTGTAATTTTTGTCAATGACAAAGAATTGATGCATTTTTCTTATACCAGATATCTGGAAAATAAGATCAGGGAAGCATTTGGCTTCAGGGGGACCGCTCTGCGATTTTTGATTCGTGAGAGAAAAGCAAAGGAGCAGTAAGTATGGAACGGGTATTATGTCTTGCAGCCGGTTATTTATTCGGACTGATTCAGACTGGATATTTCTATGGAAAAGCTCACGGAGTAGATATCCGCAAACACGGAAGCGGCAATTCCGGTACCACAAACGCTTTGCGGGTTCTGGGAAAAAAGGCGGGACTGATTGTTTTTGCAGGCGACTTTTTAAAAGCATTTATTCCCTGCCTTCTGGTCAGGATGTTTCTGGGAGACGGGGAGTTATATACGCACGTATTAATTCTTTATATGGGATTTGGCGTGACCCTGGGGCACAATTATCCCTTTTATCTGGGATTTAAGGGAGGCAAGGGCATTGCGGTAATGGCTGGTATTTTAATGGCCAGCGACCTGCGTGTGACCCTGGTATGCGCTGCCGCTTTTATTTTGACTGTGGCGGTTACCAGATATGTATCCCTTGGCTCCCTGATTGTAGGAACCCTGTTCTGGATTCTGACCGTATACTTTATCTTTACAGGAAGCTACGGAGTGGCGGCTGCCCATGATATTTCCGGCATGACCTCCATGAATACCGCCTCCATCCAGTGGGAATGTGCGGCAATTGCACTGGTAATCAGCGCTATGGCATTCTGGCGTCATAGAGCGAATATTGGACGGTTGATTCACGGAACGGAAAACAGACTTGGAGCAAAAAAATCTTAACAGCAAAAGGAGAGCAATATGGCAAAACTTGGGGTAATTGGTTCTGGAACATGGGGAACGGCACTGGCTGTTCTGCTGGTTCAAAATGGACATCAGGTTACGTTATGGTCTGCGTTCGAAGAGGAAGCAAAGGCTATTAAAACAACGAGAAAACATCCCAATCTTCCGGAAGCAGTGATTCCGGAAGAACTGGAAGTTACCACAAATTTAGAAGCGGCAATGGAGGATAAGGAAATTCTGGTATTGTCCGTCCCCTCGATTTTTGTCAGACAGACAGCTGTTAAAATGGCTCCTTACTGCAGACAGGGCCAGATTATTGTAAATGTGGCAAAGGGAATTGAAGAACAGAGTTTAAAAGTACTGTCAGAGGTAATAGAGGAAGAACTTCCCATGGCAGAAGTGGCCGTTCTTTCCGGCCCCAGCCATGCAGAAGAAGTAAGCCGTCTTTTGCCAACTACCTGTGTGGCAGGAGCTCATTCCAGGACTGCTGCTGAGCAGGTTCAAAAGGCCTTTATGAGTTCTGCTTTCCGCGTATATACCAGTCCCGATATGATTGGCATTGAAGTGGGAGCCGCTCTTAAAAACGTTATTGCCCTGGCGGCCGGAATGGCAGACGGACTTGGGTATGGAGACAATACCAAGGCTGCGTTAATTACCAGAGGGATTGCTGAAATCAGCCGTCTTGGAGTTGCCATGGGCGGCAAGGCTCAGACCTTTGCCGGACTTTCCGGCACAGGAGATTTAATTGTAACCTGTGCCAGCATGCACAGCCGAAACCGCAGGGCCGGAATCCTCATTGGCAGGGGCTATTCCATGGAAGGGGCCATGAAGGAAGTGAAAATGGTGGTAGAAGGCGTTTATTCGGCAAAAGCCGCCCTGGCGCTGTCTCAGAAATATCAGGTTCCCATGCCCATTGTGGAACAGGTTAATCAAATCCTGTTTGAAGGAAAGCCAGCCCGGGAAGCAGTGCTGGATTTAATGCTTCGGGATCGGCAGACAGAAAGCCTGGATTTGGTTTGGGACTGCCCATAATGCCCTATAATAACCCTCTGGAATGAGAACTATAAATACTGCTTATAATACGCCTGTTTTTTCATGGAAAATGGAAAAACAGGCGTTTCAAATGGTTGACAATACCAGGTTTCCTCACTATAATTTAGAAAAGTTTTCAAAACGGCTTTGAGGAGGAACGTATTATGAAAAAGAACGTATTAAGTTTAGTTTTGGCAGCTGCCATGGCAGCGTCATTAACAGCCTGCGGAGGTTCCGGCAATGAGACGGCTGCAACCACTGCGGCAGGTACCGAGGCAGCAAAAGACAGCGGAAGCGAAGCTGCAAAGGACGGCGGGTCAGCAGCTCCGGCAGCAGACGGCGCAGTATGGAAGATTGGCGCTATCGGCCCCTTAACCGGCGGCACGGCTATTTACGGCAATGCAGTTATCAACGGCGCACAGGTAGCCGTAGACGAGATTAACGCAGCAGGCGGCATCAACGGCTTCCAGATTGATTACAAGGGCGCTGACGATGAGAATGACGCTGAAAAATCAGTCAATGCTTACAACAGTTTGAAAGACTGGGGCATGCAGGTACTGGTAGGAACCACAACCTCAAATCCATGTATTGGAGTTGCGGATAAGAGTGCACAGGACAATATGTTCCAGATTACTCCATCCGGTTCTGCAGTAGAATGTGCTGCTAATCCAAATGTATTCCGCGTATGCTTCTCTGATCCGGATCAGGGCGCTGCATCTGCACAGTACATTGGCGAGCATAAGCTGGCAACCAAGATTGCAGTTATTTACGACAGTTCAGATGTATACTCCAGCGGTATCTATGCAAAGTTTGCAGCAGAAGCTGCTAACCAGGGCTTAGAGATTGTAGCTGAGGAAGCATTTACAGCAGATACCAATAAAGACTTCACCACCCAGTTACAGAAGGCAAAGGATGCAGGCGCAGAGCTGGTATTCCTTCCATTCTACTATACAGAAGCTGCTCTGGTACTGACTCAGGCCAATACCATGGGATGGGATCCGATTTTCTTTGGCTGTGACGGCATGGACGGTATCTTAGGTGTTGAAAACTTTGATACCAGCCTGGCAGAAGGCCTGATGCTGTTAACTCCATTCGCAGCAGATGCAACTGATGATTTAACTGTAAACTTTGTAACAACCTATAAAGAGAAATTTGGCGACACCCCGATTCAGTTTGCAGCAGACGCTTATGACGCTGTATACGCAGTAAAGGCTGCCATTGAAGATGCAGGAGCAACTCCGGACATGAGCGTATCTGACCTTTGCGAAGCAATGAAGGCATCCATGGTAAAGGTTTCTGTAGACGGCTTAACCGGTGCAGGCATGACCTGGAATGTAGACGGCGAGCCTTCTAAGGCACCTAAGGCAGTTAAGATTGAAAACGGCGCTTACGTTTCTATGGATTAATTTTTTACCAGCATATTATAAACATGACAGAGAGCTGCCGCACAGCGAAATGATAGTTCTTGGGCGGCAGCCCTCTTTCGGTATTAAAAAACAAGAGGTGTGACACTATGAGTTTTCTGTCCTATCTAATCAGCGGAATCAGCCTGGGAAGCGTATATGCGATTATAGCGCTGGGCTACACAATGGTTTACGGCATTGCCAAAATGCTGAATTTTGCTCATGGCGATATTATCATGGTGGGAGGATACATGGTATTTATTGTAGTGAGCACAATGGGCATGCCTCCGGCAGCAGGGATTATAACTGCAGTAGTGGTATGTACGTTATTGGGCGTGGTTGTTGAGAGGGTAGCTTATAAACCTCTCCGCGGCGCATCTCCTTTAGCCGTTTTAATTACAGCAATCGGCGTCAGCTATCTGCTTCAGAATCTGGCCCTTCTTTTATGGGGGGCAGATACCAAGGCCTTTACTTCCATTATTTCCATGGAACCCCTGCGCCTGGCAGACGGCCAGCTGACGATTACCGGAGAGACCCTGGTAACCATTGTAACCTGTATCGTGGTTATGATTGCTTTGAACCTGTTTATCAATAAGACCAAAACCGGCCAGGCAATGCTGGCTGTATCGGAAGATAAAGGTGCGGCAACCCTGATGGGTATTAATGTAAACCGGACTATTTCCATTACCTTTGCAATTGGATCTGCACTGGCTGCAGTAGCAGGAATGCTGCTGTGCTCCGCCTATCCGTCCCTGACTCCTTATACGGGAGCCATGCCTGGCATAAAGGCCTTTGTAGCAGCGGTATTCGGCGGAATCGGTTCGATTCCTGGCGCTATGATTGGCGGAATTTTACTGGGAGTCATTGAAAATCTGTCTAAGGCTTATATTTCTTCCCAGCTTTCCGATGCCATTGTATTCTCTGTTTTAATTATTGTCCTGCTGGTACGTCCTACCGGTATTATGGGCAAAAAAATCAGTGAGAAGGTCTGATGGAGGTGGAAGCTATGAAGACAAACAAAGAAAAGAAAAACCTCTTAAAGGGCGATATGGCTACCTACGGAATGGTAATTCTGGCATATATCCTGGTAGAGGCAGCCTTAAAAACCGGCCACATGTCCAGCCTGATGGAAGGCCTGCTGGTTCCGCTGTGTATTTATTCGATTCTGGCGGTTTCATTAAACCTGGTAGTCGGTATTTCCGGCGAATTAAGCTTGGGACATGCAGGCTTTATGTGCGTGGGGGCATTTTCCGGCGCATTGTTTTCCAAGATTATGAAGGGTTCCATTGACCCTACTGTCAGCCTGGTTATTGCCATTTTTATCGGCGCAGCCGCTGCTGCTGTATTCGGTATCTTAATCGGTATTCCGGTTCTCCGTTTAAGAGGCGACTATCTGGCTATTGTAACCCTTGCTTTTGGCGAGATTATTAAAAATATTATTAATGCCATTTACTTAGGCGTGGATTCTGCAGGCCTTCATTTTTCCATGAAGAGCGAAGTGGCGTTAAAGCTGGATGCAGAAGGCACAGTGCTGATTAAAGGCGCTCAGGGCATTACGGGAACGCCCCAGGCCGCTAATTTTACCATTGGAGTGATTCTGCTTCTGATTACTCTTGCAATTGTAATCAACCTGATTCATTCCCGTACCGGCCGTGCAATTATGGCAATCCGTGACAACCGGATTGCAGCAGAGTCCATTGGCCTTAATGTAACCAAATACAAACTGCTGGCCTTTACGGTATCTGCAGCACTGGCAGGCGTTGCTGGCGTTTTATATGCGCACAACCTGACTACTCTGGCGGCCCTTCCAAAAAACTTCGGCTATAATCAGTCCATTATGATTCTGGTATTTGTGGTGCTGGGCGGTATTGGAAACGTAAGAGGCTCAGTCATTGCAGCGGTAATCCTGACCCTTCTTCCGGAACTTTTAAGAGGACTGAACAATTACCGTATGCTGATTTATGCAATTGTACTGATTGCCATTATGCTGTTTAACTCCAGCCCGAAGGCTATTGAGCTTCGGGAACGGGCAGCAGCGGCATTGCGGAAAAAAACAGCAAAGAAGGAGGCGGCATAACATGGCATCACCAATGCTGGAGGTAAAAAGCTTAAGCATCTCCTTTGGAGGTTTAAAAGCAGTAGACGGATTTGATATTACCATTGAAAAAGGCCAGCTTTACGGCTTAATCGGCCCCAACGGAGCCGGAAAGACTACGGTATTCAACCTGCTGACCGGAGTTTACAAACCGGATACGGGAAGCATCGTACTGGACGGAAAAAATATTACAGGAAAAAAGACCATTGAAATCAATCAAAGCGGAATTGCCCGTACCTTCCAGAATATCCGCCTGTTTAAAGATCTGAGCGTTTTGGATAATGTAAAGGCGGGGCTTCACAACCACCATGGCTATTCGACCCTTACCGGTATTTTCCGCCTGCCTAAGTATTACAAGGTAGAAAAAGAGATGAATGAAAAAGCCATGGAGCTTTTAAAAGTCTTTGATTTGGACAGGGAAGCAGATTACAAGGCTTCCAATCTCCCTTATGGAAAGCAGAGAAAGCTGGAGATTGCCAGAGCCCTTGCAACCGACCCCAAACTTCTTTTGCTGGATGAGCCGGCAGCCGGAATGAATCCCAATGAAACGGCAGAGCTGATGGACACCATCCGCTTTGTCCAGAAGGAATTTGGCATGACTATTCTGTTAATTGAGCACGATATGAAGCTGGTATCCGGTATTTGTGAACGGCTGACGGTTTTAAACTTCGGCCAGGTACTTGCAAGCGGCGATACCTCTGCTGTATTAAACGATCCCCAGGTTATTACTGCATACCTGGGAGAATAAGGAGGAAATGAAAACATGGCAATGCTGGAAGTCAGGGATTTGGAAGTATATTACGGCGTTATCCAGGCCATTAAAGGGATTTCCTTCGATGTCAATCAGGGAGAAATTATCGCTTTAATCGGTGCAAACGGAGCCGGAAAGACCACTATTCTGCATACGGTAACCGGGTTGATTCCTTCTAAGGCAGGACGCATTACCTACGAGGGAACCGATATTACAAAAATGGCAGGCCACAAACTGGTACCTATGGGGATCGCCCATGTGCCGGAAGGACGCCGCGTATTTGCCCAGCTGTCGGTACTGCAGAATTTAAAGCTGGGGGCCTTTACCAGAAATGATAAGGCGGAGATGGAAGAAACCTTAAAAATGATTTACCGGAGATTCCCAAGACTGGAAGAGCGGAAAAACCAGATGGCCGGAACCCTTTCCGGAGGCGAGCAGCAGATGCTTGCCATGGGACGGGCGCTGATGAGCCACCCAAGGCTGGTAGTAATGGACGAGCCGTCCATGGGACTTTCTCCCATCTATGTTAATGAGATTTTTGATATTATCCAGAAAATCAATGAAGACGGAGTAACAGTTCTTTTGGTTGAGCAGAATGCAAAGAAGGCGCTGTCTATTGCCAACCGCGCATACGTTCTGGAAACCGGCAATATCGTACTGGGCGGAGACGCCAACCAGTTAATGAATGATGACCGAGTAAAGAAGGCTTACTTAAGCGAATAAGAAAACACCCTCTTGCATATACTGTATCAGCACAGCAAGGGGGTATTTTTATGGACAATTTTCATGTATACAAAGATATTGAAGCCAGAACCGGAGGGGACATTTATATTGGAGTGGTGGGGCCTGTCCGAAGCGGAAAATCTACGTTTATCAAACGGTTTATGGAGCTTTTGGTCATTCCCGCCATGGAAGATGAAAACCAGAAAAATTTAAGCAGGGATGAGCTTCCCCAAAGTGCGGCCGGAAAGACCATTATGACGACGGAACCCAAATTCATTCCCAAGGAGGCGGCAAAAATTCAGCTGGGAGACGGAATTTCCGTGAAAGTACGTCTGATCGACTGCGTGGGATTTATGGTAGAGGGAGCGGCAGGCCATATTGAAAACGATGCAGAGCGGATGGTAAAAACCCCCTGGTTTGACTATGAAATCCCCTTTACCAAAGCGGCTGAAATCGGAACCAGAAAGGTGATTACCGATCATTCAACCATAGGGATTGTAGTAACCACAGACGGCTCCTTTGGAGATATTAAGCGTCCTGGGTACATAACCGGAGAGCAGACTGCAGTGGAAGAATTAAAGGCCATGGGAAAGCCGTTTATTATCCTGTTAAACTGTGAACGCCCTTATTCCGAGGAAAGTATCAAGCTGGCCGAAGAGCTGGAAGAAAAATACGGCGTTTCAGTTATGCCGGTTAACTGTGAACAGCTGAAAAAAGAAGACGTCAATCGCATTCTGGAAAAGGTGCTGAAGGAATTCCCGGTAACCGAGATGGATTTTTACATTCCCAAGTGGCTGGAGCTGCTTGCGCCTACCCATTGGCTGAAGGAAAGGCTGATCGCCAAAGCAAAAGACATGATTCAAAAAACCGGATATATGAAAGAGGTGACTTCCGGAAAACAGACGCTGGAGGGGGACAGCGGAGAAATCGGATTTCTGCGTCTCAGGGAGATGGATATGGCAGACGGCTCTGTGGCCATGGATATTCAGGTAGATGATAAGTATTATTACCAGACCTTAAGCGATTACGTAGGGCTTCCCATTACAGGAGAGTATGAGCTGATGCAGACCCTTAGCAGCCTGGCCCGCATGCAGAAAGAATATGAAAAAGTGGAAAATGCCATGAACCAGGTCCGGATGAAGGGATATGGCGTAGTTACTCCAGAACGGTCTGAAATTGTGTTAGATGAGCCTCAGGTCATCCGCCACGGAAATAAATACGGGGTGAAAATGAAGGCCCAGGCTCCGTCCATTAACCTGATTAAAGCTCATATTGAGACGGAAATCGCTCCCATTGTAGGAAGCGAACAGCAGGCTCAGGATTTAATCGACTATATCAGGGGCAGCAGCCAAAAGAGCGACGAAGGCGTTTGGGAAACCAATATTTTTGGCAAATCCGTAGAGCAGATTGTGGAAGACGGCATACAGGCTAAAATTTCCCAGCTTACGGAGGATTGCCAGATGAAGCTTCAGGACACGCTGCAGAAAATAATTAATGACAGCAACGGAGGTATGATTTGCATTATCATCTGAGGTGTGATATAATCGCCTTATAAAAGGACGTGGCAAAGACAGGGGGTTCGCTGGCGATACAGAGGATTTCCTGTCTGTGCTTTTTTTAGCAGATATTTTGACAGGAGGGGTTTTATGAAACTGATGTTTATCGGTGCGGATCACGAGGTTACCGGCAGCTGCCACTACCTGGAAGTGGGAGAAAAGAAAATCCTGATTGACTGCGGTATGGAGCAGGGAGTCAATGTTTATGAAAATGCAGAGCTTCCGGTAAGCTATTCCGAAATTGACTATGTACTGCTGACTCATGCCCACATTGACCATGCAGGCCATCTCCCTTTAATTTATGCCAAAGGCTTCAGGGGGGCGGTCATTGCCACAGACGCTACTACAGATTTGTGCGATATTATGTTAAAGGACTCGGCCCACATTCAGGAAATGGAAGCTGAGTGGAAAAACCGAAAGGCCCGCAGGGCGGGCCAGCCAGAGGTACCGCCGATTTATGACATGAATGACGCCATTGGAGTATTAAAACTGTTTAAGCCCTGCCGTTATGGAGAAAAAGTTGAGTTCTGTGATGAATTTACAGTCCGTTTTACCGACGCAGGCCACCTTTTGGGTTCCGCTTCCATTGAGGTTTGGGCAAGAGAAGGCGAAATCGAAAAGAAGCTGGTATTTTCCGGAGATATTGGAAATAAAAATAAGCCGCTGATCCGAGATCCCCAGTACATTCGAGACGCCGATTACGTTTTAATGGAATGTACCTATGGAGACCGGTATCACAGAACTGGAACGGATCATATCCAGGAGCTGGCAGATATTATCCAAAGCACCTTAGATAAAGGCGGGAACGTAGTAATTCCGGCTTTTGCAGTAGGAAGAACCCAGGAACTGCTGTATTTCATCCGAAGCATCAAGGAACAGGGACTGGTTACGGGCCACGGCCACTTTGAGGTATACGTGGACAGCCCTATGGCGGTAGAGGCCACCCAGGTATTTAAGGAAAATGAACTGGAATGTTACGACGACGAAACCCAGGCGCTGGTACGCCGTGGGATTAACCCCATTGGTTTTCCTGGGCTGAAATTGTCTGTTACCAGTGAAGAATCAAAAAACATTAACTTTGATCCGAAACCAAAGGTTATTATTTCTGCAGCAGGCATGTGTGATGCAGGACGTATCCGTCACCATTTAAAACACAATTTATGGAGGCCGGAGAGTACCGTTGTCTTTGCCGGCTACCAGGCAGAGGGAACCCTGGGACGCACTCTGGTAGAGGGCGGAAAAACGGTAAAGCTGTTTGGCGAGACTATTGACGTAGAAGCCAGAATCGTCAATGTAGAAGGCTTAAGCGGCCATGCAGACAGAAACGGCCTTTTGGAATGGATTACAGCCTTTGAACGAAAACCGGATCGTGTTTTTATGGTTCATGGAGAGGATACGGTATGTACGAATTTTGCCATGACCTTACAGGACGAGTACGGCCTTCGGGCCGAAGCGCCGTTTTCCGGTTCGGTATTTGATTTAGCCGCCAATCAGTGGATTACCGAAACAGCAGGAATCCCTATCAGCAAGGCCAAGGCGGCCCAGAGGAAGGCCTTTGGCGTTTATGCCAGACTGGTTGCGGCAGGAGAGCGGCTGCTTCAGGTTATCCGTCATAATGAAGGCGGAGCCAATAAGGATCTGGCCAAATTTGCGGATCAGATTCATGCTCTATGCGATAAATGGGACAGATAGGAGACAATAGTAATGACAAAAGTACAAATTTACACAGACGGGTCTGCCAGGGGGAATCCGGACGGACCGGGAGGTTACGGCGTGGTGCTTCATTTTACGGATTCATCCGGAACCCTTCACGAAAAGACCATGTCTGCCGGATTTGTAAAAACAACCAATAACCGGATGGAATTACTGGCGGCGATTATGGGATTGGAAGCCTTAAACCGCCCCTGCCAGGTGGAACTGTATTCCGATTCCAAGTATTTAATCGATGCATTCAATCAAAAATGGATTGACAGCTGGGTGGCCCACAATTGGGTCAGAGGTAAGTCAGGTCCAGTGAAAAATATCGATTTATGGAAACGGCTTTTAAAAGCAAAGGAGCCTCATCAGGTAACCTTTATCTGGGTAAAGGGCCATGCAGGCCATCCGGAAAATGAACGTTGCGACAAAATGGCGGTAGAGGCGGCGCTGGGAGACAACCTTCTGGTGGATTCCGGTGTTTCGTAAACATGACAACATCTTGAAAATATTACGCAAACCTTACAATATATTACGCTTTTTTGTATCCT
Organism: uncultured Clostridium sp.; assembly: GCA_938036545.1. Classification (GTDB taxonomy): domain Bacteria; phylum Bacillota; class Clostridia; order Lachnospirales; family Lachnospiraceae; genus UMGS1370. Next base: position 1,195 of record CALHQJ010000023.1, on the reverse strand, counting down.
ATTCCTTTTCAAAGAAAAGTGTGTTATCTTACTATTAGTAAGACTATCGCCTAAAGAAACAGTAAAGGAACGTGACGGAATGGGAAAAAGCTGGAAAAGGCTGGCCCTGGTTGTCGGGATTATTATAGCCGGCACCTCGATTACCGCCTATACGAATCATTATATAACCAAACAGGAGCAGATGTATGCAGTGGAAGATATTGCAGAAACAATACCTGAGCAGATTTTAGCAGGCGTATCGTCCTCGATGGAGTCCTCTATCGATCACCCTGCAGAGTACAAACCGATGCTGCGAGGTGCCGGTATCCCGGAGTCTGCTCCTGCAGCCCCAACAGAAGCTTTAGGAGAGCCCAAGCCAAAGCAGAGCTTGGAAGAACCTGTTGCAGCAGCTTTTAGTGCTGAAACGACAGTTTCTGATATTGCGGCAGACGAGGCAGGACTTTCAGAACAGGAAGTTTTGCCGGAATCTGCAGCTGGTGCGGATAGTCTTATTGCTCCAGCTCAGGCAGAGCCGGAAACATTACCAGAGGCAGCAAAGCAGTCTGCCCCACTTGAAGAACCTGCTGGAATCAGCGCCGCTCCTTTAGAAACGGCTTTGGATTCCGCCTACCTGCAAAGTAAAAATCGACTGGAGGAGCTGGATAAGCAGATTCAGCAGATGCGGGATAACCAGGTAGAGTCTACCGCCTACTCCATAAAAGCATTGGCAGATACCGAACTGAAGCTGTGGGAAACGGAGCTAAGCAGTATTTATATGCAAATTATGGATAGGCTTAATTCTGATGAAGAGACAGCGCTGGCCAGGGATCAGCGGCAGTGGATGAATACCAGGGATGCTGCAGCAGAAAAGTCCGCCCCCCAAACCAGCGGCGGTTCCATTGAAAGCGCAGAATATACGGCGTCTCTGGCAGCATCTACCAGGCAGAGGGCCTATGATTTACTGGAGAGCTATCGGAATTATTTGAAGTGACGTAACTGTTCGAAACAGCTTTGCCGGACAAGAAAATCCTCGTTCTGGGTAGTTACAAAGTGAACACGATATGGTATAAAAGCATGATAAAAGAGAGAACAGCTGGTTTGTCAAAATCCCAATAGCTTTTTCAAAAAAATATGCTATACTTACTCCATAGAATTCCTCTGTAGAACTGGAGGAAACATGAAGAAACGAAAAACATTACAGGATCTGACAATCAAG
>CALHQJ010000022.1 GCA_938036545.1 uncultured Clostridium sp. | reverse complement strand
CGTGGAAACGGTTCGGAAGCCATGGAGCGCTGTTGATGTAGAAATACCAGCGGATTGCGTCTGCTCCGTAAGTCTCCAGAGCCTCAAAAGGATCGACTGCATTGCCTTTGCTCTTACTCATCTTCTGGCCGTTTTCATCCTGAACATGGCCCAGAACAATTACGTTTTCATAAGGAGCCTTGTTAAACAGCAGGGTAGATTCTGCTAACAGAGAGTAGAACCAGCCTCTGGTCTGATCCACTGCCTCAGAAATAAACTGGGCCGGGAACTGGGACTCAAACAGTTCTTTATTCTCAAATGGATAGTGGTGCTGTGCAAACGGCATTGCGCCGGAGTCAAACCAGCAGTCAATTACTTCTGGTACACGGTGCATTTCCTTGCCGCAGTCCGGACAGGTAATGGTAACCTGGTCAATAAACGGACGGTGCAGTTCCACTCCGCCTTCCGGATAGTTGCTGCTCAAGGATTTTAATTCTTCTCTGCTGCCGACAGCCATCTGCTTTCCGCATTCGCACTCCCAGATGTTTAAAGGAGTTCCCCAGTAACGGTTTCTGGAAATACCCCAGTCCTGGATATTTTCCAGCCAGTCTCCGAAACGTCCTTTTCCAATAGACTCCGGAATCCAGTTGATAGTGTTGTTGTTGCGGATTAAGTCATCTTTTACCGCAGTCATCTTGATAAACCAGGACTCTCTTGCATAGTAGATAAGAGGAGTTCCGCAGCGCCAGCAGTGGGGGTAGCTGTGCTCAAACTTTGGAGCTGAGAACAGCAATCCTTTTTTATCCAAATCCTCTAATACCATAGGATCTGCCTTTTTGCAGAATACGCCTGCATAAGGGGTTTCCTTGGTCATCTCGCCTTTTCCATCCACTAACTGAACGAAAGGAAGGTCATACTTACGGCCTACGTTGGCATCGTCTTCACCGAATGCAGGAGCAATGTGAACCACGCCGGTACCGTCTGTTAAGGTAACGTAGGTATCGCAGGTTACGTAATAAGCCTTCTTGTGCTGTTTTTCGCAGATTGCTTCCGCACAGTCAAATAACGGTTCGTATTCTTTGAATTCCAGATCTTTTCCCTTATAAGTCTCCAAAACCTGGTAAGCCGGTTTTTCAGAGTCCTTATCTGCCAGAGAACCTAATACGGTATCGCACAATGCTTCTGCCAGATAATACACATATCCGTCAGCAGCCTGTACCTTTACATAATCTTCATTTGGATTTACGCAAAGAGCCACGTTGCTTGGAAGAGTCCATGGCGTTGTGGTCCATGCCAGAATATATGCATCTTCGCCCTTTACTTTAAAACGTGCAATGGCGGAACGCTCTTTTACATCTTTATATCCCTGAGCTACCTCATGGGAGGATAAAGGAGTACCGCAGCGTGGACAGTAAGGTACAATCTTAAAGCCCTTATATAGAAGGCCTTTTTCCCAAATCTGCTTTAATGCCCACCACTCGGATTCAATATAGTCATCATGGTAGGTTACGTAAGGATTATCCATGTCAGCCCAGAAGCCTACGGTAGAGGAAAAATCTTCCCACATGCCTTTGTACTTCCATACGCTTTCCTTACAATGCTCGATAAATGGTTCCAGACCGTACTGCTCGATCTGCTCTTTGCCGTCTAAGCCAAGCATCTTCTCTACTTCCAGTTCTACCGGCAGTCCATGGGTATCCCATCCGGCTTTTCTGGGAACCATATAGCCCTTCATTGTACGGTATCTTGGAATCATATCTTTGATAACACGGGTCATCGTCACGTTTACGACATTC
>CALHQJ010000021.1 GCA_938036545.1 uncultured Clostridium sp. | reverse complement strand
GGCATAGAACTTCCATCCCATCAGACAACAATAGGCAATACCAGGCATTCCGAATCTTGGAATCAGAAAAGCGGCAAACGCGACCCTGCTTCCAATCTGAAGAAAGGTACTCACCAGACACAGATTCATGGCTCCCCATCCTCTGACATATCCCTGAAGTCCGTTGGTAACTCCTGGCAGTACATAGATAAGGGACATGATGTGAAGGTAGCTGACTCCCAGGGGAATCATAATATTATCCGGCTCAGGTGCAAACAGCCTCATGGCCGGTTCCGCTCCGGCATAAATAATAATCCCGATTGCAATCCCATACAGGATTTCCATCCTCATGCCGGAACGGAAAGACCGATAAACCCGCTCTCCCTTTCCGGCTCCCCGGTTCTGCGCTGCAAAGGTGGTAATAGCCGCTCCGATGCTTTGCTCCGGCTGTAGGACAAAGTCCTCAATCCGGTTTACGGCATTAAAAGCAGCGATTACGTCTACTCCCAAAGGATTGACAAAGCTTTGAATCAGCAGTTTTCCTACATTTAAGGTAATTTTCTGCATACCAGTGGCCCAGCTGTACCGGATGGTTCTTCCCAGAATTTCCTTTTCTATCCGGATTTCCTTTCGGGAAAGCCTTAAAACCTCCGCCTTTCTTCTGGCATAGAACACGCATAGAACGGAGGCGCTGATCTGAGAAATCAGGGTTCCTGCCGCTGCGCCGTAAATTCCAAACTGACACCAGACCACCAGAAGCAAATCCAGAACAATATTCAGCACAGAAGAAAATATCAAAAAGTACAACGGCGTTTTTGCATCTCCCATACTCCTTAGCGCTGTAGCATAAAGGTTGTAGAGATAAATAAATACCAGGCCTGGCGCAATGATCCTCAGGTAACTGCCTGTCAGCCCCAGGATTTCCTCCGGAGTCCGGATGAGCCGGAGAACCAGGACGGCTCCCGCCCATAAAAGAAAGGAAAGAGCGCCAAAAATCATTCCTCCAAACAGGGTGGACGTTCCCATTTCCAACCGCAGGCGCCGGTCGTCTTTTCCCCCAAAGTACTCGCTGATAATGACTCCGATTCCATTGCAGACGCCTACAATGAAAAAAGTCAGGACATTCATCAGGGGATTGGCAATTCCCACAGCCGCCTGGGCTTCATTTCCTACAAAGCGGCCTACAATAATAGAGTCCGCCGCATTATACGTTAATTGAAACAGATTTCCTAAAATCAGGGGGACAGCAAAACGGGCCAGATGCCCTTCAATGCTTCCCTCTGTCATATCCGATTTCATTACTGTTACCTGAAACCTCCTTTATCCGGATTTTAGTCTACATCTTCCTTCGGGAATTTTTTCCGCAGCTTCATATAACATAATAAATGGGCTGCCGTAGTAATCAGCCAGGAAATAGGATAGGAAATATACAGTACTGTCAGAGAATGAAATCTGGCAAATATGGTAAAAATCCAGACTACCCGAAACAGACAGGCTCCGGTCAGGGAAACTATCATAGGAAGCATGGAATATCCCATTCCTCTTAAAGAACCTACCGCCGTATCCATCCATCCGCAGATAAAGTACAGGCTGCAGATAATAAGAAGCCTTTTCATGCCGTAATCAATCACCGCCGGATCTGAAGAATAAATACCTAACAGGGTTCTGGCTCCTCCAATGGCTCCAAATCCCAAAAGCATTCCCGTAGCCGTTACCACACCCAGGCAGACAAACAGAATTTTGTTTAACCGGCTGAACTTCTTTCCGCCTACGTTCTGGCTGGTAAAGCTTAAATTAGACTGATAGACTGCGTTCATGGCCGTATAGACAAATCCCTCGATATTGGACGCTGCCGTATTGCCGGCCATAACTGTAGAGCCAAAGGAGTTGACAGAGGACTGAATCAGCACGTTGGAAAGAGAGAATATGGCTCCCTGCATTCCGGCCGGAAGACCGATCCTGGTAATCTGTCCCAGTTTTTTCAGGTTAATCCTCAGCTTTTTTGGATGAAACTTCAGGCTTCCCTCGCTTTTTGCCAGACAGCGGAGAATCAGTCCTGCCGAAATGCACTGGGACAGTACGGTAGCCAGCGCCACTCCGGCCACATCCATATTTAAAGAAATTACAAAAAACAAATTCAAAACCACATTAACCACTCCGGCTGCCATCAGATAGTAAAGGGGCCTCTTGGTATCTCCAATGGCACGTAAAATGGCGCTGCCAAAGTTGTACAGCATAACCACCGGCATACCGGCAAAATAAATTCGCATATAGATAACGGCTTTCTCGATTACGTCTTCCGGAGTCCCCATCATCACCAGCAGGGGGCGGCATGCCCCAATTCCAACTACAATCAGGCCAAATCCACTGACCAGGCTGGTGGCAATGGCGGTATGGATGGTCACGCTGACTTCCTCATCGTCCTTTGCTCCGTAATATTTGGCGACTAATACGTTGACGCCTACTGACAATCCGATAAATACGTTAATTAAAAGATTAATCAGCGCACCGGTTGATCCAACAGCAGCCAGGGACTGGCTGCCGGCAAATCGTCCTACCACAATAATATCCGCCGCATTAAATAAAAGCTGTAAAACTCCGGAAAGCATCAGCGGCAGGGCAAAAACCAGAACCTTTCCCAGTATTGGGCCGCTGCACATATCTATTTCGTATGATTTGTTAGAAGTCTTCTTCATCCCATTCTCTCCCAATTTCTGTATGTAACTCTTCTTATCCTCTGGCAGCCTTCCTCCAGAAGAAAACCGCCGCAAAAAGGGTAACTGTCTCGGTTACTGCCATCACTGCCCAAATTCCGTCTACTCCCCATATCACAGGGAGAACCACCACCAGAATGCTGCTTAAGATAAATCCCCGCAACAGGCAGACTGCCATGGCATTTCCTGGCTTCATCACACATTGCAGGTAGGTAGAACACAGCATATTCAATCCCAGCGGAAGGAAGGACAGGAAATAAATCCGAACTGCCTTTGTGGACATCTCCATAATTTCAGGAGTCGGGTTTACAAACATGCTGGTAATCTGCTCTGGAAAGAAAAGTCCTGTCAGAGTAAAGCCGACGCCAAACAGGACTGCGGTTATAACTCCGTATTTCATAGCCAGCGCCACTCTCTTTTTCTCTCCTGCCCCATAGTTTACAGCCAGAATCGGCTGGGCTGCCTGAGAAATACCGTTGTTAATAGACGTTACCACCAGGGCGCTGTTGGAAACAATTCCATAAACCACAACTCCCAAATCTCCTACGTAAGAAAGGAGCTGGCGGTTAAAAAGCAGCATAATGATTCCGTTGGATTCCTCCAACAGGAAGCTTGAAAAACCGTGGCGCACCACGTCAAAGCACTTACGTACCAGACCTTCTGTCCGTATCAGCTTCAAGGTATTTTTCCTTGAAAAGAAATGGGTGCATAATATACAGGTGGTAAGTCCATATCCCAGCACCGTAGCAAAGGCCGCTCCGCCGATTCCCATATTCAACGGAAAGATAAAGAAATAATCTAAAAATACGTTGACTACCCCTCCCGTAATAACTGCCGCCATAGATACTTTGGGAGCACCGTCATTGCGGACAAATGCTTGCAGGAAAGAAGAAAATAAGAAAATTGCAGGGGTCAGTTTTAAATACATTCCGTACTCTTTGACATATTGTTCTGTTCCCTTATTTCTTCCTAAAAACAGGGTAATAGGATCGAAAAACGCCGTAAAGATCCACATGTACAAAAGGCTTGCTAAAACCGCCAGAATTACTGACGCAGTAAAATATTCCCTGGCCTTTTCCTCCTCTCCCCTGCCCTTTGACACGGAAAACAGAACGCTTCCGCCTACTCCGAACAAAATTCCTGTTCCTATGTACACCGAAAATATTGGCAGCAGCAGGTTTAGGGCAGCAATCCCCGCTGCTCCCACACCCTTTCCAATCATCATAGTGTCAGCCAGGATGTAAATAGAGGTTACTAGCGTAGCGCTAATCGAAGGAATCAGATAAGACAAAAACAGTCTGGAAGGCTTTTCCTTTAAAAATTGATTTTGATTTTCCATAGTTCAAAACAAGAAGCCGCCTTTTATCTGCCTTTTGGCAGATAAAAGGCAGCAGCCCCATTTCCTTTTCTAATCTGGTTTTCTGTTCTATTAGTAAGATACTCTGTTTTAGAAGCGGAACTTGTCTTCCAGCCAGTTCTTCAGCTCTGCGATCGGCACGCGAACCTGTTCCATGGTATCTCTGTCACGGACAGTAACTGCATGATCTTCTTCTGACTCGAAGTCATAGGTCACGCAGAATGGAGTACCAATTTCATCCTGTCTCCTATAACGCTTGCCAATGTTTCCTCTGTCGTCAAACTCACAGTTGTAGTACTTGGAAAGTTCTGCATAAACCTTTTCAGCACCTTCATTCAGCTTTTTGGAAAGCGGAAGCACGCCTACCTTTACCGGAGCCAGTGCCGGATGGAAGTGAAGAACGGTACGTACGTCGCCTTCTCCGATCTCTTCCTCATCATAAGCAGCACACAGGAATGCCAGAGTTACACGGTCTGCACCCAGAGACGGCTCAATTACGTATGGAATATAGCGTTCCTTGCTCTCATCATCAAAGTAGGTCATATCCTGGCCAGAAGTATTCTGATGCTGGTTCAGGTCGTAATCGGTACGGTCTGCAATACCCCATAGCTCGCCCCAGCCAAACGGGAATAAGAACTCCAAATCCGTAGTAGCCTTGCTGTAGAAGCACAGTTCTTCCGGAGAATGGTCTCTTGCACGCATCTCGTCTTCTTTAATGCCTAAACTCTGCAGCCAGTTAATACAGAACTGCTTCCAGTATGCAAACCACTCTAAGTCAGTACCTGGCTTACAGAAGAATTCCAGTTCCATCTGCTCAAACTCTCTGGTACGGAACGTAAAGTTTCCAGGAGTAATCTCGTTACGGAAAGATTTTCCAATCTGTCCAATACCAAACGGAACCTTCTTTCTGGAGGTACGCTGTACATTCTTAAAGTTTACAAAAATACCCTGTGCAGTCTCAGGACGCAGGTATACGGTATTCTTAGCGTCTTCGGTAACGCCCTGGAAAGTCTTAAACATCAGGTTAAACTGACGGATGTCTGTAAAATCATGCTTTCCGCAGCTTGGACAGCAGATGTTATTGTCATCAATGTACTTTTTCATCTCTTCCTGAGTCCAGCCGTCAATGCCGGTCTCCGGTTCAATGCCTTTTTCTGCCATAAAATCTTCAATTAACTTGTCTGCACGGAATCTCTCTTTGCAGGCCTTGCAGTCCATTAACGGATCGGAGAATCCGCCTAAATGGCCGGATGCAACCCAGGTCTGGGAGTTCATCAAAATCGCACAGTCCACGCCTACGTTGTAGGGGCTTTCCTGGATAAACTTCTGCCACCATGCCTTCTTTACGTTGTTCTTTAACTCTACGCCCAGATTGCCATAATCCCAGGTATTAGCCAGTCCGCCGTAAATTTCAGAACCTGGGTACACAAAGCCTCTGGATTTTGCCAGAGCAACGATTTTTTCCATTGTCTTTTCCATATTTATCCAACCTCTTTCATTCTTTTTTGCCTTCAGCCTGAGGCTGAACAGCTTATTTAAAAATTACAGCGCTGGCGGATTCCGGTGTGCGGACAGTTCTCTCGTCCACCACAGTTACACCGTCTGTAATATAACGTATCCTTCCGTCTGTCTGGAGGGTCACAGCCCCTTCCGTCTGAATCATCACGCCGCCTGATTTTACCGCTTCTTCCTGGTCTGCCGGACTTCCATCGGTCTTTTTTAATTCTGGAAGATCTCCGGATACCGGACTTACTGTAAGGGCAGTCACAGGATTTCCATGTTCTTCTGAAAATGCTACTGCATACTGAGGATCTGCATAGTCTAATATCATCACGGCTTTTCCATCTGCAATGGTACAAGACTGCACAGCAGCCGGCAGTTTTTCCTGGCCTTCCTCATTGCGGGCTCTGGCGCTGCTTCCCATCTTTTCATTAAATGCTGCAACTTCCTGTTCTGCAAATGCCAGCAGCGCTTCTTCTGTATACTGCTCACCCTGAACCGTTTCTATGGTTGCAGTGGAAACGCTTCCGTCTGACGCCACGTAAATGCTGTTCTCCACAGGCTGAAATCCGCCCCTGGAAGCCCCGCTGCATCCATTTAGCAGGAAGCCGGCAGCAAATATCAGGGCTGCCAGTTTTACTTTTTTCATAATCTCCTCCTTATATGGAAAATCCCATATGAGGTATATCATAACCTCTTTCCCTGATATTTTCAATACCTTACTTATATTATCGTCTCTAAAATCTCCAGGGATTTAAACTTCCGGTCTATATAGCGGTTCTGATTATCCTCCACACAGGCCGAAAACTCTGAAAGAACCTGCTCCGTCACCGTAAACTGATACAGCTTTTCAATAGGCGACTCTATGACGTACTGCCAAGTATAAGCTGTAGAATCGCACACCTTTCGAGTCGGGTATTCCGTATACTCTCCATTAATTACCATAGCTTTCAGTTCAAAAATCCGGCGGACCAGCAGATTGGGAATGGCCGGCTTCTGCAAAGCCCTCAAGGATTGATACAGCAGTTTCAGCATATCTGTGGCGTCCATATTTTCCCTGGAATAGTAATCTGCAAGTTCCAAAAAATAGGAACCGTAGCAGGCCGCCTCCATGTCCATGGCAATTTCGTCAAAATAATTGGTCACTTCTACAGAACTGAGGGTATACGCATCCCTTCCCTGAAAAAGCCGGAAGGTTCCAAACACAAAGGTCCGTCCTGCCGCCATCAGGGAACTGCCCTGTCTTCTGGCCCCTCTTGCAAAGGCGGTAATTTTGCCAAGTTCCCTGGTAAGAATAACCAGACGCTTATCATAGTCACCGGAAGGAGCAGCTTTCATCACCATGCCGACAGCCGAAACCGTTTCTCTCATAGGTTCCTCCTACATATCCTTCTGATTATAGCCGTAATTCTTCATTAAAATGTCGCTGTCTCTCCACTCCTTGCGAACCTTTACCCACAGCTGCAGGTTCACCTGGATTTCCATCATATTTTCAATCTCTCTTCTGGCAGCAGTCCCGATTCTCTTTAGCATGGAACCGCCCTTTCCGATAATAATTCCCTTATGGGAATCTCTCTCACAGATGATGGTGGCCTCGATATCCATAATGCCGTCCCGGCGCTCCTGCATCTTTTCAATAGTAACGGCAATGCCGTGGGGAATTTCGTCATCCAAAAGGCGCAGCGCCTTTTCCCGAATCAGTTCTGCCGCAATCTGGCGCATAGGCTGATCTGTGACGGTGTCTTCATCATAAAATTCCGGTCCGTAAGGCAGATATTTAAACATCAGGTCTATCAGCAAATCCGTCCCCTTTTTCTTTAAAGCAGAAACCGGTACAATCTCTGCAAACGGACAAATGTCCTTGTAGGCATTGATATATGTTAAAATATCTTCCTGCTGTTTCACCGTATCAATCTTATTGATTACCAGTATAACCGGAGTAGAAACCCGATTTAACTGTTCTGCAATATGGCGTTCTCCCGCCCCGATAAAGGTGGTCGGCTCTACCAGCCACAAAACCACATCTACTTCTTTTAACGTGTGCTCTGCCACATTTACCATATATTCGCCCAGCTTATTCTTGGCCTTGTGAATGCCTGGCGTATCCAAAAATACAATCTGGCCTCTGTCATCTGTATAAACCGTCTGAATTCGGTTTCTGGTGGTCTGAGGCTTATCAGAAGTAATGGCAATTTTTTGTCCAATCAGATGGTTCATCAACGTAGATTTTCCTACATTTGGCCGTCCGATTAAGGTGACAAAACCGGATTTTTTTTCCTGTGTATTCATAAAATATCTCCTTTCTCAGACTCCAAATAAGTTTTTCACTTCGTTAAACATGGTTTCCTGACTTTTTACCTTTTCCTCATTTCCAATCACGCACAAACTTCCGGTATTTAAAACAGCCTGTACAATAGGTGCTAACGCTCTGATGTCTTCCTGAGTGGCAGAGAGGATCTGATCCCGTTCTTTCTGAAGCATTTCTTCTGTCACACCGGACAGGTAAGCAGACAGTCCTCTGGAACCCTTAATGGACGGAGTAAGAGGAGTGTCCACATCACTGATGGTTCCAATAACGTATTTGGTCATATCTCTTTCATCTACGGTAAAGTTTTCCAGATATGCGGGGATTCCCTCATAAATTGCATTGGTTTCAGCCAGATTGGGATCCCGGTAGGATACCAAGTAACCTTCTCCAGAACGTCCAAAGCCGCTCATACAGCCATAAGCGCCGCCTTTTACCCGCAGATTGATCCACAGATAATCATAGCTTAAAATCACTTTCAGAATCCGCAAAGCGCCTGTGTAGGAAAGTCCGGAATCTTTAAAAGTACCGCATCTTGCCACATAGTTGACCTGGGACGCCGTCTTAAAGCCCTCATTGAAGTTTTCACCGGTAAATTCCCGAACGGTTCCAAAAACGGTCTCTGCCTCATCTGCTCCCTCTGTCTCTTTGAAAGAAACTGTTTCCAGCTCCTTGACAAAGGATTCCAGTTCCTTTGCAAACCGTTCATATCCCTTGTCGTCTGCCGTATAGCTGACAAGGAGATTTTCCTTTCTAAACAGCTTTCCAGCAACCTCTCTTAATTTGGCAATCAGCACATTTCTGGCTTTTCCGCCTGCTTCATACTCTTTTACCACTTTTTCCAGGAAGTGATAAAAGCCAATGCCGCCTGTCAAATCATTGAAATACGAAACCAGCGAGAAATAAGACGTCGCTCTGGCTACTGCCGCTGAGTGGGAACCGTTTTCCAGCTTCATTCTGGCCCTGGATTTGGTTTCCGCCAGAATTTCTCCCAGACGTTTTTCATCTTCCAACTTTGAACGGGTCAAAACTTCCTCTAAAATCCCCAGTCCAAATCCGATTTTATCATAAAGCACCTTTACAGAAGCCACAAATACTCCGGTAAAGTCTTTTGAGTTGTCCAAATTCGGGTATGAATTAGTGGAAATTCCGATTCCACCGCTGTTTAAATAAATTTCACTGGTCAGATCCGCATAGGTATAGTGTTCCGTATCTACATATCCCAAAATGGATTTTAAAATTCCTACATAAGGCAGATCCTCCCTCGGAATCTGTCTGGTATCAAACAAAAGCTGGAGATAGCCGATTCCGGCTGTAAACAGGTTATGGTGAAGAACCGTTACTCCGGCTTCTTTCTTTTCATCCCAGTAAATCGTTTCTGCCTTTGTTCCGATATCCTCTCTCTTTAACAGCGGGATCTTTGCCAGTTCCTCCTGTGGGGATGGGATCTCCTGATATTCCTTTAATGATCTGGTCTGCTGCACCAGCCGTTCAATCTCTTCTTTGGAAAGTCCTGCCTTCTTTTCTGCCAGCCTTGCCGCCAGCTCTGCATCCTCTCTGGCTGTCAGGTTTCGCTGAGGCTTTACAGTAATCACTGCCTCAAATGGATTGTCCAGCAGATATTCTTTTATTAACTCTTCAAAATATCCCTGATTCACTGCTTCTTTTAAGAAGTCAAAGGTCTCCTGCCAGCATAAATGCATCATCGGATCTCCGTCATAAAGCCAGCTGTCCATAGACCACAGGCCGTACATCAGGCCCTTGGGCGCAGAACCGTAGTCTGCTTCCCGATAACGGAACTCATAGTAATTCAGTCCTGCTAACAGGCTCTTTTTATCAATGCCCTCTTCTGCCAGCTTTCTCAGAGTTCCTTTTACCACTGCCAAAAATTCGCCCTTTTGATCTGCTTCTGCATTTTTGGCAATGACAGAAAAATAAGGCTGCAAAATGCCGTTTTCATAGCCGCCCAAAACATCCTGTCCGATTCCGGCATCATACAGCGCCTGCTTTAACGGCGCTCCTGGGGCGTCAATCAGGGTATATTCCAAAATCTGGAACGCCACATACAGCCTGGGATCTAAATCGGTTCCTACAACCGTGTTTACTGACAGGTAGGAGGCGTGATCCTCCGGCTCTCCGTCTGTAATGGAGTAATAAATCTCCTTTTCTGCCGGCTTATCAAAAGGCGCCTGCATTTTAATGGAAGAATCCACTTCTTTTTTCCCGTAATGGCACAGATAGGTCTTATCCAGCCAGTCCAGCTTTTCCGTCATATCCATATCGCCATAAAGATAAATATAGCTGTTAGACGGATGGTAATAGGTACTGTGGAACTCTAAAAACTGTTCATAGGTTAAATCCGGAATCGCCGCCGGATCGCCGCCGGACTCATTGGTATAAGAAGTATCCGGAAACAGCACCTGACGGGTCACTCTGTCCAGCACGCCTTCCGGAGAAGAAAAAGCACCTTTCATCTCGTTGTATACCACACCGTTAATGGTCAAATCATCTTCTGGGCTTTCCATCTCATAATGCCAGCCCTCCTGCATGAAAATCTTAGGTTCACGGTAAATATTGGGATGGAACACAGCATCCATGTACACGTCCATCAGGTTCTGGAAATCCTTATCATTGCAGCTTGCAATAGGATAAACCGTCTTATCCGGATAGGTCATTGCATTTAAAAAGGTATTTAAAGAGCCCTTTACCAGTTCGACAAAAGGATCCTTTACCGGAAACTTTTCGGAACCGCACAGTACGCTGTGTTCCAAAATGTGGGGCAGTCCGGTACTGTCTGCCGGAGGCGTCCGAAAACCAATGGAAAACACCTTATTTTCATCGTCATTTTCCATCAGAAATACTCTGGCTCCTGTTTGTTTATGTTCCAGTACCCATCCTTTGGAATTCATCTCCTGGATGTCTCTCTGCTGGATTACCTGATATGCTTCTAATGCTTCTATTCTGCTCATAGTCTGTCCTTTCTGCCAATCTACATATTTCCCATTACCCGGTCTTTAAAAATCGCCAGCGCTTCCCTTACGCACTGGTGGACAAATAAAACCGGATCCGATGGAGACGGGATTCCTGCCGCATCTTTGATTCCCCATTCTTTCGCTATCTTTTTAGCCCGAAAAATGTGGAAATCACTGGTTAATATCCCCACCTGGGTCGGCTTGTCCGGCGCCATCACAATATCGCTGCCGGAAAACATAATCGTTTCTGACTTTTGTTCCTGCCTGTTTTTTCTCTTTGCCCGATCCTCTTCCATCACCAGGCGGCTGTAGGCAATATTTTCTACTGTACTTGTGGAATGGGTCTCCAATAAAATTCTATCCGGAGAAATGCCATTGTATACCATATAATCCCGCATGGCCTCTGCCTCTGTAACTGGCTCGTCCGGTCCCTTTCCTCCTGACAGCACGAATACGGTTTCCGGATTTTCCTCGGAATACTGGATTGCCGTATCCAGCCGTTCCTTTAGTGATCGGCTGATTCCGTCTTTTTTTACTCTGGCTCCCAGTACGATCACATAATCCAGATTCTGAGTCGGATTACCGGAAGCATTTAAAAAAATCAGTCCTTCAATTATAACAAAGATTGCCAGGCAGGCGCAGCAAAATGTGGCTGCAGACACCGGAATCCACATAGGCACTGTTTTTTTATGGAGAAGGTAATAATGATTTCCCCAGGTCAAGGCTCCAAAAAAAGCCGTCAAACCAGCCCACAGCCAGACGGTATGAATACCGGAATACAAAAATGTAATAATTCCATAAACTGCGCTAAGTCCGGACAGAATTGCCAAAATTACTGTTATCACCAACTGACTCCCTTCTCTGTTTGGCTGAACCGTTACGTTTATCCTTCTGCCTAATACCAAGAAAAGCTGCCTCTGGCAGCTTTCCACCTTGAAAGCCTGTCACCGGCAGCTTTTCCGGATGCATGGCAGCCGGCAAAGCGCCCCCCTGCCTTACGGCTCGCGGCGGCGCAGAATATCATAGGTATCGGTTTCCTGATCCAGCTCTATCCACAAAATCTCCTTGGGATGCGGGGCGCTTTCTCTTGCAGTTCCCTCTTCATCAAAAATTCCCTTTACCACAGCCATCAGATTTCTGCCGTCCGGTTTCATAACCTCAATGGTTTCGCCTACAGAAAACTTGTTTTTCTGCTCAATACGGCACCGTCCTACAGCGTCTGTTTCCTCTACGGTTCCCAGATACGTATAATTTTTTACATAGGTATTGCTGTCGTAAATCTGGGCATTTTCATCTGGCTTTCCAAAGTAAAAGCCTGTTGTAAACTCCCGATACGTGCATTTTCCAATTTCTTCCTTGTACCACTCCAGATTTGCCTCATAAAGCTTTGGATCTTTCTGGTAGTCGTCAATAGCTTTGCGGTAGGTTCTGGCTACCGTAGCCACATAAAGAGCTGTTTTCATCCGGCCTTCAATCTTAAAGCTGTCAATACCGGCGTCAATTAACTCCGGAATGTGTTCAATCATACACAGGTCCCTGGAGTTAAAAATATAGGTGCCTCTCTCGTTTTCATAAACCGGCATATACTCTCCTGGCCTGGTTTCCTCTACCACCGCATATTTCCAGCGGCATGGATGGGTACAGGCCCCCTGGTTAGCGTCTCTGCCTGTAAAATAGTTACTCAGCAGGCAGCGTCCGGAATAGGAAATACACATTGCGCCATGAATAAAGCTCTCAATCTCCATATCCTCCGGAATATGAGCGCGGATTTCCTTAATCTCTGCCAGAGAAAGCTCTCTGGCAGAAACTACTCTCTTCGCTCCCAGTTCATGCCAGAACTGATACGTACCGTAATTGGTATTATTGGCCTGGGTACTGATGTGCAGTTCCATATCCGGCAGTATCCGGCGGGCAATGGCAAACACACCTGGATCGGAAATAATCAGGGCGTCCGGTGCAAGCTCCTTTAACTCCTGAAAGTATTCCTCTACTCCGGCTAAATCGTCGTTGTGGGCCAGAATGTTGGCAGTAATGTAAACCTTTACCCCTCTGTCGTGGGCAAATGCGATTCCTTCCTGAATCTCCTGATTGGAAAAATTCTTTGCCTTGGCCCGAAGTCCAAAGGCTTCTCCTCCGATATAAACAGCGTCTGCGCCGTAAATTACCGCTGTCTTTAATACATCCAGACTTCCGGCTGGAATTAATAACTCTGTCTTTCTCATATTGTTCCTTTATTTTTTATGCTGATTGTCACCCCATCGCCTATAGGGACAATGGATGTAAGCAGCTCGGTATGGTTTTTTAACTGATACAGGTATTCCCTCATCCTGCTGTGTATGGTTCTGTCCCGCCGTTCAATGGCAAATCGGGACTCCAAAATGGTGTTGTCCTGAAGGACGTTATCAGAAATCAACATTCCTCCCGGAGACAGGAGACGCAGCACATCAGGAAGCCAGTGAATATACTGCCCCTTTGCCGCATCCATGAAAATCAGCTGAAACGTCCCTGAAAGTTCTGCCAGAATCTGACCGGCATCTCCTTCCAGCAGAGTGATTTTTTCTTCCATCCCTGCCAGCTGGAAATTCTCCCTGGCCTGGGGAATCCTTTTTTCATACTTTTCTATGGTTGTAATATGGCAGTCCTCCGGCATGGCCTGAGCCATCAAAAGTGCGGAATACCCCACTGCCGTCCCGACTTCCAAAATATTTTTAGGCGCCATGGCCGCCGTCATGGTTTGCAAAAACGAAGCTGTTTCCGGCCGGATAATAGGCACTCCCTCAGCCCTGGCCTTTTGGGCAATCTGGTCGCAAAGCCTTCCATGGCCTCTGTCCAGCGAAACGATAAAATCTGAAATTCGTTCTCTCTCTGTCATGTTTCTTCCTCTGATTCTGAAGCAGTGCTTAACACATCCAAAATCTCTCTGGAGGTCATGGATGTATTCAGGGTATAAACTCCTGGCTGAATCTCATATTCATAGACCATTGCCTGGATGATAAAGGAATAACGGTTGTTAATCAACCCATCCTTTTCCAGCTCTTTTCCCACAGAAGAAACCGAGGTTCCGGCTTCCACATTGATTTCCATATCTCTTCCTGGCGCTTCCTCCATCGAAGAAGCATAGAAGATTTCATGGCCAAACTCATACCCCTTTACCGCTCCCTCGTAAATCAGGAGAATGGCAATGGCGTATATAATCAGCCGGAAAGAAATCCCAATAATGGCCCCCGTTACCTTGTTAATATCTTTTGTCGTCTCGCTCATAATGCATTCCTCTTTATACTTCCATGATAATCGGCAGAATCATAGGGCTTCTCTTCATCCGTTTCCATAAGAAGTCGCTTAAGCAGTCACGGATAACCGTCTTAATCTTGCCCCAGTCTGCTATGTGATGATTTAAGCAGTCTGCAACTGCCTCATCTACCACAGTCTGAGCCTCTTCCAGCAAGTCCTCTGACTCACGGACATAGACAAATCCCCTGGATACAATATCCGGCCCTGCGAGAAGCTGATTGCTGTGCTTTTCTAATGTAAGAACCACTACAATAATGCCATTTTGAGCCAGATTCTGTCTGTCACGAAGCACAATGTTGCCCACATCTCCTACGCCCAGTCCGTCTACCAGAATGCCGCCTGCAGGCACATGATCTACTACGCTGCAGCTTTCTTCATTCAGTTCCAGCACATCGCCGGAATTAATCATAATCACCTTTTCCTTTGGAATCCCTACGGATTCTGCCAGGCTGCCCTGAGCCATACGGTGACGGTACTCTCCATGAATCGGAATGGAATAGGTGGGGTGGATTAAGGAATATAACAGCTTAATTTCCTCCTGGCAGGCATGCCCTGATACATGGGTATCCTGGAAAATCACTTCTGCCCCCTTCATGGACAGTTCGTTAATAACCTTTGCCACTGCCTTTTCATTGCCTGGAATCGGCGTGGAGCTTAAAATCACCACATCTCCTGGCATAATAGACACCTTGCGGTGAAGAGAAGAAGCCATCCTGGACAATGCTGCCATAGACTCGCCCTGGCTACCTGTGGTAATCAGTACGGTCTGTTCCTCCGGATAATTTTTCAACTGTTCGATATCAATCAAAGTTCCGTCCGGAATGTTAATGTATCCCAGTTCGCTTGCCGTTGTAATGACATTAACCATGCTTCGGCCTTCAATGACTACCTTCCGGTTATACTTATTAGCAGAATTAATGATCTGCTGCACCCTGTCTACATTGGATGCAAAGGTTGCTACAATAATCCGGCTGCTGGTGTGGTCGGAAAAAATAGAATCAAAGGTCTTTCCCACTGTCCGTTCTGACATGGTAAAGCCCGGGCGGATAGCATTGGTGCTGTCGCACATCAGGGCTAACACGCCTTTTTTGCCCAGTTCTGCCAAACGCTGTAAATCTATGGAATCGCCGAATACGGGAGTATAATCAATTTTAAAGTCGCCGGTATGAAGAATCACTCCTGCCGGTGAGAAAATCGCCAGGGCAGATGCGTCGGCAATACTATGATTGGTCTTGATAAACTCCACCCTGAAACAGCCTAAATTCACAGACTGTCCATGCTTCATCACCTTGCGCTTTACGTTTTTCAGCATACCGTGTTCTTTCAGCTTATTGTCAATCAGTCCGATAGTCAGCTTGGTGCCGTAAACCGGTACATTAATCTGTTTTAAAATATAAGGCAGGGCGCCGATATGGTCCTCATGGCCGTGGGTAATTACAAATCCCTTTACTTTGTCAATATTCTGGGCCAGATAGGTTACGTCCGGAATTACCAAATCAATGCCCAGCATGTCGTCGCTTGGAAACGCCAGTCCGCAGTCTACTACAATAATGCTGTCGTCACATTCAAAGGCGGTAATGTTCATCCCGATCTGTTCTAATCCGCCTAATGGAATAATCTTAACCTTTGGAGCAGACTGATTCTCAGCAGCTGCCCTCTTCACTCTGCTGACCGGTCTTCTGCCTCCCCGCACAACCCTGGGATTTTCTGCTGTTGTGTGAAAGCCATCTTCTCTGGCTCCACGTGTTTCATTTCCGTAGCTGTGGCTGCGGCCTGCGTGATAATTTTTCCTTCTCACTGGTTTTGGAGCCTTTATTTCATCTCCTGCACGTTCTGTACTTACTGTCTGTTCTGTCTTCAATCAATTACCTCCTTCAAAGCTCTAGGGCTCTAAATCTATATCCATATCTGACACTAGTTCCGAAAAAATCCGGTACAGATAATCCAATTCTCCATCATCTTCTACAAATTCATAAACAGCTTCTGCGTCCTCCGGCCTGGAGATATCCTTTAAAATATAACAGTCTCCATCCTCTTCCCCGTCGCTGTCTGTGACTAATAAGTAATTTATTCCATTAATTCTGGTTTCTTCCAATACAAAAAAATCTACCATGCTTCCGTCGTCAGTAAGCATGGAAATCATTCCGTCTTTATTCATATTAATTCTCCTGCGTCTGGTTCTCGGCGCTGTCTTCACCTGCTGCGCCGGAGTCTAAATAGTTCTGAAGGATAAATACCGCCGCAATCTTGTCTATTACTGCTTTCCGGTTCTCCCTGCGTACTCCGCTTTCTATCAATACCCGCTCTGCAGAAACAGTAGAAAGGCGCTCGTCCCAGAAAACTACGGGAAGCCCTGTGCGCCGTTCCACCATGGCGGCAAATTCCTCCGTCTTTTTTACACGTTCCCCTGCAGAATTGTTCATGTTTTTAGGATACCCTAAAACAATACGGCTGATTCCGTATTCCTTAGACAGTTCTTCAATCCTGGCCAGGGTACGGCGCAGCTTCCCTTCGTCAGTCCTCGTAATCGTTTCCACTCCCTGGGCCGTAATCCCAAGGCTGTCGCTGACTGCTACGCCTACGGTTTTGGAGCCGTAATCCAGTCCCATAATTCTTATCATATTCATATTTTATTCTTTCTCCGCAGACAAAATGACAACAAAATCAGTCGGCTCATCACCAACTGTTTTGCTGCGTTATATCCGGCGTCCCGACAGGACAACTTTTCGTCCTCTCGCAGTACACCTTTATGTCCTGTCTGTTTTTACCGCACTAGCTGAGTTTCGTTTCAATATAAACTGCCATCAGCTCTTCCAGAATCTCATCACGTTCTACCTTCATAATTAAACTTCTGGCGCCTTTGTGGCTGGTAATGTAAGTCGGATCTCCTGACATAATGTATCCGACTATCTGGTTGACAGGGTTGTACCCTTTCTCCGTAAGGGCAATATACACGTCTTTTAAGACTCTGCTTACTTCAACCGGAGTCTCCTGAATTGCTTTGAAATATTGAGTATTTTGAATATCGCCCATCTTTATCACGTCCTTAATCACTATTCTTCTCTATTCTAAACCAAAAGTCGTTTTTCGGCAACCTTTAATTTCTTAACTTTTCCTGAAGCAGAACCACCTCGTCATTCAGCATCTCAGCTCCAATGCCTGTGACAAACGTCCCCTTTAAACCGGATCTGTCTGAACCCAGCGTTTCCACCGGCACTGCCATGCGGACATATTCCGGCGTATGGCCGGTATAATAATCTTTTCCGTCCAGTGTAACCGGTTCTTCCAATAATATGCAGCACTCTTTTCCCAGGAAACTTCTCCGATACCGGGCTGACATGGTTCTCTCCATCTCCAGCAAAATTTCGCTTCGGGAAGATTTAATTTCTTCCGGAACCTGATCCGGCATCCGATCTGCGCGGGTACCGCCTCTTCTGGAATATTTGAAAATATGCATCTCATAAAAATCCACGGTTTCCAGGAATTTTCTGGTTTCTTCAAATTCTTCTTCTGTCTCTCCAGGAAATCCTACGATTACGTCTGTAGTAATAGCCGGATTTCCAAAAGCCCTCCGCAGACGGCGGCAGCCTTCCAGATATTCCTCCGGAGTATAATGACGGTTCATCCGCTTTAGTGTCGCCTCCGATCCGCTCTGCAATGACAAGTGGAAATGAGGGCACACCTTTGGCATAGAAGCCAGCCTGGCGGCAAATTCTTCCGTCACAATACGAGGTTCTAAGGAACCTAAACGAATCCTCTCTACCCCGTCAATTTCATGGATCTGACGGATCAGATCAATAAGCCCCATATACTCTTCTTCTGGAAAGTCCTTTCCATAAGAGCTTAAATGAATCCCAGTCAGAACCATTTCCTTGTAGCCTTTTTCCACCAGGCAGCGGGTCTCCTGCACCACGTCCTCAGGACGGCGGCTGCGGATGCGTCCCCTGGTATAAGGAATAATACAGTAGCTGCAGAATTGGTTACAGCCGTCCTGTACCTTTAAAAACGCCCTTGTGTGGTCTGCTATTTTCTCTATATGCAAATCCTCGTAATCCCGGGTTTTGGAAATGTCGATTACATAGGACTGCTTTTTCTCCCTGTCCCTGGAAGCCAGATATTCTTCCAATATGGTTACCAGTTCTTTCTTTTTATTGTTGCCGATAATCAAATCCACGGCGTTATCCTGTTTCAGCTGTTCTTCTGCTGACTGGACATAGCAGCCTGCCGCAACCACAATGCTGTCCGGATTCTGTTTCTTTGCCCGATGAAGCATCTGGCGGGATTTTTTATCTGCAATATTCGTTACCGAGCAGGTGTTAATAATATAAATATCAGCTTTCTGGCTAAAGTCTACAATCCGGTATCCGGCCGCTTCCAAAAGCTGCTGCATGGCCTCGGTCTCATATGCATTTACTTTGCATCCTAAATTGTGTAATGCTGCTGTCTTCATAAAAGGTCTCCTGTATTCTGTAACAGTTCAGCCATGCATCTTCTTGTACGCTTACAGCGTGCAAGAAGCGTCGGGCGTCCGCCCTATGAAGATTCAGACAGAAAAATTCTTATGAAAACAAGCTTTCAACGCTTTTTCTGTCTGAATCCTCGCACGGCTGAACTGTTACTGTATTGTTTTCATGCAAACTTTCTATTGACTTTTGTCTGGTATCTTTGTAGTATAATAGTAAGCTTCTAATTATGTTAGTAAATACTATAATACATAGATACAAGGAGGATTCTTCCAATGAGAACAGTTCACATTTCTTTAAACTCTATTGATAAGGTAAAATCTTTTGTCAACGATTTAGCAAAATTTGATGCGGATTTCGATTTAGTTTCCGGCAGATATATTATTGATGCGAAATCCATCATGGGTATTTTCAGCCTGGATCTTTCCAAACCCATTGACTTAAATATCCATACGGAAAATAACATCGAGGAGATTTTAAACACTCTGTCTCCATACACCATTGATTAATATTACAGATTATTTAGGGGCTGTCGCTTTTGCGGCAGCCCTTTTTCATTACCTGAACGAAACCGTTTCAGCTGCCAGAAACCCTTAACGGCACCAGATAGTCTCTGCTGTCTCAATGGCAGTTTCTACCATTTCATCAATTTTTTCTGCCAGATTTTCTTCGGAACGACGGATAATTCCCAGGTTCGGTTTGGTTACCGGATGCTTTGCCACAAAGATGGTACAGCAGTCTTCATATGGCTGAATCGACGTCTCAAAGGTGCCGATCTTTTCTGCCACATCCACGATTTCCTGTTTGTCAAATCCGATTACCGGACGGAATACCGGAATGGTACATGCATCATCTGTAGCTGCCAGGGACTGCATGGTCTGGGAAGCCACCTGTCCAATGCTTTCGCCGGTAATCAATCCGTGGCAGTTATTGGCCTGAGCAATCCGTTCTGCAATCCGCATCATGTAACGGCGCATAATAATGGTCAGTTCCTCATGGGGACACTGATCGTAGATATACAACTGAATATCTGTAAAGTTTACAATGTGGAGCGGAATCGGGCCTGCATACTTCGCAACCTGCTTTGCCAAATCCACTACCTTCTGTTTTGCCCTGTCGCTGGTATATGGCGGCGCATGGAAATAAGTAGCCTCTAAGCGGACGCCCCGTTTTGCAATCATATAGCCTGCTACCGGACTGTCAATGCCACCGGATAACAAAAGCATAGCCTTGCCGTTGGTTCCTACCGGCATTCCTCCAGGACCTGGAATGGTCTCAGAAAAAATATTGACCTTCTGGCGCACTTCCACTCTTAACAGTACATCTGGATTGTGTACGTCTACCTTTGTCTCCGGATAAGTTTCTAAAATCACCTCTCCCAAATCCCGATTGATCTGATCCGAACTGATTGGGTAGTGCTTGTTGGCTCTTCTTGCCGCTACTTTAAAAGTGAAATGCTTATCTGGGTAAACCTGATCAATGTATTCTTTAACCTGCTCTTTTAAATCTTCAAATCCCCTGTCTTCAATCTGCACCATAGGACAGATTGCCGCAATTCCAAATACTTTCTTTAATGCTTCAACGGCTTCATCAAAATCAAAGGGCTTAGAAGCCTGGGCGTAAATCCGGCCCGCTTCTTTGGTCACCAAAAATCCACCGTCTACACTTTTTAAAGCGTGATTAATCTGCTTTACCAGTGCATCTTCAAACAGATACCTGTTTTTGCCTTTAATGCCGATCTCGGCATACTTAATTAAAAATGATTGGTATTCCATATTAATTCCTTCCTGTATTGTAACTATCCTCGCTGATACCGGCGCAGAACCGGAAGCAGCTCCTTCAGCGCCTCTATGCACCTGTCGATTTCTTCCACAGTGTTAAAACGGCTGAAGCTGAATCGTAACGTAGCATCTAAATATTCTCTTCCTACTCCTATACTTTTTAAAGTACCGCTGATAGCCGGATGATTGGAAGAGCATGCAGAGCCGGAGGAAACGTAAATCCCCTTTTCTTCCAAAGCATGAAGCAGCACCTCGCTGCGGACTCCCCGAAAGCTTACGCTGGCAATCTGAGGCGCACTGTCTAATCCTTTTTTGCTGTTTACTACGACTCCGTCCAGTTCTGATACCCCATCGGTAAAATAGTCCTTCAAACTGCAAAGGTAGGAAATCTTCTCTTCAAAATCTGTGTATGCTTCTTTAGCTGCCTGTCCTAATCCTGCTATTCCAGGCACGTTTTCTGTACCGGAACGCATATTCCGCTGCTGGCCGCCGCCTAAAATCAGAGGCTTTACTTTTGCCTTTTCATTCATGTATAAAAATCCGACTCCCTTGGGGCCGTGAATCTTGTGGGCGCTGACTGAAAGCAGGTCGATTCCCTGCTTTTTAGGGCGAATCTGGTATTTTCCATATGCCTGAATGGCATCTACATGGAACAGCGCTTTGGGGCTTTTTTCCCGAATTACAGAGTTGATTTTCTCTATGGGTTCTACTGCCCCTATCTCATTGTTTACATACATAATAGAGACTAAAATCGTATCGGGACACAGGCTTTCTCTCAATTCTTCCAGAGAAATATGGCCATCTCCATCTACAGAAAGATAGGTTACTTCAAACCCCAGCTCTTCTAAAAAGATCAGAGGGTTGTAAACGGACGGATGTTCAATGCGGGTGGTTACGATATGGTTTCCAGCCCGTTTATTTGCCATAGCCGCACCGATAAGGGCCATATTATTGGACTCAGTTCCTCCGGAAGTAAAGAGGATCTCTTTGGGCTGAACCTTCAGGGTCTTTGCAATGATGTCTGCCGCCTCTTTGACATAATCTTCTGCTTCTTTTCCCTTCCGGTGTCTGGCAGAAGGATTGCCGTAATCCTCGGTCATGGTCTTCACCACAATCTCTTTTACACTGTCCAGTACTTTTGTAGTAGCGGAATTATCCAAATAAATTTCATTGTGACTTATCATGTTCTATCTGCTCCTTAAACCAGCATCTCTAATATGCGCCCTCAGCCTTCATCATTACAAGAGACAGGACTGCAATGGCTGCAGTCTCTGTACGAAGAATCCGTTTTCCCAGGGAAATTGGCGCTGCTCCCATTTCTCTTGCCAGCTGGATCTCATTCTCGTCAAAGCCGCCTTCCGGCCCGATAAAAATGCCCAGGGAACCGGTTTGGGGGCCGATCTGCTCCAGAGCTTTCCTCGTACTCTCCATACCTGATTCATGTTCATAAGGAATCCAGACTGCATCCAGTCCGGCGGCAAACTGAAGGGCCTCCTGAAAGGACATAACCCGTTCAATCTGAGGGATAATTCCCCGTTTAGACTGCTTTGCCCCACTCTCCGCAATGGCCTGCCATCTGTCCAGCTTAGATTTTTCTTTTTTTCCATCCAGCTTTACCACCGCATTTTTCGTAGCTGTGGGAATGACTGAATAGACCCCCAGTTCTACTGCCTTTTGGATAATCAGTTCCATCTTGTCCGATTTGGGAAGCCCCTGAAATAAATAGATCCGCACAGGAAGCTCTCCGCTGCCTGTTTTTTCCACAATGGCTGCTTCTACCTGGCTGTTTTCCATATGTTCAATCCTACACAGGTAATCGCTTCCAAGACCGTCGCTGATCTGAATAAGCTCCCCCGGCTTCATCCGCAGGGCGTTTTTGATGTGGTTGACGTCTGAACCGGTAATGACAATCTTCTCTTCCCCCACAGACTGGGGAGAAACAAAAAAGTGATGCATGTTATTTTCTCCTGGCTGTTACAGAAACCCATTCTCCCTGATACGTAACCTCAATGACTTCAAATTCCTGATTTGCCTCAAAGGCTTCCCGAACTGCCTGTTCTTTCATGTTAATAATGCCGGATGTAATAAAAATACCGCCGTGCTTGATATGAACCGGTATTTCCTTTTGAAGCATAATAATCACGTCTGCCAGGATATTGGCAACTGCAATATCGCACCACTCATATCCGGCCCAGTCCTGAACCTCTTTCTCATCAATAATGTTTCCCTGGATTACGGCAAACTTATCACCGGAAATCTGGTTGGATTCCAGGTTTTCTCCTACTGCCTGGATGGCATTTTCATCTAAATCCGTACCTCTTACTTCTTTTGCGCCAAGCTTTAAAGCAGCAATTCCTAAAATACCGCTTCCGGTTCCTACGTCCAATACCTTTGTCTCTGGAGTTACGTATTTTTGAAGCTGGCGGATACACAGCTGGGTTGTCTCATGCATGCCGGTGCCAAAGGCCGTCCCTGGATCGATCTGAATTAATAATTTATCCTTATGCTCCTCCGGAATCTCTTCCCAGGTAGGCTTAATCAAAATGTTGTCCACTGTAAAAGGCTTAAAATACTGCTTCCAGTTGTTGATCCAGTCTTTATCCTCTGTCTCAGAAGCTTCAATGGTTCTGGCTCCTAAATCTGTAAACATAGCCAGATCGTCCAGTTCTTCTTCCACCTTTTTAAGAATCTCTTCTGCATCATCCTCGTCATCTAAGTAAAAGCTGACTCTGGCTACTCCGTCATTTTGTCGGGGGCGGGCGCTTCCGTCAGGTTTGTTTTCGCATCCTGCGCGGCGTTTTCGGCATGAACGGGCGGAACCGAGAGAGAACCGGCCAATACCGAACCGATGAACATTTTTTGAAACCAGTTTGCCATTTTGTTTCTTTCCGCAAATTTGATATACGGATCGTATTATACTATATTTGTAAAATTCCGGCAAGTTTTTTTGGCAATAAATTATCCCGGTATTTTGTTTTTCAGATATTGCAGGATATAAATGCGGACGGCGGCAGAGAGGTTGTTTTCTCCGCCGCGGGCGGAATCTATTTCGGTGACAAGCGCGTTAAGCGAGATGTTTCGTTCCCGGCAGACGGCCAGCAGTTCGTCATAAAATTCCCGCTCAATGGAAATGCTGGTATTGTGCCGGCCGGCAATAATGACGGATTTTTTAAGCATTGCCCTTTTTCCGGAAGGCGTCGATGGAAACGACGTCGGCGTTTTTGGGAGTCGGTTTGGTTTCCTCCGGCGGGGTGTTGCTGTCTATTTCGCTGCCGAAGCTGACACCGAAGCGCACGCTCGGATCGCCGAAATAGGTAACGGCGGCAAAGGGAATTTCCAACCGATAGGGAACCCGGCTGAATTTGAGGGTGACGGCAAAACCGTTGTCGTTTACCGCAAGGTCGGAAAACTGGTTTTGCAGCACGATGGTCATTTCTTTCGGGTACTGACTGCGCAGCAGGTCGTCCATTTTAACCCCCGGGTGGTCGGTGCGGAAAGCGACATAAAAATGATGATCTCCCGGAAGGCCTTGTCTTTCGACGATTTTCAAGGCTTCGATCACAACATGTTTCAAAGCTTTTTCCACCAATTGATCATAATTGATTTCGCTCAAATATTTTTCCATTTTGCGCCGTTCCCGTCGTTTAAACTCAAAAAAACGAGCCGTTCTGTTGCTGGGTGGCTCACTCCCCACTCACGACTAACCATAGTCATGAGAATTTGCGTTTGTTGCAACTGCTAAATTAAGCAGCCAAAGCAACGGGTGCTAATTCATTATCGTTAGCATTCATTTTGTTTTGAACCGATAACGGTGGTATCTCACCGGACACGGCAAAATGCCTTTATTATACCCTGTCGATCCTGTTTCGCCCCCTTAAAAAAGCTTTTTGGTGGAGGCGCCGGGTACCGCCCCCGGGTCCAGAATATCTATTTCACACAGCCTCTGGTGTCACAGTTGATTGCTCAACGCTTATTATTCTAAGCGATCTTTGGTTATTTTGCAAGTGCTTTAACGCAAATAATTGTGTGATAACTTGACTAACCGGCTTGTCAAGCGGCGGACAAATGATAAGATACGTTCCCGTAAGTGACATATTAGGAAGGGGCGCAATGACAAAAGTTGCAATCTGGTGCCGTCACAAAGGGGATAACATTATCGGAATCGGGCCGCATATCCCCTGGCACGTGAAATCCGACTTCCGGCGTTTTCGCCGGATTACGACCGGGCAGGCGCTGGCGGCGGGACAGAAGACTTATGAGAGTTTTCCCGGGCGGACGCTGCCCGATCGCAGAATTTTCGTATTGACGCCGGAAGAAAACTATGAAGTTTC
This sequence comes from uncultured Clostridium sp., assembly GCA_938036545.1. Taxonomy (GTDB): domain Bacteria; phylum Bacillota; class Clostridia; order Lachnospirales; family Lachnospiraceae; genus UMGS1370. The sequence goes on along the minus strand of CALHQJ010000021.1, from coordinate 10,099 downwards.
CGATCCGGAGAAGCATTTTGTCGTGAATGACGTTCGGTTTTTCAAGGATTTTGAGGAAGATTTGTACATTGTCGGCGGAGCGACGATTTACAAACTGTTTATGACCGGCGGCGCCAAGCTGATGCCCGAAATCGTCGTCGACTGCGTTTACGACGGCGAACTGAAGGCGGGACTTGAGGGCGAACCGGTAACGATAACCTCCTGTGTCGAAGTTTTAAACAAAAATTACCGGCAGATTTCCGCCGATTATGAGCTGGACGGCATTACGACCCGGGTTCTGGTCCGCCGGGGCGAGTTTGTTGACCAGAGCGTGTTGAAACATATCGTCGGGGCAATTGAGGAAGGGATGGACTGATGCAGCAGTATTTGGATCTGTTAAAAGACGTTTTGGAGAACGGGGTTGACAAAGAAGACCGCACCGGGGTCGGCACCCGCTCGGTTTTCGGCCGGCAGATGCGGTTTGATTTGACCAAAGGCTTTCCTTTGATGACAACCAAAAAAATGCACCTGAAAAGCATTATTTATGAGCTTTTATGGTTTATCAAAGGCGATACCAACGTCAGATACCTGCAGGAACACGGCGTCCGCATCTGGAACGAATGGGCGGACGAAAACGGCGACCTCGGCCCGGTTTACGGTTCCCAGTGGCGCAACTGGAACAACGAAGGGATAGATCAGCTGGCCGAAGTGATTGAAAAATTAAAACACGATCCCAACGACCGGCGGATGATCGTTTCGGCCTGGAACGTCGGCAAAATCAAAGAGATGCGGCTGCCGCCGTGCCATATGATGTTTCAGTTTTACACTGCCGGCAACCGGCTTTCCTGCATGCTTTATCAGCGCAGTTGCGACATGTTTTTGGGGGTGCCGTTCAATATTGCCTCTTATGCGCTTTTGACAATGATGGTGGCGCAGGTTACCGGGTTTGAGCCGGGCGAGTTTGTGCATACGCTGGGCGACACGCATATTTATCATAATCACTTCGATCAGGTAAAAGAGCAATTGTCCCGCCGGCCGCTGGCGCTGCCGACGATGAAGATCAATCCGGCCGTCAGGGACATAAACGATTTCCGATATGAGGACTTTGAGCTGACTGATTATCAATGTTATGATGCTATCAAGGCTCAAGTGGCAGTTTAATGAGGAGAGTTAAATGAATGAAATAAAAGTTTTTTTCGACGAATATGCAAAATTTGTCGATGACGTGACTTCCGAAATCGGCAAAAAAGACGAACTTTTTATGGAACGCGCGGCGGAAATTTCCCGCTGGCTGGACGGCAACTTTTCCCGCATGGACAATGCGGTGGCAGGTTTGGCCGGCGAAGCGGGAGAGATCGGAGACTTGTGGAAAAAGCTGAAATTCCATAACAAGGAACTGAGCGAGGAAAACCGGCAGAAACTGGTCGATGAACTGAGCGACGTCTGCTGGTATGCCATGCAGGCGGCGATCGCGCTTGACGTTGACATGGACGAAGTGATCCGTCACAATGTGGAAAAACTGCGGGCTCGTCATCCGCACGGCTTTTCCCCGGAGTATATGAAATTTAAAAAAGACTAGGAGTAAACCATGACTGAAAACAAAGGCAAACAACCGGCCGCCGAGGAAAAGGCGAAGGAGAGAAACTGGATCAGCGCTTCTTTGTGGGCGGATAAAGAAGATATTCGCAAAGGTGCGGAACGTTACGGCGAGGTAAAATGGTACAAATCGGCCCGCTTCTGGCCGTCGATGCTGGTGCTGATTTTAACCTGGATAGGGGCGGCGGTGACGGGAAGCTATTCGGAGGCGGTCGGCGTTTCCGTTATCTTATGTCCGCTGTGCTATCTGAACGTTAAAGGATATCGCTGGTCGCTGCTGTTGTTTGCCGCCTTGTATACTTTTGACAGGGTGTCCGTTCTCTACATGAGAGCGGAAAGCGGACAGGCTTCGGGTTCGGGGCTGTGGTGGCTGCTGATCTGGTGGCTGGTTATCGTCGGCGCTACGCTTACCGCCTTCAGGATCGAAAACTATCGTCATAAGCATAACCTTGCCGGTCGCGGTCATTATGTAAAAGATACGTTGATTGCCCTTGCTTTTCCGGTAGTTTTGATTGCATCGTTCATGGCCTACAATATCTTTATGTACAAAAGTTCGTTGACGGACGAGCAGCGGAAGGCGCTTGCCTTTTCCTATGGTTTTATCAGCCGCAATACCGACGGAGTCATTAACTACTGTCTCGGGAGCGGAGTTGAACTGCAAAAGTTTCCGGAACAGTTCCGGCAGACTTATGCCGATGAAATCACAAAGGTAAACGACTGGTTGGAAAAGGATGAAATTTTTAAATCCGGCATGGAAGCTTCTTTACAGGAGAACAAGGAAATGCTGTATGAGGTTTTTGAAAACGGGCGGAAAGATCTGATCAGACTGACGATTGCGGAAGAAACCGGTGAGAAACCGGAGAATTTGGTCTGGAAAACGGAATATGACCGGATGATATCGCCGGTCGAATATTGCAAACTGATGGATGAAAGTTTTGAAATCATGAATTCCACCGGTTTCTTTGACAGCTTTGTCGAAACGGTAAAAACGCTTCAATAGCAAAGGCTGTAAGCGCAAAAACGGATCGTTTTCATAAAAACGATCCGTTTTTTTAACGGGAGAACCATGCGCGGGGCACGTGGTTCCAAAGGTCTTAAAGCTTTGCGAACAAAAAAACTCCTTTGTTATATCGAGAGAGATTTGACCGGATATAAAAAGCAAAGGAGTTTGTTTATGACATAAAATACATCGGTACATACAACATGGAATTGTAAATATCATATTGTCTTCCACCGAAGTATCATAAAAAGGCGTTTTGCGGAGGTTGATGCGTGGAGATGGGACGGATCTCGGGGACTTATGCCGATGGAAAGGGACAGGCATAACAGAAGCAGAAGTCTGTCCGACCATGTTCTCGATAATTTTCATCATGGGATAAGAGGCGTTTGCAGATGTATAAACGATGGAAAAATGCAAAATTTCGATATAGAAACAGAAAATTTGGGTGTAAGGGGTGCTATGGTGATACAATGGGAAAAATACCCGAAAATTACGGGAAAATTTGTAACCGGCCGAAAGAAAGCGCTATATAAATTCAGTTGACCGCGGATCCTGCCCGGTTTGCGGGCGGCCGATAATTTTTATTCCCTCAGACTTCCATTCGTCCTTTAAGCGTCCGCCGGTGTTGTTAGGGCTACACCCGTTAAGAAAGGACCCCGCGTTTGACGCGGGGTATTTTTTGCGCCGATGCCGGATCGGGCGATTTATGGTATTTGGCTGATGTAGCGGGGAGGGATAATGCCGTCTTTGACTATGACAAGGTAATAGCGGATATAGGCAAACCGGCGGCCGAGTTTATCGTTACATACGCTCCAGTCGATCGGGGAAAGACTGATTTCTTCGATACCGGAAAGTTTTTGCAATATTTCATCACAGTCACGGCTTTCCTTTATGCCGGGAATTTCCGTTACCGGAGGACTGACATATACGGCTTCAATTCGTCCGTCGGCATCAAGAGCGTCGAGGTCGATGGCAAAAAGGTCGGCGTTGTCGACGAAGCTTTTCAGGTTCAAACTGTGCCGCGTCCATTGTATCGGCTCGGTAAAACCCCGGATACCGCGGCTTCTGCCGGCAAAACAGCTTTCCATCCAACGTATGATGCCCTCATGCGTGTCAGCGCCGGAGCGTCTGTAATAATATGTCAGGTCTGCCTGCGGGTTGCGGGCAAAAGACAAAATGCCGTCCGTCAGTGCGGAATTTCCTTTGGTAATATAATGGTAAAGTTTCATTTTTGCCTTTCCCAGTTCTTAAATTTCGGGAAGAAAAGTTGCAAGCGCGGGGAACGCGCCGCGTTTTTTCGGGGTTTTATGGTATCCTCAAACGGCAGGAAAAACAAGCGGATTTTCCCTTTTCAGGGGAAGACGTCCAAAGGCGGGGACGTTTTTTTTGACGGTGCGGCACCGATAAGGTCGTACGATTTAATTTAAAAAGGTCAAAACCAGGCCGACGGCGAGAGGAATCGCCAGATTGTCATCAATCCGGGTTTTATTCTCAAAAACTTCGGCCAGGGTGGCAAAAATACAGGCGATGACGCTGGCGTAACCGAAAGGTTCCAGATTGTGAAACAGCATATTGATCAGAAGGGCGCTGACGAAAAAGGCGGTAGTGCCCTCAAGCGACTTATGCGGATAAATCTGGCGGGTGCCGTAGGCCTTGCCGAACAACGCCGAACAGGCGTCCGACACCAGCATGACCGTCATTGAGAGAACTGCGATAACCTTGCCGAAAAAGACGGTGCACAGGACTGCTGCCGCCATTACGTACATCGAACCGCTGAACTGAAAGCGCGCGCGGGCACTTTCCTTGCTGCGCAAAGTGCGCGAGAACAGACGCCCGAAAAGGATGCGCGCCCATTTCCACTTTTTGAAGTTGCCGTACTCAAGCAGGCCGTTGCCGATAAAAATGGCGGAAAATATTGCTATCGCTATTTCTTCCCTGACAAAATATATCGTCAGCGGAATCCAAAGCGAACTGAGATGAATCAGCTTGCGATAGAGTTCGCGGCGGAAGGATTTGTTGACGTCAACCTTAAGCTGGCGGGTAAAAGTATGCAGGTAGTCGCGAAAATGATAATCCTGTGCCTGCCAGTAACGGTTGCGCAGGTTGATCTTTTTAAATTTGACCGGTATTTTCAGCGGCTTAAACATACTTTTACCTCTTGCCGGAAACGTCAGATGCTTTTCCGCAGCGCTTCGATCGCTTCGTTGATGCGGGAAGTTTCCGCGCCGCCGGTCTGTGCCATGTCGGGACGTCCGCCGCCGCCGTTTGCGCCGATAAACGGTGCCACGGTTTTGATCAGACCGACGGCCGAATATTTGCCGGTGAGGTCGTCGGTAACGCCGATAACGGCGGAAACTTTGCCTTCGTTGCACGAGAACAGGGCGATGACGCCGCTTTTGATTTGTTCCTTGATTTCGTCGACAAAGGCTTTCAGCTCTTTGGCCTGAACGTTATCAATCTGTTTGGCGACGAATTTGATGCCGTTGACGGTTTCGATTTTGTCCTGATTGTCGGCGGTTTTGTGGCTGACAAATTGTTTTTTGAGGTTGAGAATTTCCGTTTCCAGGCGTTTTTTATCTTCAAGCAAAAGATTGATTCGTGCTTCCAAGTCGTTGGTATTGGTTTTTAAAATTTTGCTGATGTCATGCAGCTTATCTTCAATGTCCTGCGCATATTTTTCGGCCGCGTGCCCGGTTACGAATTCAACCCGGCGGATGCCTGCGGCAACGGCGCTTTCGCTGACAATGTTAAAATAGCCGATGTCGCCGGTAGAACGGACATGGGTGCCGCCGCAGAGTTCGCGGGAGAAAACTTCGTCATCGTTTTCCATGCTGACAACCCGTACCGTTTCGCCGTATTTTTCGCCGAACAGAGCCATGGCGCCGAGTTTGATCGCCTCATCCGGCGTCATGATGCGGGTGACCGTTTTGTAGTTTTTGCGAACGGCGGCATTGACGATATCTTCGGCTTTGCGCAGTTCTTCATTCGTGATCTGTTTGGGGTGTGAGATGTCGAAACGGGCGCGGCCGGCGCAGACGTAAGAGCCTTTTTGCGTGACGTGGTCGCCGAGGATGTCGCGCAGGGCGCGGTGCAAAAGGTGGGTGACCGAGTGGTTGGCGCGGATTTTGTCACGGTTTTTCTCATCGACTTCAAACGAGGCGATGTCGCCGGTTTTGACGGTGCCGTCGATCATTTTGCAGCAGTGAACCACCATGCCGTCGATTTTCTTTTTTGTATCGGTGACTTCTATGGCAAAATCCTTGCCGTTGATGCGGCCGATGTCGCCGACCTGGCCGCCGGATTCTCCGTAAAAAGGCGTCTGGTTGGCAATCAGGTAAAATTCACCGCCGTTGACGCTTTCAACCGGCTGTCCGTTTTGTACCAGCGCGGTGATCTGGCCGTCGGCTTTGGTGCAGGTGTAGCCGAGAAATTCGCTTTTGCCCAGTTTGTCAAACATTTCAAACCAGATCTTTTCGATTCCTTCGTCACCGGAACCGGCCCAGTTTTTGCGGGCTTCGGCGCGCTGCTGTTCCATGGCGCGGTCAAAACCTTCGGTATCGACGCCGATGTTTTTGGCTTTCAGCGCATCCTGGGTGAGGTCAAGCGGGAAGCCGTAAGTGTCATAAAGTTTGAACGCGGTTTTGCCGGGCAGGGTATCGCCGGCTTTCAGATTTGCGGTTTCGTCGTCCAAGAGCCGCAGGCCTTTTTCCAGCGTGCGGATAAATTTGCTTTCTTCGGTTTTCAGCGTTTCCGTGATCAGCGCTTCCGCCCGGTAAAGTTCGGGATAGGCTTCGCCCATTTCCCGCTGCAGGGAAGGCAGCAGCTTGTACATCATCGGTTCTCTGACGCCCAGAAGGTGAACGTGACGCATCGCCCGTCGCATAATGCGGCGCAGAACGTAGCCGCGCCCTTCGTTTGAAGGCAGCACGCCGTCGGCAATCAGGAAAGCGGCCGAACGCAGGTGGTCGGCAATTACGTTGTGGGAAGCTTTGAGCGGACCTTCGGGATCGGAGTTGGCAATGTCGGCAATCGACTTGATCAGGTTGCGGAAAAGGTCGATGTCAAAGTTGGAATGCACGCCCTGCAGAATGGCGGCAATGCGTTCCAGCCCCATGCCGGTATCGATGGAGGGCTTTTTCAGGTTGATGCGGCTGCCGTCGGGCAGGTCTTCAAACTGGTCGAAAACCAGGTTCCAGATTTCGATGAAGCGGTCGCCGTCTTCTTCCGGGGTGCCGGGCAGGCCGCCCCAGACTTCCGGCCCGTGGTCGTAAAAGATTTCCGAACAGGGGCCGCAGGGGCCGGTGTCACCCATCTGCCAGAAGTTGTCTTTGGTGGCAATGCGGATGATTCTGTCGTCCGGCAGGCCGGAAATCTTTTTCCACAGCGCGTAGGCTTCTTCGTCGTTATGATAAATGGTTACCGCCAGCCGGTCTGCCGGCAGGTCGAAATATTTGGTCAAAAGCTCCCAGGCATAGCTGATGGCGCCTTCTTTAAAATAGTCGCCGAAAGAGAAGTTGCCGAGCATTTCAAAGAAAGTGTGGTGGCGGACGTCGTAGCCGACACTGTCGAGGTCGTTGTGTTTGCCGCCGGCACGCACGCTTTTCTGCGAAGAGGCGGCGCGGGTATAATCCCGGGTTTCGTTGCCGGCAAGAATGTTTTTAAATTGCACCATGCCCGAGTTGGTAAACATCAGGGTCGGGTCGTTGTCGGGCACGAGCGGGGATGACGGGACAATCTTATGTCCGTTTTTGGCAAAATAGTCGAGAAAAGTGCTTCTTATCTGATTTACAGTCGTCGTCATAACCAATTTCTTTCCAAATACATTAAATGGGACTAAAAAAACTAACCCTAACTTTTAATGCAATCTTCTTTATCTGTCTATAGAAAATTGGTAAAAATTCCTAAAAAGTTACCGTATATCCGTGGAGATAGACAAAGCCGGCGTTGAGCCAGGCGGCAAACAGCAGCCAGCCCTGATAAGGCACCAGCAGCAAGGCGGAAACGGGAGAAACGCGCCAAAACCAGTAAATGCTTCTGAAAACGACAATATTAAGCACGATTACGATGAGCAGAGCCAGCCCGGTGTGACCGGTGTAAAAAAAGGCAAAAGTCCACAAAACATGCAGAAACAGCTGATTGATGAAAAAGCCGTTGGTGCGCGAGCTTTCCTGCCGGACGGGGGCGTTGACGAATGCCAGATAAAAAGCGACTGTCATCAGCAGATAAATCAGTATCCAGGCGACCGGAAAAACGTAGTCGGGCGGCGTTAAGGCCGGTTTTTCCATTTCTTGATACCAGGTACTGACGCCGGTATAGTTGAAATAGGCGCCGACAATGAGCGTGAGGGCGGTCATGAACAGACAGTAAAGAAATTTGCGGACGTCGGCCATCGTTTTTCTCCTTCCTTTTTGTTTCCGATATAAGCGGCATATGCGGATATTCAAGAAAAGCTGTTGCAAAAAAACGGCCGCAGGTGTAAACATAACGGTAAAAGATTAAGCAAGGAGTGCGCAATTGACAAGAAAAACCAAAGACGGGATTGTCGTATACAATCCGGAAGATTTTGAAAAAATGCGCCGTGCCGGAAAACTGGCGGCGGAAGTTTTGGACTATATCACCGATTATGTGGACGTCGGCGTTACGACCGGCGAGCTTGACGATTTGTGCCGCAAATATATAGAAAGTCACGGTGCCGTGCCCGCGTGTCTGGGCTATCACGGTTATCCGAAATCGACCTGCATTTCGATCAACCATGTGATCTGCCACGGCATTCCGGACGACCGCAAGTTGGCCGACGGCGATATTTTGAACATTGACGTTACGGTCATTCTCGACGGCTGGTTCGGCGATACCAGCCGCATGTATTATGCCGGAAAGCCGAAACTGAAGGCGACGCGCCTGTGCGACGTTACCTACGAATGTATGATGCGCGGCATTGAGGTTGTCCGTCCGGGAGCGCATTTCGGCGACATCGGCGCGGTGATTGAAGAATATGCGCACAAATACGGCTATTCGGTGGTCGATATGTTTTGCGGACACGGGCTGGGCCGGGTTTTTCACGACAGTCCGAACGTTATGCACTGCGGCCGCAAAGGCACCGGGCCGGTAATGGAAGAGGGGATGTTCTTTACCATCGAACCGATGATCAACATCGGCAGGAAAGACGGCTTCATCATGTCCAACGGCTGGACGGCCGTTACCCGCGACAAGTCGCTTTCCGCGCAGTTTGAACATTCTCTGGGGGTAACCAAAGACGGGTATGAAGTCTTTACCTATTCCCCGAAAGGTCTGGATAAACCGCCGTATAAATAAGGACAGGCATGAGCGAGGAACTCCCGGATTACATAGGTCACCGTCAGCGGCTGAAAGAGCGATTCAAACTCGGCGGCGGCGGAGACATGGCGGATTATGAGATGCTGGAACTGCTGCTGACGCTGGCGATCCCGAGAAAAGATACCAAACCGCTGGCAAAAGCGCTGGTTAAGGAATTCGGCAGTTTTGCCGAAGTCTTGTTTGCTTCTGACGACAAACTGATGACTTTTACCGGTCTGAAGGAGAATACAATTCTCGTGTTCCGGATTGTGCGCGAGGCGGCGCTGAGAATGACCTGGCAGAAATTGAGCGCGACCGAAGCGCCGGTTCTGACCAGTTACGACGCAATTATCGAATACTGCCGCGCGGCTTCCGGTTACAAAGACAGGGAAGAATTCCGCGTGATTTTTCTTAATGCCAAAAACCGGATTATCGGCGAAGAAGTGCAGCAGCGGGGAAGTGTCAACGCGGTTGCCATACATCCCGGAGAAGTGATGCGTTCGGCGGTTTTGAAAGGGGCAACGGCGCTGATCCTGGTGCATAACCATCCTTCCGGCGACGTAACGCCTTCGCGTGCGGACATTGAGGTAACAAGAAAGATTGCGGAAGCTCTGGCGGCGGTGGAAATCCGGCTGATCGACCATTTTATCGTCAGCAAGAGTCTGGTTTTCAGTTTTAACGATCACGGTTTGTTGGGCAGAAACTGAAAAAGGTGTTGCAAAATATTTTTTTGCGGGCTAATTATTATAACCAAGCCGGATGATAATTTCGGGGAAGCGGTTGTCCGTATGTTTGATGCTGCAGCAAGACAAAGGACGGACGAAAGCCGGGAAATATTATTGTTGAAGAAAAACGATTGACAACGGGACATAGCTCAGCCTGGTAGAGCGCTTGCTTTGGGAGCAAGATGCCGATGGTTCGAATCCGTCTGTCCCGACCACCATACCGCCTTCGGGCGGTTTTTTTTGTGCTTTTTGCGACCAAAGCAAGCTTGCTTTGGGCTGGAGGAAGAAAAAACTTTCAGTGAAAGTTTTTTCAACGACAGGCGCAGTCTTGTTATTTTGCAAGCAAGCGGCAGCGCGGCGCGGCAAAAGTTACAAGACAAGTGACCGCAGCGAGTTAGCGACGGCTTGCAAAGCGGAGCTTATGAGCCAGAAGAGGAAGAAAAAACTTTCAGTGAAAGTTTTTTCAACGACAGGCGCAGTCTTGTTA
>CALHQJ010000020.1 GCA_938036545.1 uncultured Clostridium sp. | reverse complement strand
GGGTGGACGCCCGACGCTTCTTGCACGCTTACAGCGGGCAAGAAGATGCATGGCTAAACTGTTACAGATTATTCAGTGTGCACACCGCTGCCTTAACGGTAATTTCACTATAACCCCTTATCGAACCCTTGTAAATCCACACTTTTCAAATCCTCCTCTATTGCCCATTTTATTGATCACCATTTTTCAATCATATCACCAAAGGTCTATATTATATTGATTTTTGGTACTTTTTGTATTATATTACTATAAATGGATACTATTTTTATTAAAGTTTTCCAAGCACACGTGTGTAGTTTGGAGAAAGGGAATTTTTATGAATCAGCCAAATTATTTACTCATTATTTGTGACCAGCTATCTGCGGCCGCCTTAAGTTTTTATGGAAATACATATTCCAAAACTCCTAATTTAGACAGACTGGCAGCCCGCTCTACCGTTTTTGAATATGCATATACTCCCTGTCCGTTATGTCAGCCGGCCAGGGCATCTTTTTGGACATCGAAATATCCCCATGAAACCAATGTCCGTACCAATCTTCCAGTCCAGAGACTTCCCTTTTATAAAGGAGACAGCCAGGCAGATCCCAAAACCTTCCCTGCACTTTCCGCTGACATTCCTACCATGGGAGACCTTTTTTCTGAAGCTGGCTACACCTGTGTCCATTTCGGAAAGACCCATGACTATGGCGCTCTGAGAGGTTTTGACGTAATCCCCTCTGAGGAAGTGGTAATTCCCAGAACCAATCCGTCCATTAATTTTGACTACGAAACCTACCTGGATGTAGATACTACCAGAAAGACGGTTTCCTGGCTGGACAGCGAAGCCGGAAAGCTGGAAACTCCGTTTCTGGCCGTGGCAGATCTCCAAAACCCTCATAATATCTGCGGTTATATTGGAGAAAATAAGGATGGCCTGAATCCGGATACCTTTGAGCTGGACAGGGAGCTGCCTCCTCTTCCAGAAAACTTTGACTTTGACGACATTGCCAACCGCCCGGAATTTATCCAGTATCTGTGCTGCGCCCACAGGCGTCTCCGCCATGCCAGCCACTGGACTGCCCAGGACTACCAGTATTATCTGTATGCCTATTATTATTACCTGGCTATGGCGGACAAACAGATCGGCGAGATTCTGGACGCTTTAGAGCGAAGCGGAAAAGCAGACGATACCGCCATTATCTTCTTTGCTGATCATGGCGAAGGCATGGCTGCCCACCACATGGTTACCAAATACGGCGTATTTTATGAGGAAAGCAACCGGGTACCGCTTTTGTTCTCTCTTCCAGGCAACAGGGAATCCCGCAGGGTAGACGGCGTGGCCTCCCTTTTGGATCTGCTTCCTACCATGCTGGATTACTCCCATATTCAGCCTCAGCAGGCCCTTTCCCTGGAAGGCTGCAGCCAGATAGACGCACTGACAAAGAAAACCCATCGCAGCGCTTCTTTGTATGCTGCCGCAGAGTGGCATGACGAGTTCCGTGACTATACTATACCGGGACGTATGATTTGTGATGAAACCTACAAATATGTCTGCTATCTGGAACCGGACAGCGAAGAACTGTTTGATTTGAAAAACGACCGGCTGGAAAAGGTAAACCTGGCCCGCAATCCGCTCTATGAAACCGTGCTGGAACATTACCGCCAGCTTTTGGCAGATCATTTAAAGAAAACCAACGATGACTTTTTAACCCTTGCCTGTTCCGATGCCGGAAAATACCGGAAGCACCCTCTTGGCTTCCACTTCCATGAAGGTTCAAGTGCAGTAGAGGACTACGCAGCAAGCCTGAGAACTAATAAATAGAGGAATGATACCATGCATTTACGCGGAATATATGGAAAAAGCCTATACCGCCTGCTTACCTGGTCTGCCATTCTGACGGCTCTGATATTATGCATTGTTACTGGATGGTTTCTCCAGCTGCAGTCCCGTTCAAATTACTCCTATTACCTGGAGCAGGCTGCCAGAGCGCAGGAATCTGCCTCTGCGATCTCCTCCAGCATTATCGTTCAGTCTGTGGGAGACTGCCTGAAAAGCCCGGAACTTGCCAGGTGGGCAGATGCAGACTCTCTGGAATCATTCCATTTTCATGCCATTAACGCATCCCAGAGACTGAATACCATTACCACTGACCTGGTACAGGTTGAATATGAACTGGCAGCAACGCCGTTAAATCCCAAGGCATACAACGGTATTGTCACCGACATGGTATTAATGCCGAATCAGTCTATGACGTCTGCAACCTACTGTCAGACCCATGGACTTACCCAACAGCAGTATCTGCAGATTATCGATTACTTTCATAATTATGATGAGCCTTTATTTCTTCCGGTTTACCATCCCCAAACAGGGGAACTGACGTCCATCCAGTATATTCTGAAAGAGAAACGCAAACAAAACCCGCTGCTTTTATTTGTCACCATACCCAAAAAGTCTATCATTAACGATTCCCTTGCCAGCGGATTTTTTCTCTATAATCATGACCGTATTTTTGCATATTCCGATAATTCCCAGGAAACTGCAGATAACAGCGCATTTTTATACAGCACCCTGCTGGAATCCGGCAAAGATACGTCTTTCCGGCATCCCCGGTTTCTGGATGACCAGTACTTTTTAGTAGCGGAAATCGGGCCCCTCCAATGCTATCTTGCGCTTTGGTACCCTCCGCTTCCGCTGCATTTAGAGCGTATGCTGCTGTTTGGACTAATTGTATTTGTCATTATTGCCTGTTCCCTGCTGTTTGCACGGCTTCTTTCCCAAAAGCTCTATCACCCTGTAAAGGAATTGATCGAGTCCGCAGCCCCGTCTCCGGAACAATCTGGCTGCGTAGATGAATTTGCCGTCTTTCGGAGTAACCTGGAAAAAATTACAGAACTTGGCACTCTCCTGAGCAATACCATAGAGGAAAACAACTCTCTGTTGTCTATCCAGACTTACAAAGAGCTGCTTTTCTCACAACATATTGATCCGGAATACCTGAGCCAGTTTGATAATCCAGACGCCGACTACTGCGTTGCCATTGGAGAGACTCTCCGCTCCGAAGATGATTTGGGCTTTCAGGAAATTTCTCTGCAAAAAAGCCTGGCCTATGACGCGTCTTTGGAACGGGACGATTTAATTTATATTAATCTGGACTACAACCGGTATGCCCTGATTGTAAGGACTTCTTCCAGTGAAAATGCCCGTATGCTTTTAAATCAGCTTCTGCGCCAGATGGAAACTATTCAGGGTCTGGAAAATTCTGACCACAGAATTGTGCTTTCTTCCATCCACAATGGCCTGGCCCAGCTTCACACCTGCTATCAGGAAGCGCTGCGAATTCTGGATTTCCGGTATCTTCACTCCAAGTCTAGGCTGATTTCTTATGAAGAAATCTCTTCCATTGACGCAGTTACTTACTCTTACCCACTGCAGATGGAAAACCGGCTGATTCAGTGTGCAATTGACGGTAAAGAAGAGGCTATTGTTATTTTTGAAAATATGATCCGAGAAAATATACGGGATAAGGATTTGTCAAAAGAGACTCTGCAAAATCTGATTTATGCGTTTATCGGTACAATTTCCCGTATTTTCCAGGAGATGAAAACCATTCCGGAGGATTTTTTAGGCAGAAAGATAGACTATCGATACCTGTATAACCATTGGAATGATTCTGCAGTCTTTATTGAGATTAAGGAGATTCTGGAAGAAATCATCCGGACGGTTAAGAAAAAAGAAAGCAGCCAGGATCACGAGCTGTTAGAGAAAATGCTCCACTATATATACGAAAATTACCAAAAGGACATTATGCTTGCCGATTTGGCGGATTACTTAAATATATCACCCAAGTACTGCGGTATTTTATTTAAACAGTTAAGCGACAACAATTTCAAGGATTTCTTAAACCGTTACCGAATTGAAAAATCAAAAGAAATCCTATCTGAAAACCCTGCCATAAAAATTGTAGATTTAAGCGCTCTGGTAGGTTTTAATTCTTCCAACAGTTTTATTCGGGTCTTTAACAAATATGTAGGCATCAGTCCGAAAGCCTACCAGGATAGGATCCGCAATCAATAAATCATTTTATTATGAAAGGAGATTCTTATGTCTCAAACATTTACTTCTATTAAACAGTATCCAGGAACTGATGATTCCATGCGCAAAGCAGCCATGGACAGCGCCGTAAATATCGTCCGCGAAAGTCTGGGTGAGTTTACCCATCACTTTAAGTCCTCCAACTCTTTTGACGGTTTCTTTGAGCCAACAGAAAACGTTGAGTGGACCACCGGCTTTTGGACTGGCTGTATCTGGCTGGCTTACGAGCACACCGGTGATGAAGCATTCAAAGAAGCTGCTTTAATCCAGGCACAGAGCTTCTTAGAGAGAATCGAGCAGAAAATTGACGTGAACCATCACGATATGGGATTCTTATACAGTCTTTCCTGTGTAGCTGCATATAAACTGACTGGCAGTGAAATCGCAAAGAAAGCCGCTCTTTTAGCAGCCGATCATCTGGCTGAGCGTTTCCGTACCGTCGGTAACTTCCTTCAGGCCTGGGGCAATCCTGGAGAGCCAAAGGAATACCGCTTAATCATTGACTGTCTGTTAAACCTGCCTCTGCTTTACTGGGCAACTGAAGTAACCGGAGACAACTCCTATGCAGACAAGGCTAAAGCTCATATCCAGACTGCTATGAAGTGCCTGGTAAGACCGGATCATTCTACTTATCACACCCACTTCTTTGATGTAAATACCGGAGAACCTACTTACGGCGTTACTCACCAGGGCAACCGCAATGGTTCTGCATGGGCAAGAGGACAGGCATGGGGTATCTACGGTGCTGCATTGAGCTATCGTTATGTAAAAAATCCGGAATATCTGGATCTGTTCTTTGAGGTTACAGATTACTTCATCGAGCATCTGCCAGAAGACTTAGTACCTTACTGGGATTTCGACTTCGATACCGGAAGCAGCGAGCCTAGAGACTCTTCCGCTTCTGCTATCGCAATCTGCGGTATCTACGAGATGTGCAAATATCTGGACGAAGAAAAAGCAGCCCCCTATCTGGAAGCTGCTGACAAGATGCTGCGTGCACTGATCGATCACTGTGCAAACGGCAATTATAAGAAATCCAACGGCATTCTGCTTCACGGAACCTACGCCCGCGATTCCAAGGAAAATACCTGTAAGAACCGCGGTGTAGATGAATGCAATACCTGGGGCGATTACTTCTACATGGAAGCCTTAATCCGCACATTAAAGGATTGGGAGCTGTACTGGTAATCTCCTATTCCCCATCCCATGGAAAATAGCGGTAAAGCCAGGTCTTTGCCAGTTCAATCCAGCTTTCACAGCCTTCTGCAAGTCCTTTTCCGCCTGGCCCCATGGTCAGGCGGTTTGCCAGGGCTGCACCATGCCCCCCTTCTGGATAAAGGTGAAATTCCGCTGGCACATGAGCTTTGCGTAAGGCAGATAAAAATAACAATGAATTTTCTACCGGTACGGTTTCATCCGTTAAGGTATGCCACAAAAAGGTTACAGGCACGTCTTCACTGACGTGCTTTTCTAATGACTGCTCTTCCAGCAGCCTCTCACAGTTGGTAAGATTTTCTCCTAAAAGCCGGTCAATGCTGGGACGGTGTGCAAATTCCCCAGCCGTAATTACCGGATAAGAAAGCATCAGGCCATTGGGCTTTACATCTTCTGCCTCTGCACCGAAGAATTTCCACAACATCTGCTTCTTTTTCCAGAATACGCCCAGGCTGGCTGCCAGATGGCCTCCGGCAGAAGAGCCCTGTACGATAATCTTGTCTTTCTGGACTCCCCACTGTTCTGCATGTTCCCGTACCATTGCCACAGCCCTGGCCAGCTGAAGCAGCGCTGTGGGATAATGGACATCTTCTCCGCAGGAATAGCGAAGTACCGCCACATGGTAGCCCATTGCCATAAAGGTAAGAGCCATTGGCTCTGCTTCCCTGTCAGAGGTTCTCTGATAGCCGCCTCCTGGGCACAGAAGAATTAAAGGCCTCTTTTTTCCAAGGGCCAGTTCTTCTGACGAATCCCATAAATACGTATATAATCTTCCTTCTTTTTCTTCTCCGGCAACCTGTACCGGAAGTACCTGATGTACCATGTTCAGTTCCTCACTCTCTCTTATGCTTCTAAACCAGACCGGATTGTTTCCACCTGCCTTGCAGGTAAAATCCAATGGAAATCACAGCTGCAATGGACCAGCCTATAGGCCAAGACAGCCAGATTCCCGCTGATCCCATAGGAACAGCCAGTATATAAGATAGCATAACACGAAGAATCAAATCTGTAAATGTGGCAATCATAAACTGCTTCATGCATCCAGCCCCCCTGATAACGCCGTCTGCAATTAGCTTACCCATTATAACGATATAAAATGGAGATACAATTTTCAAAAACTCTGTTCCAGTTTGCATAGCCAGTCCGCCCGATTCTTCCATAAAAATGTGCATAACTGCTTCTGGGAAGAACCAATATACTGCAAAAAAGGCTGTTACTGCTAAAAGCCCCATTCCAAGTCCGGCTTTAAAGCCGCTCTTTACCCGATCGACTTTTCCTGCCCCGATATTCTGGGCCGTAAAGCTGGAAAGGCCATTTCCCAGTGTTGTCAGGGAGGTAATGGTAAAGGTATTTAATTTGACCGCAGCCGAGTAGCCTGCAATGACTGAAGATCCGAAGCTGTTTACCAGGCTCTGAATAAACAGGTTTCCCACAGAAATAAAACTTTGCTGCAAAATGCTGGGAACTGCTACTACGCTAATCCGCTTTAACATGTCCCAGGAAAAAAGAGGCGCCCTTTCTTCTGACAAAACTGTTTTCATCCGTTTTTTCAAAGCCGCCAGCGCCAGAATGCAGGCCGCTCCCTGGGCCAGGAAGGTGGCCCAGGCCACCCCTGCCACCCCCCAGTGAAATACGATTACAAAGATTAAGTCTAATGCAATATTTCCCAAAGAAGATCCTATCAGGAAATAAAGAGGCGTTCTGGAATCTCCCAGAGAGGTAAAAATACCTGTGCTCACATTATAGAGAAAGAGGAACAAAAATCCGCCGATATAAATGTTTAAATACAGCGCTCCGTCATCAAAAATGTTGGCCGGCGTCTGAAGTCCGGACAGCATGGGACGGCAAAAAATCAAACCCAGCGCCATTAAAATACAGCTAATCACAGTGCTGGACAGTAACGTAGTTGTTACTGCTGTTTTCAATTCCCCAAACCGTTTTGCTCCAAACAGCTGGGAAATCACCACTGTACAGCCAATGTTGCTTCCCACTGCCACAGCCATAAAAATCATGGTAATGGGGTAAGAAGCCCCCACTGCCGCCAGCGCATCTTCTCCGGCGAATTTTCCGGCTACCACGCTGTCTGCAATGTTATACATCTGTTGGAAAATCACACTGACAAACATTGGGATGGTAAACATCCATAATACCTTTGCAGGACTTCCCTGCGTTAAATCCTTATTCATACCCATACACTCCTGTTTTTAATCGTTACATTTTTACATTCGTAATTTGTTGTCAAATTGACCCTGGTACATTATACTAGATTCATATATTTTTGGATAATACTATTTTTTGTATTTATCCATAGCTTTTATCTATAGATTGGAGGATTTATGAGCACCAGTTTCGATTATTATAAGGTCTTTTACTACGCCGCCTCTTCCGGCAGCATCACATTGGCCG
The DNA here is from genome assembly GCA_938036545.1 of uncultured Clostridium sp. Lineage (GTDB taxonomy): Bacteria > Bacillota > Clostridia > Lachnospirales > Lachnospiraceae > UMGS1370. The sequence continues at coordinate 1,556 of CALHQJ010000020.1, read as the reverse complement.
CCCAAAAGCTGTTTCTCTCCCAGCCTACGGTCAGCCGCTGTATTCAAAATCTGGAACACGATTTAGGCTGTACCCTGTTTATCCGTTCCAAAAAGGGAATCCTGCTGACACCGGAAGGGGAGGTGCTCTACCGGCACATTTCCAAAGCCTGTCAGCACATTTTTGCCGCAGAAAATGAGTTAAGCAGCCTGCAGGCCATGGATTCCGGCACTATCCGGCTTGGCGCCAGTGAAATGACTCTCCATAACTACCTCCTGCCCCGCTTCCGCCAGTTCCATGAAACCTTCCCGTCCATTAAATTCCGTATCCAGTCTTTTACCGCTATCAGCGCTGTGGCTGCCCTGAAAAACGGAGATTTGGATTTTGCCGTAGTTATTTCTCCGATTCCGAAAGAGGACGATTTTCTTGTCAGCCATCTGGCCAGCTTTCAGGATATTGTCGTAGCCGGACCTGCTTTTTCATTTCTGGAAGGCCATAATCTAGCTCTGGCTGATCTGTTATCCTATCCTGTTATCTGTACCGAACAGGGAACTGCAACCAGAGAGTTTTGGGAACAGCTGTTTTCCAAACAGGGCCTTTCCCTTCCTGCAGACATCGAACTTCCTACCACGGATCTGCTTTGTCCTCTGGCCGAAGAAAATCTGGGGCTGGCTCTTGTGCCGGAAAATTTTGCACAGGACTTTTTAGATAGCAAACGGCTGATTAAGCTGGACTTGGACTGCTTTGTGCCTCCCCGTCAAATCTGCGCCGTTCAAAATCCCCAGTATCCCATGTCTTTAGCGGGACAGGCATTTTGGAAGCTGTGTACAGGAAAAAGCTCCCTTTCTCTCTAAGGGTATCCGCCTTTGAGGAAGGGAGCTTTACTATAAGCTTTTTAAGCCATAAACCGGTAAATATTATAAATATTAATTAAAATCAGCACAATCATCAGACCGATAAACAGCTTGTCTACTGTATCGGAATCAATCTTTTTGTTAATTGATCGTCCTGCCATGCCGCCGCCGATTCCTGCAACTACCATGAGAACTAACAGAACAATATCAAACTCGGGAACCGTATGGGTCAGCACCGTATTAGCCAGACTGGTAATCTGGGAGAATAAAATAATGTACAGGGAATTGGCTGCTGCTGTTTTGGTATCCATAGAAAAGAAATAGAACAGCACTACCAGGTTAATGGGGCCTCCGCCAATTCCTAAGAAAGAAGATAAGATTCCCAATACCAAGCCGATAATCAGACACACTGCCACATTTGTCAGATTATGGGTTTTAATCTTGGATTTATTAATGGTATAAATCAGGGTTCCCAGGGTAATAATCATCAGACAGCCTGCCTGAACTGCTCCAACCATGTCCTTATCTGCGAACATATTGGATAAGTACTGGAACATCATTTTTCCGACAATACCGCCTGCAGCCGCTCCGATTGCCAACGGAGTGCCGGTTTTCATATCCACGCTGGAATCTCCGGCCATCTTGGACTTAATTACCGAGTAACAGGACACCACGGGGATCGTGACCAGGTCGCCGTCGACGGTGATTTCCCCGCCCTGGGCG